>CAZNFT010000001.1:0-159759 GCA_964572745.1 uncultured bacterium
ACGGCTGGAAACTGGGGATATAATTATGATAATTTTGGTGGACCCAGGACAAATGGAAATACTGTCGTTTATACATATACAGATAGAGCCACTTATACACCTGATCTAAAAGTATTTAGTCTTGGAGCGGATGGTGTGCATGGAACAGCGGATGACCTTAGCGGGACTTTAAGCACTACGGGGCACAGGTATGGAAATTATCAGGTTGATGGTCGCTATATTGTGTGGGTTGAAAAAACACTAAGTGATGAAGGAAATATTCGTGCCTACGATATGGGACCTGATGAATTGTTTGGTACAAGCGATGATGGTGGCGCCTTCGATGTGTGTACAAATGTCGCAGAACAATCGACAGTAAGAATTGATGACAACATTATTTTATGGCAAGATAAACGAAATTCATCCGCCGATACGGATTATGATCTTTATGGCTATGATCTTAAAACATCCACCGAATTCCGTTCAACACCATCAACTGACGATTTTCTATTAGTAGATTTTTCTGATGGTGAGGCAATTCTTCTTAAAAAAGATTGCGATGATCCAAATAACAACAATGATATTTATTCACTAAATATTTTTGGTCGCATTCAATCTGATTTTTATCGTATAGATATTCCGAGTTCAGGGAATCCTCAAGCCATGTCACTTTTAACCGGGGATCTAAATACAGCGCCATATTCATTTACAAATATTATTCGTGCAGCAAAGGGTCCTTTGGGCGCTATTTTTATAAAAGATTTTCCATCCGGAAATGATGTGATCATGTTTTATTCTGCTGTCACCGGAGAGTGGTCAAGCGAGCTGATCTCTTTTCCAGCTGAAGATTATACCTGTATGATGCAAGGTGATAATGGTTTAGTCCTTGGTAAAAGAAATACGGGTTATGAAGCTTGGACATTCAATGGAGCTACGGGAAGCTTTTCTTCTAAAGATAGTGATATTCCACGACCAACAGGTTTTGCGGTGGGCAATAATATTGCTTTTGTTTGGGGCGACGATTCAACATATCATTGGATTAGAACCTATGATGCCGAAAGAGATAGTTGGTCGGGGCAGTCCGCAACAAGTAATGATCCATGGCATGTAATTGCAACTGACTTTTCTGACAGCCTAGGAATACTTCTTTATGGACAAGGTGATACAATTTGTACTAATGTTGGACTAGAGGCCTATGATCTTGAACTACATGATTGGGTTCAACTTGATTACTTAGCAAGTCATTTGAGACAGGTAAATCGTTTCTCATATGAAGACGAGCTTACAATTAAAGTAAACGATCATTTTGCTGTCGCAGCTCAGGAGTATCATTATCACAATGATTATATCTATACTTACAGTACCGGTGATAATGACTGGAAAATAAAGAAAACGCCTTTTAGTTGGGATCTTGACGATCCCCTGCTTGGAGATAATTTCATTATTCAAGGTTGTCGTTATAAGGATACTTGGCAGGGATATGTTTTTAATAATTTCACCGGCGAATGGCTACCTGATTACATTGATGCGCACTCAGGTATTGATAATTTATTAATGTTTGAAGATCTCATGATCGCGTGGAAAGAAAGACAACCATGGGCAGCAACTCTTTGGGCATATTCTTCCCAAGCTGATGGCATTCAGACATTAAACATTCAAAATCCCGGAGATCATTTTGTGGTGGCGGCAGCTGCTAAAGCGGCCTATGTCCATGAAAGAGGTGGGACAGATGTGAACAATAAATTACATGTTTTTAACGGCATAAAAGGTGAGTGGAATGCGCCTATGCTTGTTGCTCCCTATAATCGTTTTGACTTGTCAGCAAGTGGACATACCGCAATATTCTTGGAATGGGTTGGACAATTAAATGGGACCGATAAATGGAAAGCGAATGGATATTCTGCACTTAAAGATGCTTGGGATACTTTTGAGTTCAGGTCAAATGATATTACCGGTGTGTTTACATCTGATTTTTGTGCTTTGATTCCCTATTGTGATTGGTATAATACCAGCACAAGATATATGAAAGCATTTAATGGTATCGATGCCGAGTGGTCAGATGATATCGTGAGTATGTACTATACTAAGCTAGCGGGCGTGCAAATGGATGATAGAATTATGATGGCTATCGAAGATGGCTCCTCGGGTGCGAATTATGCAAAGGCACATATGTTTTCTCCTTTCTTGAATAAGTGGAATACAACAAGCTTTAGTAATTCTTATGCCTTTGAGGGTTATCATTCTACCCCAACATCCGCTTTTGCCTGGGATGGTCATGAGTTTAAAATTATATATAGCGACGCATTAAACTGGATGACAAAACCCGGACGTATGGACGAATTACATGTAACTGACTATGCGATTGCAGCTTCATTATATTATGGCAGTCAAACAAACACGCATTATTTTTATCCACCAAGAACTGAGATCGTTAATGAATTTAAATTCACCCAAGGGCCGGATGTAAATGTTAAAAGTTCGTGGGCGGCGGAAGTGGTATGGAAAACAAACTTGTATTCGGATACGAGATTGGTGTGGGGGGTTGATGGATTTTATGAAATCATACAAAAAGATACGTTAGAAGACGATTATACAAAAGATCACCGTGTTCTTATTGAAGGGCTGGAGGCTAATAAAACATACTACTACGGTGTAGCATCGACTATAGCCGGGGTTGATACTGTGATGAGCGATACTTTACAGTTTAATACAGGGGCTGACAATGATCCGCCCGTCCTAGTAGCCGCACCAACAGCATATCGAATTCATGATCATGAAGCCTCAGTTTGGTGGGAAACAGATGAACCTTCCACTGCCATTATTCAATGGGGTTTAACAAGTACTTACACGGATACTTTAGCGTTTACAACAGCCGAAGCATCGCTAACAAATGCAATTAGAATGTATGATCTATTTAAAGATACCACTTATCATTATCGAGTCGGTGGATATGATCGCTACGGTAACGGACCATTCTTTTCGGGAGACTATTCTTTTAGAACTGAAAATGTCCTGCCTATTGTCACGAATCTTGCTCAAGCAGATAGTACGCTATATGGCGCCGCTTATATGACCTGGGAACCGCCACGCTATGATTCTACACTGTCAAAAGAAACCTTTAGCCATGGTATTCCTGTCGATTGGAAGATCTACAACCGCGGTGATAATAAAAAAGGAGCAACGTGGAAATCTGGGTACAGCGGCGATAATGCCATTGCTTATTGTACTTATGGAGATGCCAATGAACGCCAAGAAGAATGGCTGGTCACCAATCCTATTACCATCGATGGTACAACGGGCGGCGTGTTGAATTTTTGGCACAAGGGATTCTATACCGATTATGATAATGCACCCAATAAGGTGATGATCTCCTGGACAGGAACAGCCCCCAGTGATTTCACAAACATTTGGTCCAGCCAAGATCTGCCGGAAGATTGGACGCTTGAACAAATAGATTTAAAATATTCAAAAAACTATGGGAAAACATTTTATCTGGCTTTTGTCTATGAAAGCACCAATGGTGAAATCTGGGCGATTGATAATATATACATGGACTTCGATTTAGATGGTTTTTACGAAGATTTTACTGCTGATAATGATTTTTGGACTCAATGGACTAAGGCGCCCATGCCATCAGGATTTGGAATTAAAACGCCAAACGGAAATGAGTGTATAGGTGTTGATTCTTATGAAACAGCTCCAGAAGACTATCAGGAAGAGGAATCCTGGATGTTTTCGCCTTTTATCAAGATCACAGAAAGCCACCATTTGATTGGTTTTTGGCAAATGGGTTGGTGGTCGGAAATGGATAATGCACCCAATGAAATTAGGGTTGCATTTAGTACATCAATTGATGAGTCAGCATCTACAATTGTAAAAAGCATCTATCCCGTACCCGAAGGTTGGCAATGGGTCACGGTTGATCTAAGCCAGTTTATTGGTCAATCCGTCCGTGTTGCTTTCCGCTACCATTCATATGCCGGTTGGTTGTGGAACGGTATTGAATGGTCGGACTGGTACGGCGAAACCTGGTATATCGATGATATGTATCTCTTTGAAAACGCACCGGCCATGATTTTAGACCCGAATGCGAAACCAAATGAAAAGCCTATGAAGTTTGCATCTGCGCCCAATGGATCTGCCGTAAAAATTAACAACTTTACTCAAATTGATGCTGTAGAAAGAAGTTCAATGCAAATGGCATCGGAAGCCCCTGAAGGTGCTATGGATATGCCAAAAGAGAAACCTGTCAAAGCTTGTGTTTTGCCAATGATCACAAAAGAATTGGCACCATCTGTATTGGCAGAACCTAAACCTGTATTGCAGGGTTACGAAGTTTATGGCCGATTTACCGGAGAGTTGTATTTTGATTATTTGGGATATGTCAGATCCTCGTCATTTGTAGATTGGGATACCTACCTTGGAAAAGAACGAGAATACTATGTGGAAGCGGTTTACAATAAAGGAAATAGTCAGTCTTCCAATAAAGAAAGGGTCAAAGGTGGTCTTAAGCTTATGTCTAATGAATATGCATTCGATACAGGCGCTTTGTATTATTCATATTGGTGGTATCCGGGTAACTCGTTTGCGAATGAATTTTATTTCCAGGATTCGGTTTTGAATGTTGAACAAATCAAAGTTCATATTGCTAAGCCTGGAAAATATAAACTCAGATTATCAAGCTTTTCAACGAATGGGGATATTATTCCTCAGTTTACAACGGGTTTAATTACTGCGATTAAAGAAGGATGGTATGCTTTTAATGTTTCTTCATCTGTAGAAGCTTCAAATAATTTTCTTGTTGAGTTTATGCCTCAAGATACGCTTGTTCAACTAAGCTATGATCCTTATGATTATGATCCGGGTGTTTCTTGGATTTACTATGGTAGCGAATGGTCGCCAAGTAATGATGTTTTCTTTATTCGTTTAATTGGGACAATGGTTGCGAGACCTGTTTCAATTGCTGTTGTACCTGAAGAGTTCAGTTTGTCGCAAAATTATCCAAACCCATTTAATCCTACAACAACAATTGCATTTGAAATTCCTGACGCTGTCAATGCCAGCATGAAAGTCTATGATATTCGTGGATCACTGGTTAAGACCTTGATAGATGGATATCGCGAAGCTGGGCGATATCAAGTTGTTTGGGATGCTACAAATGTAAATGGATCGCAAGTTGCATCTGGTGTATATCTTGTTAAAATGACAGCAGGCGATTTTAGCGAAACCAAGAAAATGGTATTGGTGAGATAATTAATTATGAGGCACGCTTAGCCGTGCCTCTTTTCCAAATTGTATTTTCTCCAATAGTCTTTAGGATTATTGTGGATATAGATTATAGTGTTCTTTAGTTCATTCTCGTCACGTATAATTCTATCAAAGAACTTATTCTGCCATTTAAATTCAATATTGTTATTATTGCAGTACCGTTTTACAGCACCTTTATATTGATTTATTATGATAGACAAGGAGCCCTTTGAGGGGCGTTTAATATCAAATTCCGCCACGCTATAGCGTGGCGCTACTGATGTGTTTTTTTCTTGTCGCATCACGCCATGGCGTGATGCTTTTAATAGGGTTGTATGCTGTAGAGCCACACCATGATGTGGCTTATCGTAACTTTTTTTGGTAATTTCTAATAGTATATGAACATGGTCCGGCATAACAATATAAGCATGCGTTTTAGTGTTTTTGAAATGTTCAGATAATTCTTTAATGTATTTCTCAGCAATTTGACCAATTAGGTTTTTATGCATCTTTCCATTAATTATTTGACCTAATATCTTCCCTTTTTGATATGTTCTAATTGTAACAAAATATATGCTTTCTGAAGTGTAATCCCAGTCACGTAGACGCATTGTTTTTGAATTTGAGTTTCGTTTCATACATAAATTAAGGAAATATTTTTTCATTAATCAAGTAGGGAAATTCAAGTGTGACCCTGGTCACATTATTGATTATCTATTCATTCTTTTATTTCCCCTCAAAATGTTTTATACTGGGGAGAACAAACTAAATAAGGATACGCAAATGACTTTTCTTGATTTTATTCCTGCGACTATATTTGAAACAATTGGAATTATTGCGGGACTATCAGCCTGTTTTGTATTGTTTATTCAACTCTATAAAGAGTTTAAAAGCGACGAAAAAAGTAGCCTATCAATGGTATTTGTTGTCGGTTGTATTTTTATATTTTTATTTTGGGCTTTATATGGAATTAGATTTTATGCACTGGCCATTTGGATGACAAATGGCATTGCGTTTTTACTTCAAATAGCCTTATTGATTGTTGTAAGAAAAAGAATCGAATGTTGAAAACTTGAAGTTTAAATAGTTAATGTTATGGTATTGGCAGTTGTAAAGTGTAAATATAAAGGAACGGACATGAAACACATTATTATAATTTTGCTCTCACTGTTAATTGCGGTGACAATGTTTGGAATGAGCCAGATTGAACTCGTTGAAAGCATTCCAATAGAAACAAGCTTAGACAATGAAGATATTCGCAATACGTCTGAAGTGTGGATTGAGATGATCTCTTCTGCCAAGAAAAGTTTGGATTTTGGTGAGTTCTATATTTCTCATAAAGAGGGTGAATCTTTGAGCCCAATATTAAATGCCATATATGAGGCGGCTGATCGAGGTGTAAAAGTCCGCTTTATTGTCGATGGCAATATGTATAAAACTTATCCCGAGACGGCTGATAAACTAAAGGAGCATGAAAATATTGATGTGCATGTTTATAATTTAAGTGAGATCACAGGTGGCGTGTTACATGCCAAATATTTTATTGTAGATGGAAAAGAGATCTTTATTGGATCGCAAAATTTTGACTGGCGAGCTTTAACACATATACACGAATTAGGTATAAGAATTAATAATGCATCATTAACAAAATTCTACAATGAACTTTTCGAGCTTGACTGGTTATTGTCTTCGGAAAATGCAAATACGGATTCTTTACTTAAAAATATTGAGTTTTCAGACAAGAAATATCGAGTTTCGCAACGAGACAAAAAACACAGAAAAAGTTTATTGATTCCAACAGCCAGTAATCCCAAGATCATATACCATAAAGAAAATTGGGACGAGACGCAGCTTCTTGAAATGATAGAAAAAGCAAAAGAAAAAATTCAGATCCAACTGTTGAGTTACTCTCTGCAATCACGCGGAAAGCCTTATAATGTTTTGGATAATGCCTTGCGATCTGCGGCTGCCCGTGGCATAAAAGTTGAAATGATCCTGTCAGACTGGAATTTTTATTCTCCCCGTATTGAAAATATTAAGTCTTTACATTCTGTGCCAAATATTGATATTAAATTTTCTACTATCCCCGAAGCAAGTACTGGGTATGTGGGATTTGCTCGTGTTGAACATTGTAAGTTTATGGTGATCGATAATAAAGAATTTTGGCTGGGTACATCCAATTGGTCAGAAAGCTATTTTTACAAAGGCCGCAATATTGGGATTATTGTAAAAAATAAAAAACTAGCCACTCGTGTGTCACAAAAATTTTATAAAAGTTGGGACTCGGAATATTGTAAGCGGGTTGACCTTGAAAAAGAGTATAAACGGAAAAAGACCTCTGAATAATGTGTTTTTTCAACCAGGTCAGAAAAGCGGATATGACTACTTAGTAGTAAAAATTAGTCGTCTAAGCTATCTATAAATCGGATATCGTCTTTTTGCAGTAAACGAACTCTGCGATAGACTTCATTTAATGACAGGGCTTGGTTTTCTATATGATAAACCCAGTCAACTTTTATGGTAGATGAGCGATGTGTATTCTTTTTGGGATTTGTTTTTGTTATCCAGTTTGCAAATGCAATTTTCATGATAGATTCAGGATAGGTATCCGAGCCTTTATCCGATATTTTCAGTGTGGCAAGCGGTGTTTTACTATTATCTAAATAGTAAGTAACTTGACCGTTCATAATTTGAATAACAATCAAGTGCCAACCTTTTAGCCTTTTATGATCACTATATTGAGCAAAATCTTCGAGGCCTTGCTCGCTTATATAAGTTTCCCAGGATGTTAAATAAAAAGCTGGCTTTGTTTTTCCTTGTCTATTCCAAACATCATAAGGCAAATATTCAAAATCACATTCTGAGTATTCTGCTGTTCCCTCAGTAAGTGATGAGGATATTGTATAAAAAGCCTGTATGTTTCCGTCTTTAGTTTTCCTTAGTTGATTATCAAAATGAATACGAGTTGCATAAGTACCTTCAAAAAATCTCAAATCAGATTCTATTCGTGATAAACGCATACTTTCAACGCTGTGTCTGCAACTGGCTTTCAGAGTAATAAAGCTATTGTTTATATCGTTAGGGTCTTCTTCAAAAGAGACATAAGTTTTTTTATAGTGGGCATTTCGTGGTGGAGAGTCTATACCATCTATAATTGTCCAGCCATGTTCATTTAATTTTGGATCAAGAGTATTTTTATATGAAAAATCATCAAAGAATTCGCCCGCATATAATGAAGAGAGGCAAAGAAGGGCTGCAAGTATAGTTGAGCTGATTTTCACATTTTATCCTTTTAGTGCTAGTGCTGACAACAGATGCTAAGGTAAGTAAAATAGATGATAAAGGGATGTTTTAATTTATTTATCTTGATAATAATTCTTTAGGTATAAATCGGAAAAATATCCTCAAATTTCTTTGTAATTAGGATGTAAATGATATTATATTAACACGCTATGAGAATATCATTGAAAATGAGCTTTATCGCCTATAAGACTAGTCAAAGGACCCCCCATATATGAAAAAATTACGCCGCAATGCACGAATGCTGTGCATTCAACATTTATACGCATATTTACAACAAGAAAATGTCAGTCTGAATGATGTGATAGAGCGTACATTAGAGATGAATGAAAACCCCGAATTTGATGAGGAATTCTTTAGAACGCTTATTCGTAAAACCATTCATCATATAGATGAGCTTGACGAGCGTATTAAAAAACGGTCTAAAAATTGGGCTTTCTCAAGAATTACTTTAATGGACAAAATTATATTACGTCAATCTATAGCAGAAATGATATACATGGATGATGTTCCTCCTAGAGTTACGATCTCTGAGGCTATCGAATTAGCTAAGGAGTTCTCAACCGATGAATCACATGTTTTTGTGAATGGCATGTTAGACAGAATTTACAAAGATCTGATCGAGGAAAAAATATTGTTTCCTGAGATCGCCCCAGTAAAATAAGGTATATAAAAATGGCTTTTGAAAAAATATTATTAAAAATATTCGGGACTTCGTCGGACCGATATTTGAAAAAAATCCTATCTATTCCCGATGAAATAAATGCTAAATATGAATCCATGCATGATCTGAGCGATGATGATCTTCGTGCAAGAACAGAGGAAATGATCACCTTAATTGATGATCGCAGGCAAGAAGCCAAAAAGCATGCCGAGGATAATAATATCAGTGGTGAGGCAAAGGATAAATTAATCTACGATGCAGAACAAGCCGTTTTAGAAGACATTAAATTTGAAGCTTTTGCCATTGTAAAACAAGCGAGCAAACGATTGTTAGGCAAGAAATTCAATGTTCTTGGAAATGAGCTTGAATGGAATATGGTTCCTTTCGATGTCCAGTTACTCGGTGCCGAAGTTTTACATAAGGGTAATATTGCAGAAATGAAAACCGGTGAGGGCAAAACGCTGGTGGCTACCATGCCAATATTTTTAAATGCTTTAACAAAGCGTGGCGTTCATGTTGTGACAGTAAATGATTATTTGGCCGAGCGTGATGCGGAGTGGATGGGCGCGATCTATCGTTTTCTTGGCTTGAGTGTAGGTAAAATATTAAACTCTATGCCGCCCACAAATCGTAAAGAGCAATATGCTTGCGATATCGTATATGGTACAAATAATGAATTTGGTTTTGATTATCTTCGCGATAACATGGCTATTCGTCAGGAAAATATGGTTCAGCGTGGACATTATTATGCTATCGTTGATGAGGTTGACTCTGTATTGGTCGATGAAGCTCGTACACCTTTGATCATTTCCGGTCCTGTCCAGTCGAATTCTAATGAGCGTTACAAAAAATTGCGTCCTCAAGTTGAAAAGCTGGTTCGGGCACAAAAGAAAAAAGTTAATGAGCTTTTAGATGAAATTCAGAATATAGCCGATGATAAAGAGCATGAACTGGAATTGGGAACAAAATTACTCCAGGTTCAACATGGAGAGCCTAAAAATCCTCGTTTTTTAAAATTAATGCAATCTGCAGATATTCAAGACAAATTATTTAGAACAGAAAATTTCTATATGCAGGAAAAGCGATTGCATGAAATTGATGACTCTCTGCTTTATGCTATCGATGAAAAAACTCATACAATTGTGATATCCGATGATGGTAGAAAAGTCATGAATCCTGAAGACCCCGAATATTTTGTTATTCCGGATATTGGTGATGAATTTGTAAGAATTGATGAAGATGAAGGGTCTTCATCTGAAGACAAGGCCAGAAAAAAAGCAGAATTACAAAAAATGCATGGCCAGAAATCTGAAATGATCCACAACATTACTCAACTTCTCAGAGCTTATGCGCTTTATGAAAAAGATGTCGAGTATGTGGTAAAAGATGGCAAGGTTCTTATTGTTGATGAATTTACCGGTCGTATTTTACCCGGACGTCGTTATAGTGATGGTTTGCATCAGGCTATTGAAGCTAAAGAGCGCGTTCGTATTGAGGGTGAAAATCAGACACTTGCTACAATTACACTTCAGAATTATTTTCGCATGTATGATAAATTGGCAGGTATGACAGGTACAGCATCAACAGAAGCCAATGAATTTGAAGAGATCTATGATCTTCAAGTTGTGACTATCCCGACAAATAAACCAATCGTTAGAATTGATCAGGAAGATCAAATCTATAAAAGTCGCCAGGCAAAGCACCAGGCAATTATCAATGAAATTGCTGCTTGTTTTAAAAAAGGTCAACCTGTTCTTGTCGGTACTATTTCCGTTGAAATGTCAGAAATGATATCTAAGCAATTAAAACGTGCAGGTATTCCTCATAATGTGTTGAATGCAAAACAGCATCAAAGGGAAGCAGATGTCGTTTCTCTTGCGGGACAAAGAAGTGCGATAACCATTGCTACGAATATGGCGGGTCGTGGAACGGATATTAAAATATCTGAAGAAGTAAAAGAATTAGGTGGTCTAAAGATCATTGGTACAGAAAGGCATGAGTCACGACGAATTGATAATCAGTTGCGCGGTCGTGCCGGTCGTCAAGGTGATCCGGGAGAATCTGTTTTCTTTATCTCTCTGGAAGATGATCTGATGCGCTTATTTGGCAATTTACGAGGTAACACACTTTTAGACGCAATTCCTGATGACGAAGTTATCTCTATGCCCATGATGAGTAAAATGATCGAGCGCGCTCAAAAACGGGTTGAAGAGCGAAACTTTGGTATTCGTAAACATCTGCTGGAATATGATGATGTAATGAATAAACAGAGAGAAGTTGTTTACGATCGCCGTTCTTATGCTTTAGAAGGTGGAAATCTTCAGAATGAGATCCATACAATGCTGGATGAATTTATCAATTCTGTTGTGGTAGAACATACTTCTGATTCTAATCCGGCAAACTGGCTTTGGGATGATCTGCGTCAGGAGATGTTAACTACATTAATGTGTGATATTCCCAGTGATCATCAGAATATGAAACGTGAAACTTTGATCGAATATTTTAACCAGCAAGCTAAAGAAACTTATGAGCGCAAGAAAATGCTCTATCCTGCCGAGATCATGCGCGATTTTGAACGCTGGGCTTATTTAAATAGTATTGATGGACTTTGGAAAGAGCATCTTTACGATTTGGATCAGATCAAAGAAGGTGCCGGTTTACAGGCATATGGACAAAAAGATCCTCTTTTGATCTATAAATCCGAGGCTTTTGAATCATTTCAACATTTACTGGCCCAGATTAATAAAACCGCTTTACGATTATTGTATAGAACAGATATCAGATTGCAAAATGAGCCTGAGCAGGCACAACAAATGCGTGTTACTCAAGCTCGAAGCCAGAACATGGCGTTTGCAGAAGGAGCGCAAGCTTCAAATGCCGGTCTTCCGTCTCAGGCAAGTGTTCCCAAAGCAGGAAAAAATGAGCCAATTAAACGCAGTACACCTAAAGTAGGACGAAATGATCCATGTCCCTGTGGCTCCGGCAAAAAATATAAAAACTGTTGCGGACAAGTTTAAGCGTATCAGAATATACCACTAAAAATATAAGTTGGGGGCGCAAATGAGCGTCCCTTTTTTATTATTGTAATTTTGTTTACAGCCCTAGATTCAAGTAGTCGATGCATTTTTATAATTCAAAAAAACTTTAGTATAAAGTAAAAGCCCCGCTATGTAAGCGAGGCTATTTATAGGATATCAAATTATGTTGAGAAATTGGAACAGGTAATTATTGTTGCGGATAGATCAATGCATCCGTATCGAATCCGTATTTTTCTGCTTTTGTTTTTATACTTGCAAGAATTGCCGGATCAAGTTCTTTTTCGCGTGTGAGAATCCAGAGATATTTGGTCGATCCACCTGCTATTAGTGCCCATTGGTAATTTTCGGTATCTAAAGCGATAATATTGTAATCGCCATAAAAAGGACCAAAGAAAGAAACTGCCAAACGAGCAGGTTCATCCTTTACCGGAATTACAGCCTTCCCTTTAGCTTCTTTAAGCTTCCCGTTTTTCACACCACTATTGATCACTTGAATTTGTGTGCGCCCTTCTTTATCAGGTTTCAGCAGGGTATAATTAGCTTTGGTATTTACCATTCCACGTTCGAATGAAACATCCAGACGAGCAAATTCGTACCATGTTCCAAGATATTTTTCTAATTCAATGTCATTAATAACTTCCATAGATTTTGAAAACTCACTGGATTCGGATACTCCACAAGAAATCAGAATAAAGCTGAGTAATAGGCTTAGTAGTTTTTTCATACGATCTCCATTTTTTAGCTAAATTAATATACAAAGCCTAATATAGTTATCAAAGATATGTTATTTGACAACAAAGGATTTTTTCATTCTGAAAACTTTGTTATCCAGATCATGCATTAATACCACCACAAGATATATACCTCTTTTAGGCCAAGACCTATCTGATAGTTTTCCATCCCAGAAGATCATAGTGGAAGCTTGTGAAAAACAATTTTGTTTTTTCTTGTAGATCAATTGTCCTGCCATATTAAAACATAATAATTCGCAGAATTTAAGCCCGAATTCAGAGTCAATACTAAATTGTATATGCTCATCCTCTCCCGGAGAAAAGATCTCAGGGTAAATACCGATAGAATTACGAGATGCTTCTAAGGCAGTGATACTATTACGATCGCTGGGTGTCATGCCGTTTTCAGCAACAGAACTGAACCACTGAGAGGGATCTTCAGAGCTTATAGATTGAAATTGTTTTTCCAGACTTTGGCCTTCAGTGATCTGTGAATGATCGCGAAGATCGCAGAAGTCTATAATTTTATCCATAGGATCTAAGATATATACTTCAGCACCGGAATTGGGGAGAGAGGGAAAATTACTGAGAGCTATTGCAGAGGAATAATTTGAAAGATAGGAGCTTTTACTACAAAGAATACCGTAATAATTTACTAAAGATCCTTCAAGTATAATGCGCCGATTATTGATCTGGAGTTTCCAGTTTTTAAGATCCAGCGTATCTTTCATGTTCTCAATTTCAATAAACTCCTCCTGTCCATAGGTGTCGATAGGATCAAAAAATATTTCATTAAGTAAACAAGGAGCTTCGGAATATGGGCGATAGTAGTCAATAGAATGATCAAATAAAGTTGAACAGTTTACAGAAACAGAATGTGTTCCTTCACTTATAAAAAAACTTGTGTCAGGAAAAAAAATAAATGTATCACCGGGAGACAAAGAGGGTAGATCAATGTTCTGATCTTGATTAATAGTCATAATGAAGTTTTCGCAAGAAAAAAAGCCATCATTTATAATTGTTAAAAAAAGTGTATCAAGAGGCGTATAAAAATCCTTCTTTGTATAGCAAGAAAGGTGAAGTAATTCTTGTTGAGTTTGGTTGATTTTACCAGGAGTACCGCTTGTAGTGCATTCCCAATTATAGGGATCTCGGTAGTCTAAGGAAAAGTCAATAAGTTGCATGGCGCAATCGTCAGCAATATTCCAATTTTTATCATAGTGCAACTCACATATACAAAGGGAAGATACATTTGAGATGCATATAATATCTTCGCTATTGTTTAAACTACGCCATGCTTTAGGGTGAATATATTTTTTGACATAGGGAAAGTCATCGTGAAATGTTCTTGATTGAGCTAAAACAATTAAGGAATCCGGCCATAATATAAATGATGTATCGGGTTTTATTGAACCTGTCAGGTCCCAGACCTCAAGATTTCTGATCTGTATTGGAAGTGTGCATTTTGAAAACAATTCAAAATATTCACAAGAAAAATTATCCTTGGGTTTAGATACAAATTCAGTGATAATAATGTCATTTTCTAATACGGGTATGTCAGCGTAGCGACTCAATGTGTCGGTGAATTCTTCATGTATTAAGCATACTTCAATAAAAACATTTCCTTTACATAAAAGCTTGGTTTTTGTGTTAATAGTAAGGCTATCGCCGGCTGCAATATCTTGCTCAAAAGTATTCATTATTTTAGTGTTAATACTTTCAAATTTTTCGTCAAAGCTAATGTTTATTTCATAATCAAACCGACTAATAGTCTCGAAACCAATATTGCTGCTTTCAAAAGATATTTCAAGAAAATCACTTTCTATAGATAGATCAATATGCTCGATTTGGAGCTCTTTGTTTTGTGGCGAGACAGAATTCTTGCTACCTGGAGTTCCAGGCTTAAACAAAGAACAGAGCCACTCATTTTCAGTGAATTTATAGCGTTCTATGGTATAGCATGAAGGTGGCCAGAGTGGAGTTCCAGTGCGATAGCTATCAATAACATTGCTTTTCTTATCTAATAGAGAAAAAGTTTTTGCCGTAGAATTAGAAATACCATATTTGCCAAAGCGAGAATCTTCTATGCTTACAAGAATACTTGTAGTGGGTATAAATTCATCATATTCGCCTGCATAGTTAGGGTCTATAATTAATGCATAATTATCTGGAGCCAAGAGTGAATCCGGGAAAGCAATTATTCTGTCAGTATCCTGTTCATCACAAAGATAGTATTCTGTGAGGTCGATCACTGAATTGCTGTTGTTGAAGACCTCAATAAATTCACCCGTGTTCTCATTTTCGGGATCTATCATAAATTCATTGAAGATGAGTTGGGCAGATAAAAAGAAAAAATTAATAAGTCCTATTATAAGTAATTTTATTAAACGATTTATTAGTTTTCGCTTATGCATTTTTGTCTCCCCCCTATATTGAACTGCTTTGCAGTTCGCTTTGTTGTAGATGTATATATGCTACTATATTCAAGCCCTTTGGGCTATATATTTAAGCTAGATGCTTCTACTTATTGCTACTCCCTGTTTATCATACACTGCCTTGCAGTTCCGCTATTAATTGTTTGATGTAAATTAAGTTCAGCTATGTTCATCCAAGCATGCCTCGGGGATTCAATGTTTTTGAGTTTTATGTAAGCTCATGCCAGTAAAGCACACTTTCGCTTTCGAAGCCCAAAAGGCTTCAATAGTATTAACACGAATATTTCGTGACCTTTTTATAATAACTCCTGTTAATAGCTTGTATTTTTACTTTCTAACCCCGACAGGGGTTAAATATAGTAGCAAAATCCATTTCATTCATCCAGGAACTACAAAGCAGTTCAATATCAAAATAAAATATTTTGCATCAATTTCCCCTTTTATTGGCTAATATATAATATTTTTTAAAGAAAAACATGTCACCATGGCAAAAGTGTGAGCATCGTCACAGAAATCGCTAAAAATAAAGTCTATAAATGAAAAACCGGAGATATACTCCGGCAAAAAAATGATTTTCTCTGTTTATCTACTTATCAGATCTCGGAAAACTTCATTTGCTTTTTGAATAATCTCTTCTTCTCCATTTACTTTGCGATCTTGCATAAGAATGCGACCATCACAAATGAGCGTATCGATGCATTCCGGAGAGGCAGAGTAAACCATATTGGAGATGAGACGATTATAAGTGTCAGTTTGTCCACAAGGTGTCAGTGAATAGTGCTTTAAATTGATCAGCATACAATCGGCAAGATAAGCCTCTTCGATCTTCCCGGCTTTTAATCCCGCTGCTTTTGCACCATGCTCTGTTGCCATTTTATAGATCTCTTTAGCAGGTGCCATTGATGCATTACCTGAATTCACTTTAGCTTGCAAAGCAGCCAGTTTCATTTCTTCCAGCATGGATAGATTATTATTAGAAGATGCACTATCTGTTCCCAGTACAAGATCTATGCCCGCTTTCCTTAATTTTGCATAATCCATAGCACCGGAAGTAAGTTTCATATTAGAGGCTGGGCAGTGAACAACGGTTACTTTGCGTTTTTTTAAGATCTTTCTGTCTTTATCACTTAAATGCACACAATGGGCCGCTATAACATTTTTAGAGAGTACTTTTATGGAATCCAGATATTCTACGACAGTTAGTCCACGGCTCTCTTCATGAAGATTTTTACTATGTTCATCCTCGGTTTCGGCAATATGGATATGATAAGGTAAATTATGTACTTTTGCTAATTGGGCGGCTGCTTGAAGCATTTCTTTAGATGCAGTATAAATAGCATGTGGACCGACTGAAAATTTAATTCTGGAAGGATAATCATCCAATTTAGCAATGATATCCTTTGCCTCTTTAAGTTTTTTTTCACGTTTTTTTAAATCATTTTCATCAGACAGGGCCAAAGCAATATTTGTACGTACACCCATTTCATCTGCAGCTTTTGCCGTATCGAGAGAGAAATAGTACATGTCGTTAAAATAAACCGTTCCGCTTTTTATCATTTCAAGAATTGCCAAACGCGTGCCGTGGTAGATATCTTCTTTTTTAAGTTTTTTTTCAATTGGAAAAATATCTTTTATTAGCCAATCGTCTAAGTTCTTATCATCTGAATAAGCCCTTAATAAATTCATGGCAGAATGAGTGTGCATATTGTAAAAGGGAGGAAGTATGGCAAAATTTTCACCATCAATGATCTTTGAATCTTTAGCTGCTTTAATTTTATTGGCAATTTTTGAAAAGCTATTTCCCTCGATAAGGATATCTTTTCGGGCATCATTGAGTAATACATTTTTAATAAGTATGGGCATCTTATTCCTTATAGCGTTTAGGCCAGCATTTTACAAGTCGTTCATAAATAAATTGTTCATAGCCGATTTTCTTGGGTTCGTAAAGATTTACATCGGGTTTTTGTTCCGGCATATAATCTTGGTCGGCAAATCCACCTTCGTAGTCGTGGGGATATTTATAACCCAAACCATACTGGAATTGTTTCATGGCATCAGTAGGAGCGTTGCGTAAGTGAAGTGGTATGGATTGGAAGCCTGTATCTCGGATGGAAGATTTTGCTTTATTAAAAGCCAGATAGGCCGCATTACTTTTGGGAGATGAAGCCAAAAATGTTGTTACCTGGGCAAGAACAATGGCAGCTTCGGGAAAACCAATAGCTTTCACGGCTTGAAATCCGGCATTGGCAATAACAAGGCCTTGAGGGTCTGCATTTCCAATATCTTCGGAGGCAAGAATGATCAAACGCCTAGCAATGAAAAGAGGATCTTCTCCACCTTCTATCATCACGGTCATCCAATAGACTGCGGCATCCGGATCTGAGCCGCGAACAGATTTAATAAATGCTGAAATTGTATCGTAATGGTAGTCACCATCCTTGTCGTATAGCAAGGCACGTTCTTGTAGGGCAACTTGGATATCTTCTTTTGTGATTGTAAAATTGGTGTTGCCTAAGTCCTTTCCGCGTACGAGTTGCACGGTGATGTCAAGCGTGTTGAACATCTTACGGGCATCTCCACCTGAAGACATAATTAAAAAATGACGGACTTCATCAGAAAGATTAATGCTATATTTAGAAAGAAGTATATCTTCCTTTAGGGCACGCTCAATCAAATCGCTTAGATTTTTTGGCTCGAGTGAACGAAGTTTTAAAATCCGGCATCTGGAAAGCAAGGGCGATATAACTTCGAAAGAAGGGTTTTCTGTGGTAGCGCCTATCATAACAATTTCGCCGTTTTCGACAGCATGTAATAATGCATCTTGCTGGCTTTTATTAAAGCGGTGGATCTCATCAATGAACATGAGTGTTTTTTTGCCCATTTGCTGATGCGATGCCGCTTTGCGAATGATCTCTCGTACATCTTTTACGGATGCGGACACAGCAGAAAGTTCATAAAAGATTGCGTCAACATTTTTTGCAATAATTCTTGCGAGCGTTGTTTTACCAGTGCCGGGTGGACCCCAAAGTACAAGTGAAAATAGCGCTTTGGATTTGATCATATTCTGAACGAATTTACCTTCTGACACAAGATGTTCCTGACCGGTATAGTGCTCCAGTTTACTGGGTCTCATACGCGCTGCCAAGGGTGGCAGATTCGTTGTTGATGTAAATAGTGTATTTTCGGGCATGTTGGAAAATACAAGTATAAAGGGAAAAGAACAAAGGTAAAAATTTAAAGGCAAAAGTAAAAAGTCGAAGACTCGCCGTGTGTGTCAAAACATAGGTTACACATCACGAACTTGAAATACATTGAAAACTGTCATCCTGAGCAAATCTCGATGCATATCGGGAGAATTTATTCATGAGAATTGCTTGTCAAAATGAAAAGAATGTTCTCGAAAAGCATGATCAAATGTGCTTAAGAACAAATTGTTCATACATAAAAAAACCTCGTTAAGTAATTAGCTCAACGAGGCAATGTGTTTTATTTGAAGCTTAATTTATTTAAGCAAAATCATCTTTTTGCTGTCTGCAATGAAGTGATCAATTTTTAGGACAGCCATATAAATGCCGGATGGAAGTGCCTGTGCATTCCAAGTAGTTTGATAAAACCCGTGAGAACGATATGATTGAACAAGTGTTTGAACCTTTTGTCCATTAAGGTTATAAATGCTTAATTCAACTTGAGCATCTGCCGCCAATTCAAAGGGAATGATAGTCATTGGATTGAAGGGGTTAGGATAATTGCCGGCAAGTTTAAAATCATCAAGTGTAATAACATTATCATCAATAGATGAGGTGTTAACTTCAAAAAGTTGTCCACCATAGTAACCCATGTCTGCTCTCGCTTCACCACGACCGGCATAAGTATCAATTATTGTATCCACAGAATCCGGATGTCCGGCATCGATAGCAGGTGATGTATTTTGATTAGTATAAGTCAATAAATACGAATCATTGTCAGTAAGTATGGGATTGTCCGTAAGGCATCCTGTGCCAAAATAGGGTTTAGTTCCAGCGCTGTCAATAATAGAATAAGTAACCGTTGGCCTTCCGTCATTTATAAATATTTCAGGTTTAGAGTTGTCAAACATGATAGAGTTGATCACTGTTGGGCGGCTATTGGCATTCATTAAGCTGAATGATCCGCCTGCTAAGGCAGTATTTTCGGCAGAAGTCATGTTGACAATATGCGGAGATGAGTTGTTAATAAAAATAGCACCCGCAAAGCCCGCAGCAAAATTTTCTACGATGAGAGTATTGCTGATTTTTGGTGATGAGTGCTCTAAGAAAATGGCAGCTCCATCGTTTGCTGCATTTCTTGAAAACTTAAGATTATGCATAGTTGGTGTTGAATTCTTGATATACATGGCACCACCCGCAGATGTTAGAACGTCTATATTGTCACTATGTTTACGACCATTTGTTCTAAAAGTTGAGCTTTCGATACGTGGGCTTGAATTCTCAATATATATTGCCCCGCCTAAACGAGCATTGTTGTTGTAGAAGTAACAATCTTTTACAAGCACATCATCGGAATTATATATACAAAGGGCACCACCATTGGGGAAGCCATCGTCAATTTTATTTGCATAGTCAAAGCGGCAGTATTCTAATACCGAGGCTCCGACAGAACGCGTATTTGTTGCATTGAACAATATTCCCCGCCATTGCATGCCTGGAAGGGTGGTTCCCTGAAATTTGATTTCGCGATCTTCAGTACCGTGCGCGAGTAAAACACCCTCAACTTTGATTTGATAGGGACCTGTAATAAGAACCCAATCAACGGAGGATTTAATTTCGAGTGTGTCACCTTCGGGTACAAGAATATCACCATCTACATAAATGCGTTCGCATTCCCAGACGCCTGAAACATTTCCTTTGAAGTGGCAAGGTGGTGAAAGTTCTTTGTTCCACCAGTTGTTAGCACCACCATAGGCACCGATATCCGAGCGCGATGTTGCGAGTCCTGCAGTTTCTGTATCGAGTAGCCAGTCACTGATCTCTGGATCGCCGGCGTCTATTCCGGGTGAATCGTAAAGGTAAGTGGACTCTGTTGTTTTAAGTCTGTAATCGCCATTGGCTGCATCACGGAATAAGGGATCGTAGTTTTGAAGGTTTGTTGTATCCGTATCTGATCCCACATAATTTCCTTGGACGATGGAATAGCGATAAAGCCCGCCAGCTTGAAAATCCGGATTGCTTCCATTATTGATAACAATGGTATTGACCGAGTTGCAAATATCGGTCTGTGCTGTTGTAATGCCACCCCAAGAATTTGAGTAGGTGTTATCGGCAATGACACAATTCTTGATGTTGGCACCATTGTTTGCCATAAACCACATGCCTCTATCAGCATTTTTCGCAACGATCGTATTTTGGATATCTGCAATAAAAGTGGTATCACGCCAAAGCGTATTTGAGTTAAAAACAAGTCCACTTGCAGTATTATCCCGAATATTGCAATTGATGAAAGTCGTTGGAGATTCTACGAATGTAGCACCGTGATCACCGTTTCCATTGATGTTTGTCCGCACTATATTAACAGTAGATTGAAAAGCATTTATACCCGCACTGGCATTATTACTAATTTCACTATTAAGGATATTGACAGTTGAATACTCTGCTTGAATAGACCCGAATTTATCGGATATAAAGTAATAAGGATTATTAATAATTTTGGTATTGATAATATTTGATGTGGCATAATCTAAAGCAATACCTTTAGCGCCTTCAATATGTGAGTTCGTAATATCGACCTCAGAGTGCAGTAGTTCTATGGTCCCGGCATCGGCAATTCTCACGGAGTCAATTAAGCCACTTGAATAAATCCCAATGATACTGTTATTAGAATTTAAGCCATGCTCTATTCGTGAATTTGATAAATCAATTTTGGATTTATAGTAAAGGAGACCACCACCAAAACGACGATTGAAAATTTGGCTTGCATTGCCTGTATCAATCCAGCGCTCATAGCAATGTGATACTTTACAGTATTTTAAAACGGAGGTTTGTTGCTTTGTTGAGTCTGTTGCATGAAAGGTAATACCATACCAAAAGCCGGTATAATATGGCCAAGAATCAGTGCTACCCAGCGAATCGGCATAGAACAAGATACTATCTGTTTCTGTGCCCACAGCGATCAATTGACCGTGCACATTAAATTCATATTCACCGGAAAAATAAACCGAGGTGCCGGGTTCAATCGTGAGGGTTGAATTCATGGGGATGTCAATATTGCCATTTACATGATATGGGGAACTGGCTTGAGTCCATGTACCGGAAACAGCGCCGGCAGAAATTTGAGTTTGTGACATAAGTGGCAGGTACAAAAATGTCAAAAGCGTAAGAACGATTTTAAATTGTTTCATTTGATCTCTTTTTGTTTTGGAAACATGAAAATAGTATAGGGATAAATGATGCTTCTGGAAATAAAAAACTCATTTTTTTTACATTAAAATCTTTGAATGGAAATAAAGTATTTAAGCACACATTCTTTTTATAATAAAAGGTCCTTAAGTAAGCGATCTAAGCTGGTAGGTGTTCTATTATTACGAAACATAATTTATTTAAGCAAAATCATCTTTTTAGTATCTGCAATTTTTGCATCAATTTTTAGGACCGCCATATAAATTCCCGATGGAAGCGCGTGAGCATTCCAAGTATATTGATAGCTACCCTGTGATTGGTAAGATTGAACAAGGGTTTGAACTTTTTGTCCATTTAGGTTATAAATAGCTAATTCAACTTGTGCATCAGCTGCCAATTCAAAGGGAATACTCGTCATTGGATTGAATGGGTTGGGATAATTCGCATGAAGTTTTGTTGTTAAAGGAAGTTGCTCAGTTATAGATGTTCCGCCATTACTTGCGCCGGGTGTAGGCTTTTCAAAATACACCCATTTATGATGACCATCTTCTTGTCGTCCATAAGATACATCTGTTGCGATAGGCGGGAAGTATAGTTTATCGATAATACTCAGGTCTTTATCAACTAAAGCAAGAAATTCACCCGCGGCAGAAAGTTTAAAATTTGTATGCAAACCCTCCTGATCAATATCATGATCTTTGTCGCACCAAACTAATAAATAATCACCGGCATGAATATTTGTCCCCTGTGGGAAAGTCCATCTTGCAAGTTCATTTTCTTTGTCAGTCAAGCACATACCACTAAGATCAATTGAGTTATTTGATGCATTATATATTTCCAGCCAGTCGTCATAATCTCCTGCCGGATCTGCGATAGTGACATTGTTGGATGCCATGATCTCATTTATAAATAATGTTCCTGCATAGATGCTTTGTTCTTCGAATTCCAGATATCCATGTCGTGGCCAGCTACTTGTTTGCATGTTAGAATCCACTGCAACAATTCGATAATATTTATCATTATCGGCAATATCAGTGCTCAAAGTCCAACGGTCGTAAAGTTCGACCATAGATGTACCTTGAAGCTTATCTCTTTTTAATGATACTGAGCTATTCTTGTTATTAGAGGCATCAAAGATTTCAAGATCTATGTTTTTAATACCGAGGGCAGAGAAGGCAGAGATATCCACATAAAGTTTTTTGCCGATCTGAGATATGTCCCGGCGATATATTGAGGTTGGCGCATTTTCCCAAGAAATATCTCTATTGGTGCTTTCTCGTCTTTTGCGCATGAATTCATATAAGCCGCGTTCCACATGAGCACGACGAAAATCCGTATCGTAAGAATCATCAAAAATATTCATGTTAAAACCGTGGTCACGCGGATAATAACTATCATTGGCAAGATCTGGACGTATTGCCGCTTTAATACTATCACCGTAAGTTCTCCATTGATCTTCTCTAAAGACATGATTAGTGTAGAATTCCACGAAATGCGTAAAGAGATCACGGTATTCGGGCGTATTAAAGATCAAGTCAGAGAGAGGCCGACCGCTATTATCGCTGACAGCATAAGTGTACATATTTATTCTTGCCCAATTAGGATCACCCCAACTTCCGCCTTCAACCCAGTCGATGCCGAAGGTATTGTCGTAATCGTAAGGAATGAATCTGAATTTATCTATTCTTGGATCGTGATAGAGGTAATAATTATTCTTGAGATATCGATAATCATCCCAGGAACCGGTCATAATGTTCACAGCAAGATATTTGATAAAATCGGTAACGACCAATACCGACTCTAAAGAATCTTTCTTGACTGAAGGCGGTGAATTGTTGATCACATCGATGAAATGTGCCAGCTCGCTGTAATCATATTCTTCAACATTGGTTTTAAGCTCGTAGGGCCTGGTATCATTGGAATAAGGGTGATAGTTAGAAGGATCAGATCCACGGTAATTAAGGTCTGCCGGCCATAAACATTTCCAGAGATTGCCATCATTATTGCCAAAATGATAATTCGCAAAATTTTCATCTATATGTTCAATGATCTCATAAAGGCCCATATAGTTATCGTTAATATATACGCGTGCGTAAGTTACACGCGATGCTTTTAGTCCAATTTTTTCCATCAGTTTAAAAGCAAAGGTAGAGCGAATAAGAGAAGGGTCATTTTGCTCTGCTTTGAGGTTTAGCTTTTCTATTCCCACAATTTTCTGCCCTTTTACATATTCATTGAGATCCAATTTGAATGATTTCTTGGCAGAGTTTCTTGAGGTATTTCCCCGTATGCTAAAACCCACAGAGTCTATGTTGATATCTAACAAGTTGTTTTGGAAACGCAGGCTTGAAAGATGCAAAGAATCACTGTCCGGATTGACATAGATCCAATCCAGTTTGGACTGCTCAACCGTGATATAAATATCGGCAGTACTTTGTGCACGATAAATAAGATCGCTTTCACGGGCGAATAAAAATGATAAAGTCATCAATATGATGAATGCTAAGATGTGTTTTTTCATGTTGAAAAATACAAGGCAAAAGGCAAAAATCAAAATACTAAAGACCTTATGAAAAGGCACAAAAGAAAAAAAGCCACAAAAATATTAATTAACATGTCATCCCGGAAAAATTTCTCTTGAAATTTTATCCGGGATCTCATTTATTGATTGCTCAAAATATTAAAATAGTATTCAACCGCTCTATGGTTGTGGCTTTTGGAGAGTGCCGAACCTACGGCTGTGCCGGGGGTGACAATATTAAACCCCGCTGGGGGTTAGGACCGCAGAGCGGTCAAATATTGTAGAAACAATGTCTCAATTTAAATAGAACCGCAAAAATATAGGAAGTCCAAATTTATATATTCTTCTTAGACCCCGATCGGGTCTCCTTGAATATTGAACACGAAACAAGGAATGCCGATTTTTGATGTGAATTTAGAATGTTGAATTTTAAAACACATACTGTAGAGACGTGCCATGGTGTGGCTCTACAAATACACACTACATTATTTCGTATTCAATCTAAATGACAATAGGGATTTCCTTGCCTATATTTGTGAGGTCTTTGGATTTACTCATTTATTCAATTTAAATGTAAGGGGTATAGCCAAGCAAACGCCGACAGCTTTACTCTTTGCATTGCTGGTTTAAACTTGATTTTTGAATTTTTCGTAGTTGCTCATGCACTACCCCCTTGTTTAAAACTATGTTTTTGTTACCTTTCTAAAAGTAAAAGTGTTTCGGAGTTTGTAGGGAGGTTGCACTCAAATTAGTAATTATGAGCTAATGATAAGCCAGTGAGCGAACAATTAATTGTTTAAATTGTATTTTGAGTCCCAGCATCCTTTTTGACGGCTATTTACAAATAGGGTATATTTTCCAATATTTTTTATTTGAGCAACATTCTTTTCTGCTGTTGAAATTCTTCATCGCTTAAAACGACAATTAAATAATGAATTTTAAACTTGGTATTTTGAGGCATTTGGGTAACATTTATTTATGAGGCAACTGGATCGTCTTAATCCAAATGACCTTCCATGTCTCGCCATGCTTTTCTAGGACGGCTGCCATGCCACAACCGGCAAGAGGAGCTGAAACAGAGCTGTATTCTACGACTGCCATGAGGCCATCATCGCTGATGCCTGGTCGGGTAAACGCTGTATATCCGGTAAAGGGTTCAGACTCGTCTGTATCTTTTAGCATCACATAGCTTGGTAGTTTATCAATATTTAGTGCATAGCGGATTTGATTTGCATCTGAGTAATTAGCAAGTAATGAGTCGGAGTTAATGCTATCTCGCTCGAATGCGATAAACAGTGAAGCAGAATTTATTGCTGTCGTGGTCTGATCATACACGTCAATGGTTTCCCGTGGATATTGGTGTATAATACTGTCCAGTACAGCAGATATGACGGCATGTTCCACTGATCCAAGGCCTTTTTCTTCATTCGGTTTAAAAAGTGAACATCCCATTATCAGCACAAGAAGTGCAAGGGTGATTAGAATGTTTTTGTGTTTTATCATAAAAGCTTTATTCATTCACAATTTGTCGTTTGTCACAAATACTTTTTATTCATGCGTTTAATCATGCCAAGACTATAAAACACCCCAAACACAGCGGCCGCAATAATTCGGCCACTATAGTCGATGATGTTTTCGATCGAAAAAAGTGAGGCAAAGAAATGATCGTATGTTTCCATATCCAGAGCTTTAAATACGAGTCCTCCAACAAATAAGGCAATACTAAAGGCGAAAACATTGACAAATATAAAACTTAATTCGCCTTTGCTTCTTAATCTTTTCCATATCGCGAAGTCTAGCAATTTATTTGGGGGTATCAACAGGAGGATTGATCCACCTACAAGTGCTCCGATAAGTATAGATACAAGACGAATAAAAGTTTCAGTGGACCATAATGCATCAAAGCGCAAACGCTGATCAATTAAGGACATGGTCACAAATTGAAAAACAAGAGTAGAAATGATGAGACCTAGTAAGCAATATTTTGTTAAAATAGGGTGTTCGAATTCTTTGAAGAGCTTGAGTTGTCGCCTCATTTTAATCCTCGAACTATTTTGTTGTTTATTTAAGCTGTACAAGTTATTGCAAAGTCGGATAAAATGCAAATTATAATCGCTGATCGGACGTCACATTGAAATATATGAAAAGGGAAGTGTGTGAATAAAAGAAATTGTACCGTCTTGTATTATACAGGTTGGTATAAAATATTAATACCGTAAATAGCTTGATAGATTTAATTTTCGATACAATAAGATACAAGGCAAAAGTACCAAGTCAAAGCTTGGGTTCGTTTGATTGAGTCGTAATGAAATTAATCTAATCCGTGACACGGTAATATGCGATACTGATATGGTACTTGCGGTAAATGGGGCGATAAGAGCATGAGATTACCCTATTTAGAACGCTATTACCCCATTTATAAAAATTATGCTGACGGAATTTATATAAATTGATACGATAAGAACAAGAGGAAAAAAGTAATGTGTTAATTGTAAGTTTAAAAGATTAATAATGATTTTAGAAGAAGATACTGTATTGTCAGTATTGCCGCGAAAATATCCCATATGCTTCGATACTGTTTATCGCTAATCATTTCATATTTTGCATTTGATTGCAGTTAAATTTTCCATAAAATACCAGCATGAAAGTTACTACAGTATTTTTAGACAGGGACGGCGTGATAAATGTTGACTGTCCCGATTATTTATTAAGCGCTGAGGATATCAAGATCCAGCGTGGTGTTCCGGCTGCTCTTAAAAAGTTGAAAGATGCAGGGATCCGGGTTATTGTGGTCAGTAATCAGGCAAGTATTGGTAAAGAATTAATTTCTCGTCGGGCCTCGGAAGCTATTTATAAAGAAATTATTCATCGGGCAGAGAAAAAAGGTGGACATGTTGATGGTTATTATTATTGTCCGCATACGCCGGAAGACGGCTGTAATTGTCGTAAGCCGGGAATTGGCATGTTCCTGCGAGCAAAGCGCGAACATAAGATTATCATGGAAGAGGCTGTGTTTGTCGGCGATGGATATGGCGATGTCGGTGCAGCCAAACGTTTAAAGATCCCCTTTTATCTTGTTGAGCAAGGTTGGGGTCGGGTGACAAAAGTTAAAAGCGACAGAGACGGTCTTCCCTATATTCAAGTAAAAAATTTAGCGGATGCTGTGGATAAAATTTTAGATATTAAGGAAAATAATTCATGAAAATCTGTGTTCTTCTGGGAGGAGCTTCTCCGGAACGGGTAGTCTCAATGGCAAGCGGTACAGCAGTTGGAAGCACTTTAAAAGAGCTTGGGCACGAAGTTATTTATATGGATCCCTCAACACCTCTTGATGAAATGGATGATTTTCGAAAAAAATTAGAGAATATCTCTATGGAAGATATGGATTTTGAAAATATGGCAAAATTAAATGATAAGCCACTCAAAGAGCAAATTCCTTATTTAAAAGAACAAGGTATTGAACTTGTGTTTAACGCTCTTCATGGTGGGAATGGCGAGAATGGCGTAATCTCAGGTATTTTGGAAGAAGCCGGTTTGGTTTATACGGGCTCAGACTACGAAGCATCAGCTATAGCAATGGATAAGTTTAAGACAAAAATTTTAGCAAGATATGTGGGCGTACAATGTGCCGATGAAGAATTGCACGATAAGCCTATTCATGCTCCCGAGAGAGTTAAATTTCCTTTGGTAATCAAGCCTAATGATGCCGGTTCTTCGGTAGGTTTAAAGATCTTTAAAGAAGAGGCTGATATTTTTGAAGCATGCAGTGAAGCTCTGAAATATAGCGAAACTGTGATCATTGAATCCTTTATTCCGGGGCGAGAATTTAATATTCCTGTGGTAAAGGGCGAAGCTTATCCAATTCTTGAAGTGGATCCTCATGGTATAAATGATTACAAGGCAAAATATATGGGCCATAATACAGAGTATAAAGTGCCCGCACCATTAAGTCCCGAAATAACTCAAAAAATGCAAGCTGATGCAGTAAAAGTGTACATGGCTTTAGGTTTAAAAAATTATGCTCGTATAGATTTTCGTATGAACGAAGAGGAAGAGGTCTATCTTTTAGAAGCCAATTCCTTGCCGGGTATGACAAAAGCGAGTCTGGTGCCAAAATCAGCAAAAGCACTTGGCTTATCATTTGCAGATCTTCTAGAGATCATTATAAATGATGCGCTGAATTAAGATTTCTTGACTAAATAAAAGAAAAATATGATTTAAAATACCCAGGTTTGAAGCAAGGTCCATATTCCCAGTAAAGTAACAATGACACCGAGAACAAGGGTTAATATTTTTTCTGAGCTGATTTTTGCAGTAATGTAGGGTCCAATTAAAGCTCCCAGCAAAGCGCCAAGAGTCAGATAACAAACCAATGCCCAATTAGAAATACCATTTAATATCCAATAAGATAAAAAACCAATAATGCAGATAGGTGCTTGTGTAAGGCCGGTGGTTCCAATGGATTTTTTTGCAGAACGACCGCTGATAATTTGTCCGCTGGTGAGAACGGGCCCAAAACCACCGCCCGATATACCTTTGTTAAAAGCAGAAACAAGTCCGACAAAAAAGATCTTTTTCCAGGAAAAGGAATAGCGGTTTCTTATAAGCAATATAATGCCCATGAAAAGCACCAGAACGCCTATATAGGTTTTAAGAATTTCCTGTGGTAGATTTACTGCTGTGATAGCTGCTATAATTGTAGCGAAAATACCCGTGATTGTAACGAATATCGCCACTTTAAGATCTTGGGAAATATCATTTTTCAAGATAGATATAAGGCTTTTTTTCTTTTTGGAGCTAGCTTTGCTATTATTTAAGCTGAAATCAGCATTGTGTAAACGATGATGTTGCACACTTGCCAATAAACAGGCAAAAGCTTGAGATAATAAAATTGAGGGCACAACGATCAGGGGATCGTATCCCATAATAATAAGAGTTGGTGATAATATGGTTCCATAGAGCATTCCAAGAGATGAGCCAATTAGCTCACAAATAAAACCCAGCAATACGATAATAAGTATTTCTTCCAAAAGCATAATGCATTTTCCCTGCTAAAGTAACAAACTTATCCGGAAATATAGAAATTCTGAACATACAATGAAAGCCAATTTCCTGAAATAAAATGTATAAATGATATCTGCCAATATAATATTCATTATGTATATTTACTTTTAAAAAGGAAAATTATTGATTATTTTTGCTTGAAAACAATGAGGGTATTATGGCACTGCAATTTTTCAATACAATGAGTCGCAAGAAAGAAGTTTTTAAACCTTTGCATGAAGGCAAGGTTGGGTTATATAATTGCGGTCCAACCGTATATAATTACCCGCATATAGGCAATTTACGTGCTTTTATGTTTGCTGATCTCCTGAAACGCTATCTTAAGTTTAAAGGCTACGAGGTCACTCAGGTCATGAATCTTACAGATGTTGATGATAAAATTATTCGTAAATGTGCTGAGACAGGTAGTTCCATTAAAGATTTTACGGAAAAATATAAGCAGGCATTTTTTAATGATCTGAAAGTTCTGAACATTGAAGGCGCAGAAGTTTATCCGGCAGCAACCGAGCATATTCCCGAAATGGTGGATCTTGTCCAGACTCTTCTTGATAAAGGATTAGCCTACAAGGCTGAAGATGGAAATATTTTTTTTAAGATCTCAGCTTTCAAGAATTATGGGAAATTGCAGCGATTGGACATGGAAAACATGCGCAGCGGTGGTCGTGTTGATGATGATGAATACGACAAAGAATCTGCTCATGATTTTTCGTTATGGAAAGCCCATAAAGAAGAAGATGGCGATATTGCATGGGATACGAAACTTGGCAAAGGTCGTCCCGGCTGGCATGTTGAATGTTCAGCCATGTCCATGAAATATCTTGGCGAAACTTTTGATATTCACACTGGCGGCGTAGATAATATATTTCCACATCATGAAAACGAGATCGCTCAGAGCGAAGGAGCCACGGGTAAGCCTTTTGTCAATTATTGGTTACATTGCGAACATCTTCTCTGGGATAATACTAAGATGAGTAAATCGCTTGGAAATATCATGTATATAAATGGTTTGATAGAGGCAGGTTATTCCCCGGTAGCTATCCGTTACACATTATTGACAACTCACTATCGTCAAAAATTGAATTTTTCACCTCCTATGATAGAAGCTTCAGCTACAACTTTGAAACGCTTTGAGGATTTACTTTTTGAATTAGATCAGGCCAGAAGGGGTTCTTTAAATCAAGAAATTCCTCCAGCCTTGAAAAAAATGCTCAGTGAATTCGAAAAAGCCATGGATGATGATCTCAATATATCAGGAGCGATGGGGAAAGTATTTGACGGTATCCGAAATATAAATCGTATCAACCGTAAAACACCTTTTAGTACTGAAGATGCCAAAGCGATAAAAAATGCACTCAAGAAGCTTGATTCCGTACTCGGCGTGATCTTCTATGGCGAAGAAAAAGAAACAGAACTTGATGAATCCTTTATTCTCCAAAAGATAGAAGAACGTAAACAAGCTCGTACAGATAAAGATTGGGCAAAAGCTGATGCTATTCGTGACGAACTTGCTGAAATGGGCATTGAGCTGCTTGATCGAAAAGATGGAACTGGCTATAAGATTAAGAATTGATAATTGAGAATGGAAAATAGAGAATTTTTAGAATGCAGGGACTCAAATATTTGGGTCCTTTTTTTAAATAAACTTAAAAGTGTCGTCATCCTAAAAATACTACTAGTGGTCCCGATGTATCGGGATTCAGGATCTCTATGTTATTTCGGTTTTTAAATATATTAAGGATACAATAATTGTCTAATTTATGCCAAGCTCTTGTCTCGTTGAATTCTCACGGAGATCTCACTGCGGGACCCCTTCAGGGCTGAAACAAGTTCAGGATGACCCGTGAGTGCATTGAGTATTAATACTTTAATTATCAAGGATTCTTAATTGGATTGTCCTTTGTCAACTGTCAATTATCAATTAGATTAAGGTATGATCTTCCCCACCACCACAAAAGAAATGAAAACTCTGGGCTGGAGCCAATGCGACCTTATAATTATGACGGGTGATGCTTTTGTGGATCATCCTTCTTTTGGTACTGCAATTATTGCTCGCGTTCTCGAGAAAGAAGGATTCAAAGTAGGAATTATTGATCAGCCCGATTGGAAGGATGCATCCAGCGCCATGCGCCTAGGCGCTCCGCGCCTTTGCTTTGCCGCAACGGCCGGAAACATTGATTCCATGGTGGCTCATTATACCGTTAATCATAAAAAGAGATCCGACGATGCCTATTCGCCGGGCGGCAAAGCCGGCAGGCGGCCGAACAGGGCGACTATCGTCTATACAAATCTTATCCGCGCGGCGTATAAAGATGTGCCCGTAATTCTTGGTGGTATCGAGGCCAGCCTGCGGCGCATGGCGCATTACGACTTTTGGACCAATAAAGTTCGACGTTCAATACTTATCGATTCCAAGGCGGATCTATTGGTTTATGGAATGGGTGAATTGCCAATTAAAGAAGTTATTCATCGTTTAGACAAAGGTGAAAATATTCGTGAAATCTATGACGTACCAGGAACGGTTTGTAGAGTCCCGGAGCGCTCGGAAGGCATAGAGCTTCCATCTTTTGAAGAAATACAAAAAGATAAATCAGCTTTTAATCTGATGACGCAGATTCACTATAATAATCGGTTATATCCTTATGCAAAAGATCTCTATCAACGGCATGATAAACAAATTATAAGAATCAATGCTCCAGCTAAAGCGATGAGCACAAAAGAAATGGATAATATTTACGCCTTACCATTTAGCAATAAACCACATCCAAAGTATAATGAAACAATCCCTGCTTATGAGCAAATTAAAGATTCTATAACTGCTCACCGCGGCTGTTTTGGTAATTGCTCTTTTTGTGCTATAACTTTTCATCAAGGACCCCGTATCCAAAGTCGCTCACAGAAATCTATTGTTGATCAGGTTAAATCAATGAGCAAAGATCCGGATTTTAAGGGGACTATAACTGATATTGGCGGACCGACTGCAAATATGTATGGAATACATTGCAAGATCGGCGGCTGCAAAGATATGAACTGTTTATTTCCCGAGGTCTGTAAAAATCTTATCGTAAAAGATCAGGATGCTTATGTTCGCCTTTTAAAGGAAGCATCAAAAGTGCCGGGTGTAAAGCATGTTTATATCGCTTCCGGTTTGCGTCACGATCTGGCTCTGCAAAATGAAAAAGCCATGGAGAAAATGGTAACGACCTATACAGGCGGACATTTAAAGATCGCGCCGGAACATCTGGCCGATAATGTAACGCGACTCATGAATAAACCTCCCGGGAAAGTCTATTTGCAATTTTTGGAAAAATTCAGATCATTCTCTCGCAGAGCAGGAAAAAAACAATATATAGTTCCATATTTTATTTCCGGACATCCCGGTTGTACTGATGAAGATATGTTACTACTTAAAACACAACTCCAAAAAAGTGGTCACAAATTGCAACAAGCTGCAGATTTTTATCCTACTCCCATGACCATTGCTACGGCCATGTATTATACCGGATCTCATCCTCTTACAGGTGAAAAAATCTATGTTCCACGGACAGCCAAAGAAAAACTGAAACAGTTCGGGATGATGATGTGGCACCAGCCGGCAAAGTCTGGTGGAAGCAAAAAAACCAAAGGCAAAGCTAAAAAGTAGAAAGTCGTGATCGTAAACCGTGAATTGTGAGTCACAAATTGTACTCTGCTATAATCGAGTTTGTATCTTCCTACATTCTTGTGCTCGCGAATATCAACTCTCAATTATCAACAATTAAAAATAATAGTAAGCCGGATTTTATAAAAATCTTTCATTAAATGTCATAAAAATGTGACCTAGGTCACATATCAGCGTCTGTAATTTGTTTTTAAATAATTAATATCTTATTTTCCGGGAAATGAGGGTGGCGAAAATAACATATTTGTTTATATGCATGATCCATTGCATATCTTTATCTGGAGTTGCCTGGAATACTTCCGGGGCAAATTTATCTGTCAAAGAAAAACATCAATTAAATTATATTTTTTCTCCCGTTTGCTATCCGGATACTTTTTGCCTTGCTACATCCTGGTCACCTATTTACCAGGGTTTTGGTATTCATGAAGGCATTGTATATCTAGGCTGGCAGAATGTAGATTTTTCCTTGAAAAGTCAAGTGCATCCTTTGATGTCAAATCATGAGCTCAGCGCAGGTTTTAAAATTCTTGACCAGGAACAAATTAAAGCAGGATTACAATTTCATTACGCGGCCTCATTTCTTTATGATCATGGTTCTGAGCACGAAGGAGCTGTATCCGGAGCAGTTTCCGTCTATCCCAAGAATTCATGGGAGCTAACATTTTATTCATTACGCTTTTTATCCTTTCCCCACGATAGTGCTTGTGGATTATTTGAAGCGCAAAGTGGCTTGATGGTAAATTTTGATATATTGCCATCATTGAGCACAGTTTTAGGTTTAGAAAAACGTGATGCACTTCCTTGGGAATTGCTTTTAAATATGTCTTATTCGATTATTCCTCCCATAGCTGTGTTTGTGTCTTATAAAATTCAAAGCCAAGAATTATCAGCTGGATCAAGTTTTTGTTTTGGTCGCTGGCAAATTTTATGGAGTGCATCTTATCATGAATACCTGGGTTTCAAGGAAGATATATTTATAGCATATAAATACTAGAGAATTTTTAAATGCTTAACAGAAAATTCAAATGTTTGATATGGATATTTATTGCATATGGGATATTTGCATCTGATCCCGATCTACATCCCGAATTAATATCCCGATCAGGGGCGGACGAATTAAGCGAAGAAGGCAAATTATCATTTCGTCTCTCAATGCAAAAAGAAATCAGCTATAGATTTAAAGCAGGTATAAATTGTGGATATTTTCAGCTTGATTATTTGAACGAAGGCAATGGGGATAAAATTCATCATACTGCGTCATTTACCGGCTCTTTTAAGTACTTGAATGTGGGTTGGGGACGAGGTTCTCCACATATTGGACGAGGACTGATCCTGGGGTCCACCATGATGCGCTTTTCTTCTGATCCCAGTACAAATATAGGTTATTGCCGTTCAAAAATAAAATTAGCGAATTATTCATATAACCCGGATCTGATCTTTATTAAAGCCAATTACCGGGCTTTTAGCGCGGGGGCGCTTCGTCATCGAAATGTATTGGCAATAATAGGTGAATACTCGGATAAGGCTATAAACGCAGGCTCGATCTTGTATTTTTTAGATAAGCCGCTTTTAGAAATGTACGGCGCTTTTCATGATAAAAAACAGCGCTGTAGCCTTAACATGTCGATGTTTAAAAACAGATTAAATCATTTTTCTGTCGATTATCTTTATAGAAATAAGACGATTAAATTATTTGCTTCTCTTGTCCATTGCGATAAAAAATACATAGAAATAAAAGCAGACAGCAAATGGGGTTCGGGTTTAAAGGAAAACTCCGCAGGATATGCTGCAGGATATTATTTGAATTTAAAGGGCTTTAAAATATGCATGAGTTCAGTGAGATTGGCTGGGGACAACTACCGTGAAGACAAAGTTATTGGCGATATTATTTACAAGTACAAGAAAACAGAAATAGGATTGTCCGCGAACTATCGAGATAGAAATGAACTAAAAGCAAGCACATATATTCCGGCTTTACTTGATTGGAAAAAAACTGAGCAAGCGCTTATAAAGTTTAAGCTTAAAAGTAAAGCTATAAGCAGACTTACAATAATGACCCAATTTCAGATGAATGCCTTAGATCTTTATGCTTATTCCGGCATCATTCGTCTGAGCTACAATAGTCAAAATACAAAATTGATCTTACAGATATCACAGGCTACGTCGGGCCAAAGTGACATATACTATTTAAGACCTTTAAGCGCTTCGACATATTCTATACGAAAAGCAGGAGAAGCATGCCTTTTTTTCGATCTTGTTTTCGAGAAAAAATTCAATGATGTAAAAATGGGTGTTTTGGTGAGGACGGAAGGGCTTAGCTTAAATCTTGCAATTTAAGCTAAGCATTATCAAAGCTTATCAATATCACCCGAGGTCTCAAGTCCCGCTATGTGCGATGAATCACGGAAAATTATATTATGCCCTTTGTCACTAAGTTCTACATGTAATGATGAGTTCAGACTTTCTTTTATATTGCGATCCATGTGGCCTTTTACGGGAGCAATTAATGTGTTATTGTCACCAAATTCAGCATAAACTCTCAAGTGATATTTGGGGCCTTTAATGTAGAGATAAATACCCCCTTCATCTTCTTCAAGAAAGGAAAGACCGTCGCCTAAATAGGTGGCAAAACGATAAGTTTTATTACCATCATTTAAAAAACCGATAATGCCGGTAAAGTACATACCCATCCAGGGAATTTTAGCAATGGAAAGCATAAAACTAGCTTCAGAATCGTGGAAGGGATTAGCTTGCATCCACAACCATGATTTGGGGAAAGAACGCCCCCAGTCTTTTTCGATGTATCCACGACCTTTATCAAAACCCAGATCCTGACCGTTAATTGTTAAGAGGCCATTAATCTCATGGCGAATAGACACAACACCATGGTAACACTGCATAAATGGGATATAGGTAAAAATGCCCATAATACCCGGAGCAAGAAAGCGAGAAGGATATCTCTGAATATTGTTGAAAACCAAATCTCCCTGCAGGGAAATACCATTTTGCTCATAATTTAGTCGCAGACCACGATCAGAAAAATAATTATCTCCCAAGGCAACGGCAAAAACATCTTTTTTATATGAAAATTCTTCAACAGGAAATCTAATATACTCGCTGGTATTATTCGACCTGTTTATTTGAATAAATGCATGAGGGTCTTTTCCCAGTGAAAGGCCGGGAATAAAAGCAATTGAAGAAATTAGGTCATCACTAAGACACTTAATATACCAGCCTTCAAAATAAGATTTTTTGTTTAAGGATCCCTGAAAAACAGGTGGATTTGATAGTTTATTCATTGTTTATCCCTGCTTATAAGTCCCTATATTACTGAAATATTTAGCTTGCACAAAGATAAAAAAGATTAGAGTTCAAAGCCAGAGTATCAGGGAGTGAGTTTTAGTTGTGAGATAAGAAGTTTTTAAATTTGTCGAGAAAGGGAACAAAAATATATCCATACAATAAATACTGTAGTCTTGCTCAATTCGCTTTGTATCAATCAATTTTAGGAGTAAATTAACAGAATGACAGAGAATTCGAACAAACACACGATTTTATGGGTAGATGACGAGATTCAACTGCTTCGTCCTCACATTATGTTCCTTGAGGAAAAGGGATATGAAGTGAAAACAGCAACCAATGGAGTTGACGCTCTTGAGATCATCAAACATGAATATATTTCTGCAGCGCTTCTTGATGAAATGATGGATGGCCTTGATGGCTTAGCTGTTCTTGAGCGGATTCGTGAAATGCGTCCTGGAATGCCAGCCATTATGATCACGAAAAATGAAGAAGAATCCCTCATGGAAGATGCGATCGGAAAAGAAATTTCTGATTACTTAACCAAGCCCATAAATCCATCTCAGGTTCTTTTGACCCTGAAAAAAAACCTGGATTCTGCCGATATTTCGCGGGAAGTAAAAGCTAAAGAATTTATGGCTTTTTATCAGTCTGTCACTATGGAGCTTTTCGATGGAATTTCCTCCTTAAAGCGCTGGACAACAATTCATGATCGTATTGCTTATTGGCAAATAGAGTTTGCTAAAAACACACAATATGATCTCGAACATTTTTTAAGCGAACTACAAGAAACAGCAAATAAAGAATTTCAGCGACTAGTTGTAAACCATTACACCGAATGGGTTCAACATGCACCCGATGTTCCGATGTCGCCTCAGGTTTTGGATAAATATCTACGTCCTTTGCTTAAAAAAGGCAAGAAGACTTTATTCGTTTTGATCGATTGTATGCGTTATGATCATTGGCTTGCGGTAGCACCACTTTTTTATAATCAATTTGATGTAAAATTAAATTCACATATTTCCATTTTACCTACTGCAACACCTTATTCAAGAAATGCAATTTTTGCAGGTATGTATCCTGATTCGATAAATGTTAAATATCCTGATCTTTATGCAAATCCAGATAGTGAAGAAAGTATGAATCGCTATGAAGATAAATTGATCTCGGATTATTTAAAAAAAGAAAAGTTGCATCTTAAGAACGGCCATTCATTTCATAAGGTCTCAGATTCCAGATATGGTGATAATCTGGCAAATAGGTTTTCAGATCTGCAAAATAATGATCTCATTGTGCTTGTCGCTAATTTTGTTGATATCTTAGCACATAAAAGATCTGTCTCGGATGTGCTTCTTGAGATCGTTCCTGATGAAGCAGGTTATCGCAATGTGGTTCGTAATTGGATGGAAGGGTCTTATTTGCGCCGTGTAATCGAGTCTGCCGGCAATGCCGGTTTTGAGGTTGTGATTACTTCCGACCATGGCAGTCTGCGTGTTAATAAGGGAACGATGGTAAAAGCTGATCGCGATACGACCTCTTCGGTACGATACAAAACAGGTAGAAATCTTGTGGTATCAAGCAAGTCTTCACTTTATGTAAAAGATACGGCTCGCTATCGTTTGCCTCAAACACATTTGACGGGCACCTATATTTTTGCAAAAGATGATTATTTCTTTCTTTATCCCAATAATATGAAAAAATACGAAAAACAATATCCCGGCACATTTCAACATGGTGGAATATCTATGAATGAGATGATTCTGCCGGTCGCTAAGTTGAGTCCTAAACGATGAAAAAAAATTCTTATATCATTAAAACGCATTCTCCCGAAGAAACTGTAGAATTTGCTCATAAGTTTTCAGCTTTACTAAAGCCCAATGATGTGATCACACTTTATGGCGATCTGGCTGCAGGTAAAACCACCTTCACTAAAGGGGTCTGCAAATATTTTAATGCAGATCAAGATGCAACATCACCCACATTTACACTGATAAATGAGTATCATGCTGATTTGCCGATCTTTCATTTTGACTGTTATCGTATCAAACATCCTGATGAGATCATTATGTTGGGTTTTGATGAATATCTGGAAAAAGAAGGGGTAGTTCTTATAGAATGGCCGGAAAAGATCGGAACTCATATCCCTGAAGATAGTATAGAATTACATTTAGAATATATAGACGATAAAAAGCGTCGAATTGAGATTCGATCGCCTAGACTAATGGAGTTATAAATGATCCTGGCATTGGAAACATCATCGGTGATCTGCGGAGCGTCCCTACACGAAAATGGCGAACTGATCGCAGAATTGCATTTAAAGGAAGCTCGTGTTCATGCCGAAAAGCTTGTTGGACTTGTTGACCAATTATTCACAGAACAAAAGATCAGAGTTCCCAAATTAAAAGCCGTTATAGTATCTGCCGGCCCCGGCTCATTTACAGGCCTACGTATAGGTATGAGTTTTGCAAAAGGACTTGTCTATCCTCATGGCATAGCTCTTGCAGGCGTGAATACTATGAGAGCATATATGCATAGTACTTTAAAAAAAGCAGATTTAGATAAAAACCCGCTTTGGATCATACGTTCACATAAAGACTATATCTATACGGCAGAGTATAAAGATCCTATTAAAGAAATTGAAATTCGTTATGGTCAGATTAAGGATATTGCAGAATGGTATCCCAAATGTGGACAGATCATTTGCAATGATGATCTACCCGAAATTACAGAGATTCCTCTTATAGAAGAGGATATTATGGCCTCAATGATGGCTGAATATTATTTGACATATAAAAATGATAGTGCTGATACTGATTATGACAGTTTGGTGCTTGAGTATGGCATGGCTTATAAACCTAAAGAATGGAAACCAGCTTCATCATGATCGAGATCCGTGATATGCATGCTGATGATATATCTGAAGTCATAAGAATTGAAAAAAACAGTTTTGATGAACCCTGGACAGAAATGCTTTTTTATTTAGATCTCTATACAAAGGTATCCAATAATTGGGTACTGACACTGGAGGAAAAAATCAGAGCTTTTGTGTGTTTTTATTTGATCGCAGATGAGATCCACTTGAACAACATAGCCGTTGACCCCGACTTTAGGTGTCAGGGTCTTGCTCAAAAATTATTGAATAAAATGTTTGAGTTTGCTAAAGAACATGAAGTGGCTTTTATTACTTTAGAAGTAAATGAACATAATGATAAAGCGAAAAATTTTTATAAAAAAAACGGTTTCAAACAAGTTGGTTTAAGACCAAAATATTATGAACACGATCAGGCGGATGCCCTGATCATGACAATGGAGATAAAGTCATAGTGAAAATTTTGTTAGTTAATGATGATGGTATAACGGCTCCAGGTATTGCTAAACTATATGAAGCGGTCGAAGGATTGGGCGATATTACAGTGATAGCACCAGATGGAGAACGCTCTGCAGTTTCGCATGCGCTGACGCTTGATAGATCTATTCAGGTAAGAACGATTAAGACAAAGCTTTTTAATGGTATAGCCGTAAATGGTACTCCTGCAGACTGTGTTAAACTTGCATTAAGTGAATTGCTGCCAGAAAAACCCGATCTTGTGTTATCAGGGATCAATCTTGGAAGCAATGCCGGTTTAAATGTTATATATTCCGGGACGGTGGGAGGAGCTGCAGAGGGAACTTTTCATGGGATCAATGCTATTGCTTTAAGTCTCGATACTTATCAGGATCCTAATTGGGAAGTGGTTTTACCTTTTATTAGGGATCTGGTTAAAAAAGTTCTTGAAAAAGGTTTACCTGAGGGAATCATGTTGAATGTTAATATGCCCAATGTTGAAGATGCCTCAATGATAAAAGGTGTGAGGATCACCCGCCAGGGAATGGCACATTGGAAAGAGGCTTTTGAAAAACGCTTTGATCCTAAAAGACGGACATATTACTGGATGTCCGGGGTTAAAAGAGAAGAAAAAGAAGATGAAAGAATTGATGATACTGCGCTAAAAAATAATTATATTTCAGTAACTCCGGTGCAATTTGATTTGACCGCTTACGATAAGTTTAAAAACATTGAAAAAATGGGAATAAGCCATATTAAGAAATAGAAACATATTCAGACAACTTTTAATACTTGCTTTACTCTTTTCTTTTGCTTTTGGAGCACAACGAAAAGATGTGGATCAGGCGATTCAATACTACCAGCGCGGTGCTTATGAAAAAGCATTTGAGGCTTTTCATAATATATATTATTCTGAACCCCCGTCAGAAAATGTTTTTGCTGCCATTTCTCTTTTTATGCTTGTAAAGTGTGACTTTGAATTGGCTAATTACGATAAGCTAATTGAAGATAGTAGAGAATTTGAACGGTTTTTTCAAAGTAGTCGTTATTACCCGGATGTATTATTTGAACGTGCAAAAGCTCTTGCTATGAAACAACAGTATTATCCTTCTTATCTTTCAGCTATCAAGGTGTTGTCTCTGACAGAAGATGAAAAACTGCTGGAAAATGTGATGAACTTTTGTAACGATCAGGTTCGTTATTATTTAAAAGTATCCGATCTTGAATTATTAGCTCCTTTAATTGTAAATGAACGATCCTTAACTTATCACAAACTTCTTAGTGCAGAAAAAAGCATGATGGAGGGTGATTTATTAAATGCCGAACGCTTGCTAAACGAAATAAAAAGTAAACTTAGTACTATAGCTCATATCGAAAAATATAAAGAGTTAAATAAATATTTTAACAAGAGCAAAAGCAATGTAGAGCCTGAAGTTAATATTGCAATTGTTTTGCCACTGACAGGATCTTACTCAAGATCGGGTATCCAGTTGTTAGATGGTATTAAATATGCTTTTGAATCCTATAGAGACAAATCCAAAAAAAGGGTGAACATTATAATAGTCGATACCGAAAGCAATGTTCGCGTAGGTTTGAAGAATTTAAAAGAAATATTAGACATGCAAAATATCACTGCCGTTATTGGTCCTCTTACCAGTGAAATGGCCGTTTCTATGGCACCGCTCTGTGAATATGCAGGTGTTCCCCTAATTACACCTACAGCCACCGCCGATGATCTGACGGAAATGGGTAACTCGATCTTTCAGCTAAATCCTGAGCAACAACAGAGAGGCAAAGTTCTTGCTAACTACGCAACAGATAGTTTAAAATTCCGAAGGATAGCCGTTGTGGCTCCATCAACTTCTTATGGTATTGATATAACAAATGCTTTTACCAAAACTGTTGAAAGTAATGGTGCTAAGATAGTTTATAATGTGTGGTATAACGGTATTCCTACGAATATTAATACTAAACTTGAGGAATTAAAAGATAATGCAGAATATCTTCCTCCCTATTTTAATTATTACAAAGGATACTTGGAGTCAAAAGCGAATGGGTTTTTTGATGCGGATTCAAACCTGCAAGATAGTATGAGTATTGCAGTACTTGATAGTATTTTTATGGATAGTCTTGCCTTTGATAGCTTATTTATTGATTCACTTGATATGTTGTCCAATATAGCTGATAGTATTATGTCAATTGATAGTACCATGATAATGGATAGTATTATGACAATAGATAGTACGTTTGTGCTTGAAGAACTATGGCCAGACGATTCAGCCAGTTATGAACTTGTCTTGAATAATTATTTCTATAGCGATTCGTTGGAAAACCAAGATTCTATATTTTACACCTTAAAGCAACATGCCAGGAATTGGCTATCTGAAGAACTTACAATTGAAGAAAGATATAATACTATTATCACAGATAGTATTTGTGTTCTATTAGATGAGATTGAAGATCCAATGCAGGCAGAGATATTATCTTTGCTAAATGAAATAGACAGTGTTCGTATAGCTCCGGAATATATTGGGGAGTTTTATTTATCTAAAATAATTCCCGATACCCTAGAATTAGAACCCTATATTAATTTTATTCTTATAGATTCTCTGAAAACACAATTAGCTAAAATAGACTCAATAGATGCTTTATGGCTTTTAAACGAAACAGATTCAACTCTCTTTTCCCATATTTTCCCCTATGAAAATTATGGTATTGATGCGATTTATTTTCCCATACCGCAAGATCATATTAAATATATCGCCCCTCAATGGGCAAAAAACCGTTTTCCTGTCTTTTTGTTAGGAGATGGCAATTGGTATAATGAAAGCATTTTAAAACGATATAGAAGCAATATTGATTCAATTGTCATAGCAAGTGATTATTATTGGGATTCCTATGATATCGAGTTACGTCGTTTTTCTAAAGGTTTTACTCATAAAACGGATTTGCAAGCAAGCAGAATACATGTTTATGGTTACGAGAGTATGACTCTGCTTATGAAGATAATTGAAAGTGGCGGAAATACGTCTCAAGAAATTTCAGATAAATTACGTAATTTTGATGAATCTGTTGGCATTATCAGAAAAATTAAATTTTTACCGGAACGGCCAAGGGCGAATTCGGGTGTTAGACTTATATCATTTTTTAATGGCAAATTGAGTGCAATAGAATAATAACATTAGTTTTGATTATAATATAGATGAAGAAAAGGTTGATCTCCCTCAAGAATATCGTATGTATTTAGATTTTCAGCTTTTACCCACTCTATCTTTTCAAATTGCAGATCTTGGATTGTGTTATCGTAATCATGGATCTTGAAAAAATACAGGTGAAAAGTTTTTTCATCCGGGTAGGCGAACTTGTAATCATGGAGTAGCTCAGTTTTCAGAACCTTGATACCGAGTTCTTCATCTAATTCGCGGATAATGGCTTCTTTAGGACCTTCATTGGTTTCAACTTTGCCTCCCGGGAATTCCCATTTTAAAGGGAGTCGTCGTGAATTACGATGACGTTGACATAATAATATACCATTCTCGCTTTCTATAATTCCTGCGACAACCTCCAGCATTAAAAATCCTTTTTATTCTCTTTTCTAATGATCTTGGCAATATTTTCTCTATGTGTGAACATAATAAAAAATGGCAGAACAATACTAAACCACAGCATTTGTTGAGATACTTCCATATTAAAGGCAAATTTAAAAATGATGTTTGCAATGGGAAAAGCAAAAGCAGCCGAAATTGAAGCTATCCCCGCCTGTTTTGTCAATAATACAACAATAATAAAAACAACTAAGCAAAATAATCCGACTTCCGGGCGGAAAGCCATCATAATGCCAGCAGTGGTAGCAACAGCTTTTCCACCACGAAAATTGATATAAACCGGATAGGTATGCCCAATAAGAACAATAACAGCTAGAATAACTCTTGCTGTTACAAATTCTTGGCTCATTAATGCCGGCATCCAGAATGTAACAGCAAAGCCTTTAAAAGCATCAAGAATAAAGGTAGCTACTCCAGCTTTCCAGCCTAAATTTCTGATAACATTCGTTGTTCCCACATTTCCACTACCGTGCTGACGAATATCATAATCCTTTCCTCCAAAGATCTTCCCCAAGACCCAGGCTGCCGGAAAGGAACCAATCAGATATGCCAGTATCATGATCAATGCATCAATTAAAGTCATAAAAACTCCTGTGTGTAAAAGAACCCTTAACTTGTGAATATATAGATGCTATCCAGCAAAGACAAAATAAATTTACAAAGAAGCAGATAGCTGATGTGAATTTTCAATGAATTATATGATTATAGTAGGGCAAAAAGTTGATCATTTTATCATTGCATAAAAAAAGGGCAGGAAATCCTGCCCTAAAGTAGAGATGATTTTTTATTATTGCATCTGTCTTTTCTTTCTATCTTGCAATATGGGCGGAATAGTCAGGAAGAGTATAGAAATAATAATAATTGCCGCTCCAATTAATTGCGAACCTTTAAGTGGCTGATCGTATGAGAAGTGGAGTATGAGTGAGGCAAGAACACCTGCAAGAATACTTGAAGAACGATTTACCGGGATACAGTAGGAGTTTTCACTCTTATCTAAGAAGACCAGAGTGCCAAAGAATCCCGTTCCCTGTGACAAAGCACCTATCAGGAGCAGAGCCCATAAATAAGGTTGACCCCAGTGTGCTGTCCATCCCAAACGTACATTTGCACCAATATCATTGTTTAGTAATGTAAATAAGACAAGGATGATTACAAGAACAGGTGTGGAAACCATTTGTTCTTCAACAAAATACCTCAAATTAACTTCTTTAGAATCAGTTTTTGCATTTCTACTCATGAATTGAAAACGCATAAAGTAAGAGAAGAGATACACAGCAATAATCAGAACTAATGCCAAGGGTATATGAAAGCCGTCAACATCAAAGATGGGTATAAGTAAAGCTGATAAGGCACCAACTAAACCAACCCATGAGAACCAACGAACATGTCGCTTTGTAATGGTATCCACAATGGGAGCGATGATCAAAACACCACCTCGCATTAAGAGCATTGCGAGTACGATACTAACACCATCAAATGTATAAGCCAGGGTGGTTGTACCAATAATCAATGAGGTAAAAATACCTGAAAGCAGTGTCCATTTTGTAGGGTGTGGAACAGAAATACCAAAAACAGTTGAGTGTTTAGCATATTTCCACCAACCTAAAATTGAAATGACGATGATCATGGTAGTAAGTGTCGCAAGAGCTGTTACCGGTAGAATTGAAAAACCAGCCAAGCCCTTACCATTCAATGAAGGCAGTAAACCTTTGCTCATGATCTTGGTTAAGAGGCTATAGGGAACATAAGCGGCAAAATAACCAAAGGCAAAGCCCCAAATACTATTCCTTGACAGGAATTCTCCAAATTTTGATTTTCCCAAAATTACCTCACTATTTTTTGTTTTTTATTTCCCAAAGTTTTGTGAAGCAATCTTCGAGAGCTGGACCTAACTTTTCTGGATAAATTGTTACTTCTGGCATATTGTCCAAGACAACATAAGGAACCTTATGGTCGCGTACCTGAATGAATTCAGAGTCGTTGCCTTTGAATTTTTCCCAATCAATTTCTTTGTAGAGTTTTTCAAGTTTTTCATCTGGCAAACCATGCTCTAGAATAGAATCAGGTCGTTCGGGGTTAAAGCGACGGCGATTCTTGCGAAGAGATTCTTCCCAAGGAACATCAATATAGAGTATGCATGCTTTTTCAAGGATTTCATCAGATAATGCCTGGAAAGCATATTCGTAACCACCATGTTCAGCTCCACGACTGAATTCAAGGATGGTTGTTGTTTTTTTAGCATAATCTTCATCACGAAGCTTTTTCTTGTATTCAAAAGAAATTCTTTCAATTAAAAGATTCCATTGATACTGGTGGAAAAAATAGCCATCAGAATCTGAATGAATGCGTGGTTTATTCAGGATTTTTTCTAAAATTGCGTCTTCTTCAAACCATACCCATAGCATGGGGAAATCATCAATTTCTTCAAAATGGTTTATGTGAAAACGTTCAAGTCTTTCATTTACAGGTGTTTTTTTTAAGTAGTCAATTACTTCGGATTTGCCGGCAGCTGGGCGACCCATGAGAATTACGATCTCAAAATGTTTGTTCATAGCTTTTCTCCTAAAATATTTTTTGAAAAGAAAGATAATACAATATTAGTGAAAAGGCAAAATATAAAGGCAAAAAGACGATAATTTTCTGTCTTAACACTATATATTAAGGTTTATTGACTCTAAAATACTTTTCAAGTTTCTTGGTTTGATCTTTTGATTTGAAAGCAGCGTTTTTTCCCTGGCTTTACACAATCACCATGGCATTGATAGCATATCTCATTCTTAAGCACTTTGTCGTCATAAAAATCCTTAATATTCTGTAGGCTGGTTTCAGCTATATTTTGAAGAGCCTCTTTGGTGAAAAATCCTTGGTGAGATGTAATCAGTACATTTGGAAAAGTCATGAGACGTGCAAGAATGTCATCAGAAATGCTTGATGATGAAAAATCCTCAAAGAAATATTTAGCTTCTTCTTCGTAAACATCCAACCCCGCTCCACCGATCTTTCCACTTTTCAATCCATTGATAAGAGCCTTACTATCTATCAATAAACCACGACCTGTATTAATAAGCAAGATGCCGGGTTTCATTAGTTCTATGGCTTTATCATTTATAAGATAATGCGTTTCAGGGGTTAAGGGGCAATGCAGAGAGATAACATCAGATTCTTTATAAAGTGTTTCCAGGTCAGTGTATTCAACGCCATTTTCTTTAGCATAGGATTCATTGGGAAAAAGGTCATAAGCATAGATTTTCATACCAAAACCCTTCATGATATCTATCATTATCTGACCTATCTTGCCGGTTCCGATAATTCCTGCTGTTTTACCATGTAGATCAAAGCCCATGAGCCCATCAATAGAAAAATTATTATCACGCGTACGGTAAAAGGCGCGGTGAGTTTTTCTGTTAAGCGATAGTACAAGTGCAGCAGCATGTTCGGCTACTGAATAGGGGGAGTAGCTTGGAACCCGTACGACATGTACATTCCCATAAGCCGCTTTTAGGTCAATATTATTGTAGCCTGCGCAACGCATGGCAATTAATTCAATTCCATGGTTTTTTAAATGTTGTAACACATTTTCAGTGATCTCATCATTTACAAAAGCACAAACAGTATCAAAGCCTTTTGTAAGTCCAACGGTTTCTTCATTTAAGTGCGCTTTGAAATATGTGATCTCAAAACCAAAATTTTCATTTACTTGCTCAAATGATCGCTTATCGTAGGGTTTGGTATCAAAAAATGCAATTTTTTTCATTTTACTCCTCTTTCTTGTATAACAAATGTAAAGTCAAAATAGTTATCTAAGTTCCCTTGTATAGTCCTGTTTTTTCTTAAAAAATAGTTTATTTTTCAAAAAAACATAAATAAGTATCAATCCAATAAAGGCTCTATTGTAACAATTAATAAAACCATACTTCGCAAAGGGTTTAGAATTTTCAATAATTTTCATCCTTCACGTGTGCTTATTGTTAAGGTCAAAGAATACTGATATTGAAAAAAGATATATTTCTTTAAATAGTCACTTAACTACTGAATTATACTTGTTTTTAATATACATTTCAGTTAGACTAAACACAAGAAATTTGAATTTTCCCATTTATGATATTTGAAAAACATTATATTTTGGGAACATCGGGTAAATATTATTCTTTATAAACGTTTGTTAATGATAACAATACATCAAAAAAGGAAGTAACATGAAAAAAACTATGTTAATTTTATTAAGTCTTTTGCTCTTGACCATACCCATGCTTGCAGCTAATTCTTTGATCAACTCAGAAGATGCAAAGGTCAAATTTAATTTTGATTTTGAAACGGGCTTGTTTGGAGTTTTGGCACATACATATCAATCAGGAAGTACTGCTGAAGGTGCTTACAATTTTGATTTTGTGAAAGAAGGCGGACAGGATATTCTTCTTCCATTCGAAAGATATGTAGCAGGTATCACAATAAATGACCGTCATAAAATATCATTGTTGTATCAACCCTTAGAAGTGAACACGAGTGTTACATTTAGAGACGATGTTATGATCGATAGTGTCATATTTAGTTCGGGAACACCAATGGAAATCAAATACGGATTCCCCTTCTATAGATTTACATACTCATACACATTTGTAAAAAATGATGCGCTTGAATTGGCAGCCGGACTTGCTCTACAAGCAAGAAATGCTTCCATTGTTTTCAAAGAAGTATCTGGCGAACAGATGACAGTAAGTCAAAATGTTGGGCCGGTTCCCGCTATCAATCTTTATGGTCGATATAATTTCAATAGTGGTTTATACCTTAGTTTAGATGCAACAGGTTTGTACGCCTCTTCAGCGTTGATTAATGGTGCTAGCTTTACTTTCGAAGGGTCTATTCTAGATGCTTCGTTAAGAGCGGGCTATCCTCTGCGCGATGGCGTTGATGTTTTTGCTAATCTTCGCTTTTTAGGTGGAACTGCTAAAGGAGAGTCCGAGTATATTGAACGCACTTGGACTGAACCTACTGAATCTTATACATCTAACGTGCTTTCGACAACGAGCTTTACACTTGGTATAAGTGTATATTAATTACAATTTAAGGAATCAAAAAATGAAAAATTTATTCAAATTAACCCTGCTTTCCGTTTTCATGCTAACTTCAATGTTTGCAGTAGAAAGCTCACTGTTAAACAGTGCTGATAGTAAGGTGAAGGTGTCTTTCGAAATAGAAACAGGCACAGTTGGAGTATTAAGTCATACATATCAGTCAGGAAGAACTGAAGAAGGTGCAACGCGCTTTGATTACGTCAAACAGGGTGGTCAAGATGTTTTATTTCCTTTTGATCGTTATGTAGCGAATATCACGATCAAAGAAAAACACAAGATCTCTCTTATGTATCAACCTTTAAAAGTTACTACCAATGTAACATTTCGTGATGATGTTATGGTTGATAGTGTACTTTTTTCTAAAGGTACACCCATGGAATTGAGCTATGGTTTTCCTTTTTATCGCATTACCTACTCCTACTCTTTTATTAACTCCGAAAACTTTACACTTGCCGGAGGCCTAGCTTTGCAGGCAAGAAATGCCAATATCGTTTTTAAAGCACTTGATGGAACAGCTATGACAGTAGCTAATAATGTCGGACCGGTTCCTTCCTTGAATTTGAATGGTCGTTATGATTTTAATGGAGGAGCTTTTCTTGGCTTTGAAGTGACTGGGTTGTATGCTTCATCAGCTATTATCAATGGTGCCAGTTTTGCTTTTGAAGGATCCATACTTGACGCCTCGCTGCGTGGTGGATATACTCTAATTGATGGCCTTGATGTTTTTGCGAATTTTAGATTTTTAGGTGGAACGTCAAAGGGAGAATCGCAATATATCGAGCGTAATTGGAGTGAGACCAATGAACGCTATGGTATAAATAATTTAGCCACATCGAGTTTTACTTTGGGAATATCGTTATATTAAACACATAATATATTTTTAATAAATGCTTTCTGAATGCCCCGGTTAAAACCCGGGGTTATTTTTTGGGGGTGGAATAAATATTTGCTCAAAGTATCGGGACTAATATCCAAGATCCAAACAGTATATAGAATAAACGCTAATTTTTGCCTGTTTCTTACTATTTTACTACTCCATATTGACTATTGTTTTAGAAAATACTTTCGTTTCTGTCTAAATTCCTATAATGAATTGCTTCGGAAATATGGCTTGAGTTTATGTTTTTCGAATTATCTAGGTCAGCTATACTGCGTGCAACTTTAAGTATGCGTGTGTAGGCACGAGCCGAAAGACCTAATCGGAGAATAGCGACTTTTAAGAGATCGCGACACTCATTATCCAGTTCGCAATATTTTTTAATATCCCGTGAACCCATTTGTGCATTACAGTGAACCCGCTTATAATGTTTGAATCGCTGAGTTTGAATATCTCTTGCACGACATACGCGTTCTCTTATACTGGCAGAGTATTCACTATCTTCTTTGGTGCTGATCTCTTCATAGCTAACAGGGGGGACATCAACATGAAGATCTATTCTATCAAGAAGCGGTCCGGATATACGCGATAAATACTGCTGTATTTGTCCAAATGTACAGGTGCACTCATGGTCTGGATCACTGGAATATCCGCAGGGACATGGATTCATGGCTGCAATCAACATGAATGATGCAGGGTAAGTTAGTGAGGTAAGTGCACGACTGATCGTAACTTGCCCATCTTCCAGTGGCTGCCTTAATACTTCCAAAACATTTTTTTTAAACTCAGGGAATTCATCAAGGAAGAGGACTCCATTATGAGCAAGGCTGACTTCCCCGGGTCGTGGTATTCTGCCGCCACCCACGAGTGCAGAATCAGAAATAGTATGATGAGGTGAACGGAATGGTCTGCTTGTAATTAGGCTTGTGTCCGAGATATCTTCATTGACTGAGTAAATAGCAGTCGTTTCCATAGCTTCCTGAAGAGTCAGATCCGGCAAAATAGTTGGAACGCGTTTGGCTAGCATAGATTTACCTGAACCGGGAGGGCCAATGAGCACAATATTGTGCCCACCGGCTGCAGCAACTTCCAATGCACGTTTTACATGCGCTTGCCCCTTAACCTCGGAAAAATCTACCTGATATTTTCTTCCCCCTCTAAAGAAGCTTTTTATATCTACGGTTTCAGATTCTAAGTTGCTGGTCCCGTTAATTATTTCCACCGCATCTTTCAATGTATCTGCACCCCAAACAGTGCAATAGCCGGGCATGGCGGCTTCGCGTGCATTGGCTTTGGGTACAATAAGGTTTTTTTGTTTAAAATTTTTCATGCCTATAGATATGGGCAAGATCCCTTTTGAAGGACGCAGATTACCATCAAGTGCTAATTCACCAATGCAGATAAAATCCAGCAGTCTTTCTGAATCAACGACCTCACCACCAGCTAAAAAACCCAAGGCTAAAGAGAGATCAAAACCTGTCCCAACTTTAGGAATATCAGCCGGCGCGAGGTTTTGTGTGATCTTTGCACCGGGCATCTTATAGTTGCAGGATTTTATCGCGGACAAAACACGCGAAAAACTTTCTTTGACAGCTTTTTCTGCTAAACCAACGATAAAATATTTAGGAGTAGAGCGATCCAGACGGGTCTCTATAGTGACCTCGTAAGCCTTAATACCGTGCAAGGCCGCTGAATAGCATTGAGTTATAGTTTTCATTTGTCATAAAAATAAGACAAAAAAATCAATGATAAAACAGCTATTTTTCAAGTGTGACATAAGTCACATTTTTTTGACCTTCTATTGAGTTTAGATGGCATATTATCGCTTGTTTTTAAAGTTTGAAACCAATAAGTTTGTGGGTAAAGGAGAAAGAATATGAATACGATCTTGGTCACTGGTGGGGCCGGCTATATTGGCTCCCATACATGTATTAAATTATTGGAAGCTGGCTACGAAATTGTTGTTGTAGATAATTTTTCGAATAGCAAGCCTGAATCTTTAAAACGGGTCAGACACATTTCAGGCAAAGATTTTAAATCATATCAGGTAAATATTTGTGATAAAATTGGCTTAACAAAGGTCTTTGAAAAAAATAAAATTGATGCAGTTATTCATTTTGCTGGCTATAAGGCCGTAGGTGAATCTGTTGAAAAACCCTTGATGTATTATGAAAATAATATTTATGGGACTTTGGTTTTATGTGATGTAATGCGCAAGGCAGGAACTAAAAACATTGTTTTTTCTTCATCAGCAACAGTGTATGGATTAAATGAAAATGTACCTTTTGTTGAAGATTATCCTACATCAGCAACTAATCCCTATGGTAAGACAAAACTTTTTATTGAAGAGATCCTTTCTGATTTAAAAGTAGCTGATCCCGACTGGAATGTTACCCTTCTCCGATATTTTAATCCGGTTGGAGCTCATCCTAGTGGATTGATCGGTGAAGATCCCAACGGTATCCCCAATAATTTAATGCCCTTTATTTCTCAGGTTGCCGTTGCTAGATTAAAAGAATTAAAAGTTTTTGGTCACGATTATCCAACTCCCGATGGTACGGGTGTCCGGGACTATATTCATGTTATGGATCTTGCAGATGGTCATGTAAAAGCTTTACAAGGACCGGTTCAAAAAGAAGGAGCCGCAATTTATAATCTTGGCACAGGAAAGGGAAATTCTGTTCTAGATGTTGTGAAAGCTTTCGAAAAAGAGAATAAAATCAAAATTCCATATATATTGGTTGATCGCCGTCCTGGTGATATTGCAAGCTCCTATGCGGATGCAAGCAAGGCACGCAAGATCTTAAAATGGGAAGCTCGTTATACTCTCGAAGATATGGTACGGGATTCCTGGAATTGGCAAAGCAAAAATCCAAAAGGTTATGCGTAAAATACTCATTATAGCTCATCGAGGTGCTTCCGGGACAGAGCCCGAAAACACTTTGCTTGCTTTTGAAACCGCAATTGAGATGAAGGCGGATGCTATCGAGTTTGATGTGCAATTAAGCAAGAGTAAAGAAGTCATGGTTTTTCATGATACCAAGCTTAAAAGGATGACAGGTAAAAAGGGAAAGTTAAAGAAAAAGAAATTAGCTAAATTATTAGAGCTGGATCTGGGAAAAGGCCAGCGTATCCCCACACTTAAAGAAACGCTTGATCAACTGGATGCACGTATAGATCTGAACATTGAATTAAAGGCACGGAAAACAGCAGTTCCCACGGCATTATTAATACAAAATGCCATCAGGACGGGGCATTGGAAAGCTGAAAACTTTTTTATTTCATCCTTTTATTACAAAGAATTGAGACGTTTTCATGAGCTTAGTCCGGATATCCCTGTTTCTTTGCTTTATAATGGTAAGCCGAAAAAACTCAAAAAAAGAGTTAAAATACTTCAACCTGTCAGTGTTCATCTAAATGCAAAAAAGATCAAAAAGAAATGGATAGATCTGGCACATGAATATGGTTTAAAAGTATATATTTGGACTGTTGATGATCCACAAGTTGCGCAAATACTGTATTCTGATGGTGCTGATGGAATTTTTACAAACTATCCGGATAGACTTATAAAAAGCCGCCGTGGATTTTAGTTTAAATTTTTCCTGATCAATTTTCTAAGTTCGCTAAATCAGCGAAATCTTTCAATAAATTCCCTGGCTTCTTTTCTAAGACGAGAGTGATCTAGTTCTAATTCAAGAATAACAGATGAAAGTACCCTGATCTGTTCTTCCGTTGGCATGCGCTTATTAACCACAACAACGCGATTTTCATTGATAATACAGTGGCCGCCGGAAAACGTACCGGTTCCGAAAACGACATCAAAATCATTTTCTTTCAAGAATTTTGTAATTAATTCAAGAATTTTTTTTGGTTTCATTTTATAAAAGTCCTTCTTCACCTATAACCGGCAGGGTATCAACGATTTCTTTGATGTTTTCTGCTTCACTGCGCGGTAATATTAGTAAAGCACCTTCGTTTTCAACGATAATGAGGTTTTTTAAGCCAAGTCCGAAAACTTTGAGATTCTTGCTGTAAACATAATTGCCACTTGAGCGAAGCATCAATCCCTCGGAGCGGATAACATTTTTGTTTTTATCTTTTTCGCCGATTTTATACACTGTATCCCAGCTTCCTACATCATTCCAATCGAACTCTGCTTTTACGACATTAATTTGAGATGATTGCTCAAGAACACCATAATCGATAGAGATAGATTCGATCGTTTTCCATTTTTTTGCTGTAACACGGTCGTATTTAGATGTACCAATATTATTTGCTATGCTTTTTAAAATCTCGCCGGTTTCGGGCAAGAATCGATTAATCTTGTTAATTATGCTTTCTGCTTTCCAGACAAACATACCACTGTTCCAGAAAAACTCTCCTGACTTAAGAAATAATTTTGCAGTGTTTGCATCTGGTTTTTCCGCAAAAGTTTTTGATTTATAGATTTGCGTGTCACCGGCTAAGGGTGATGACAAAATATCAACATCTTTATCAACTTGAACATAGCCATAGCCCGTAGCGGGAAAAGTAGGTTTAATACCAAAGGTGAATAAGAAGTTTTCAGTACTTGCTACTTTAATCGTTGATTTTACGGTCTTTGTGAATGCTTCAATATTCGTGATCAAATGGTCGGCAGGAAAAAGTCCCATAACAGCTTCAGGATCTTTCTTAAGCAAATGATGTGCTGCAAGGCCAATTGCGGGAGCTGTACTTTTACCGGAAGGTTCAATAATAAAATTATTTTCCTTAAGCTCATCGTTTTGAGCTTGGATCATTTCTGCCATATCTTTATTAGTAATAATTAAAATATGTTCAAGCTTAGATAGCGTTTTAAGACGATCAATGGTTAGATTGATCATACTTTTACTACCGACAATATCCAGTAGCTGTTTTGGATGCTTTTTTTTACTCAAGGGCCAGAAACGTTTTCCAACACCGCCGGCAAGAATTACGCTGTAATAGTGTTCCATTCATACCTCATTAAATATTCTTCTGTATAATATAGGTCTATCGCTAATTGTTATCAATATCAATTTTGAAGGGATCTGCTAATTCAGTGTCCCAACGGGCTTTTATATCAATATTTTCTTCAAGAAATATCAGGAATTCCGGACTTTCAAATGGTTCAAGTTTGCCCAGATCTCTTTTTTTGTTGCCATTTCTATCATTGTAATAATATAAGCTGTACTTAGCGGGTATAACATTTTCAAAAATTATTTTACCGTTCCTGCCTGCTGTACACTCATATCTGTTTTTGTTATTTTTTAGAACAAATCGCAGTTTATGATCACTTTTGTTTTCTAGCTTTGCAAGAACACGACCGTATTCAGCCGGAGCTTTTAATGATAGATCAAATGAATATAAACTATCTGTGAGCATGTTTTCTGCCATATCATAATTAGAAAAATCTAAGTTGAGTTTGCCTCTTTGATCAGTTTTTGTTTCAGGTAAACGATAAAACCCGGGCAGTTCTTTTCGCAGTTCGATTATAGAAGTATCCCTGGAATGAAATTCACCTGAGATCATGGTAAGCTTGGGGTCGGGAAAAACTCTTAAATGCTTCTCAAAAGTTTTAAAATGAAAAAGATCATCTTGCCAAATCTTAAGAGCAATGTTTAATGTACTGTCTTTTAGACTTGTACCCAGTCTATCGCTTAGTTTATAAAAAGAAAGATTCAGACTATCGCTTTCGATTTCTTGATGATAAAGCGTAACTGTTTTTTTATCAAGAATAATTGTGTCGGGTGGAGTCTCATTAATTATAAAATTATGTGCAATAATCTCTGTTGAGAGGATTTTGCTGAAATCTAAAAATGTTTCTGAAGGGGAAATGCTCTCAGCTTTTATCAGTTTCCCGGGCAGGAAATTATCAGGTGCAGCCTGTAGTAAAAAAGTTTGACCAAGAGTATCCGCGATCACATATTTTTGCTGAGGTATGCAAGGGAGATCGAATTTCTTTTTATAAGTATTGCTTTTGTCTTCATCAATATAAGCTGCTATATAAAAAGTGTCTTCGGGCATATGTTTAAAAGAAAAACCACCATCGGGGCCGCTTTGAGTAAAATATTCCGGGTGCAAAATTATTGAATCGGGGTTTTGCTGATACCGACTTAGAAAGATCCTGGCTGACTGTTTCTCCGACATTCCAAGTATTTTACCATTAATAGCGCTTTCGGGCATATAGGAGCCAGCGGTAAAAGTAAATTGAAATGGTTGGCGTAGTGAATTACCACGGAGATCGGAGATGCCTTTTTCTAAAATTATGGTATATATAGCATTTTTATCCCAGGTATTTAGCGGACTGATATTAATAGAGCGCTTATGATATTGTATTTTGATCAGGTTTTCTTTAAGTGGAAAAATGCTGATATTTTTTTGTATTTTCTCGGGGTTGAGTTTTTCTGAAAAAGTGATGATCAAAGATTGAGTTGGGTCAACATTAATGGCCCCGTTTTCGAAATTTTGGAAAACGACCTGAGGTGGAATTGTATCTGCAGGTCCTCCGCCGGGAAGGGCTTCCGAGGCGCATTGTGTTAACAAAAAAAGTGGTACTATTAAAAGTAAAATAGGGATTTTTTTCATAAAGGAAAGTACAAAAGCTTGTGTATAAAGGCAAAAGATTTGATGAATAAAGAATGAATGCTATAATTAATAACAGCCGGACAATTTGCCCGGCTGTTAAGTTTTACATTGTAATCCCAAATGATGAAGGAGAGAGGAAAATGAAAACAACTAAGCCAATAATAAATACAAGTAATGAAAAACTTGTCCAGACCCTGGCTTTCTTGTTTTCGGGACTATCCCCTTCAAGTTTACGAGCTTTTCTTGCTATGATAAACCCCACAATAGAATAAGCAGGAAAGACCAGACCAACTTGTCCTAGTTTACGGGCAAGAATTGATTCTTCTTTATTGCTATGATCTACTTCTTGAGGTTCTACTACATCTATCCATTCTGCATCGTATAGGCCTTCTTGTACATTCAACAATCCTGCCTGATACCATTTTACGCCCTTTTCCTTGAGTGATTTTCTGCGGACTGGGTTTAAAAAATAATTCGTTTGTTTAATCATCCATTCAAGTGATCCGGCAAAACGGATCTTTTCCCAGAGCAAGTTGATCAAAGTTATAATACTAAGACCCAGAATAATAGTGATAATGGTCTCACCCCATGAGCCAACATGTCTCGCATAGGTATTGCCAAAGATCTTGTCAATAGTAATGAACATGGCAATGTAATACATAAATTGGATGGTATAATTTGAAAAAGCTACAAAACCAAAACGGCGGATAAAACGAGTTTTATTGCCAAAGTTTTTTGCTTTACCTCGTAATTCTATGAGACGAATAAAGCTCATAATAAGCAAAAGGCCAAATCCATTAAGTAACATAAATTGAAAATACCATCCTAGAAAAGGCGTACCAAGAATTTCCGGTACCCAACCGCGATGATCCCAAATATGCATATAGGTGTTTAATCCTGAATCAAGACCCTTTGTGGCTATGAGCTGAACTATATTGGCAATAACTCCGATCAATCCAATTAAATACATAACGATACCAATCGTCAAAGCAGCTTTAGTAAATGATTTTACTTTGCGATCTTCTTTTGGCATGGTTAAAAACAAAGCAAATATTGTACCAATAAAAGATGCAGCTAAATAGGGAAATACAGGTTCAGGGAAACCAGCAAGGGGTTGCATAAAAAATACTAAGAGGAAGCGCCAGAATGAATCAACTCCAATAACAGGATAAGAAAGAGTGTAGTCGCCAAGTTGAACCGGGAATCCCGGGATGATGACTTTAGCTAATCCCCAAGCCAGTGGAGTAAGAACTAAAACAATAATGGCCAATAAGATGTAAGTTTTTATCAGCTTGTTTTTGTCGCGATATTTTTCTTTAGAAACGAGATAACTATGGATAGCACCATTTAGAATAATACACCATGCGATAGTATGAATAGTTTCGAAATGATTAAAGCGCCAAAGGGCACGATCCCAAACCCATTTTACGGGTCCTAAGTCGGGATTTGATGTTGCCTGAAGAGCAAGATGAATATTATTACCAAGGTCGCCATGATAGCCAATTAATCCTTCAACCAGCATTGCAAACAGCAAAAGAATAAAACCGCCTATAACCTGGCGTTTCCCTATCTCAAAAGGTGAGATATTGCGTGCTAATTCCCCTTCCATGCTTACAGCATTACCCATAGCAGATACCATAAGGAAAAAGCCGGCAAGTCCACCTGAAAAAGGTAATATGATCAAAAGAATATATTCTAAAAAGCTTACTTTAGACATATCAATCATCAGTTCATCAACGTTAAGAGTATGCATGACCATATGAAGTATTAACATCATAAATATTGCAATACCACGCAGAAAATCTATACTGGCAAAGCGTTTCATTCGGAGATCCCTCCTTACAGGTATCCATGTGATTAAAAATGCTTATCAATTATTATACGAAGAGAAAATTAGCTTTAAATAATATTATTTCCAAGAAAATGTTTAGTGTGATAAATAATATGCAAGGGGACCAAATTTTTATAAGATTATTTTTTCTGTGTTTTGAGTGTTTGAAAAAAAGCTTTTTGCAAAAGAAAGTCTTTCCCCTTTTCATTTTGCTTGGTTACATTTGGGCTCGGGTTGAAATATTTAACACAAAACTTACGATATTTATGGTTGATTTTGTTCATCTTCACGTACACAGCGATTATTCTACATTGGATGGAGCCCAAAAGGTTTCGACCATTGTAGATAATGCAAAAGAAATGGGTTTTCCTGCAGTAGCTATTACCGATCATGGTAATATGTTTTCTGCCATCGAATTGGCGAACAGAGCAAAAAGCGCGGGAATCAAACCTATATTTGGCTGCGAACTATATGTCGCTCAGGGATCCAGACATGATAGGATCAGTATTCGTGAAGATGAGGGTAAATATTTTCATCTTGTTGTTCTGGCCATGAATGAAGTTGGCTATTTTAATCTTGTTAAATTAAGTTCTGCGGGTTATTTAGACGGTTTTTATTATAAACCTCGTGTTGATAAAGAATTATTAAGAAAGCACTCAGAAGGACTCATTGCTCTTTCGGCATGTATTCAGGGAGAGGCCGCGGTTGCAGCTCGTAAAAAAACTTATGAGGATGCAAAGAAGATAGCTCTGGAGTATAGCGATATTTTCGATGGTCGCTTTTATCTGGAATTGCAGCGCCACGGCATGGTTGAAGAAGATATTGTAAATGATGCTTTTATTAAAATATCTCAAGAAACCGGTATTCCTCTCGTTTGCACAAATGATGCGCACTATGCTAAGCAAGAACATTACGAAGCTCACGATGCTTTGCTCTGTATTGGCACAATGAATCTGATATCCGATGAAAAGCGTATGCGCTATCCCAATGATCAGTTCTACTATAAAAGTTACGCAGAAATGGCGGAGCTTTTTAAAGATGTACCTGAAGCGCTTAGCAATACGATCAAGATAGCCGAACAGTGTAATTATTTTCCGCTTCCTGAAAAAACCGTTTACCATTTACCTAATTTCCCCATTCCCGATAATGTTGGCACAACAGACCCCGATGAATATCTCAGGATACTGGTTCTAAAAGGACTTAAAGAGAAACTGGGTGAAGACCTCAGTGAAAAAGTTATGGACCGTATGGATTATGAACTATCCGTCATTAAAAAAATGGGATTCCCCGGATATTTTTTAATTACTCAGGATTTTGTGCGCTGGGCAAAGAACGAGGGTATCCCTGTGGGGCCGGGTCGTGGCTCTGCGGCAGGTTCTATTGTGGCTTATGGCTTAGATATTACCGCGATCAATCCTTTAGATTACGATTTGTTTTTTGAGCGATTTTTGAATCCTGAGCGTATTACTATGCCCGATATAGATATCGATTTTTGCTATGAGCGACGCCTTGATGTTATTGATTATATAAAAGATTTTTATGGGGAAAATTCTGTTACGCAGATCATTACTTTTGGCCGAATGAAGGCCAAGGCGGTTGTAAGGGATATTGCCAGAGTGATGGGGATGCCTTATGCCGTGGGAGATCAGTTTGCAAAGGCCATTCCGGTAGAGGCAAAAAAACTTAAAGACGCAGAAGAACTGAATAAAGACCTGCAAAAACTCATTCATGAAAATGAAGATTATGAAAAATTATGGGAGATGGCAAAGGTTCTTGAAGGCATGAACCGGCAAGTTGGAATTCATGCTGCCGGTGTTGTCATTGCTCCCGATGATCTTTTGAACTATGTCCCACTTTTTAAATCTACAAAAGATGATATAACAACGCAGTTTGATATGGGTTGCCTTGAACAAGTTGGTATGCTTAAGGTCGATTTCTTGGGTTTGAGAACTCTGACCGTGATGAAACATACCATGGCTCTTTTAAAACGCAGGGGAATTGAGTTTGATATTAATAAGATCCCTCTAGACGATAAAGAGGTTTTTAAGCTTTTTTCCGAGGGTAAAACATTTGGTTTATTTCAGTTTGAGTCTGCAGGTATGCGCGAGTATTTAAAGCAACTTAAACCATCTGCTCTTGATGATCTTGTTGCTATGAATGCTTTATATCGTCCGGGCCCTATGGAAAATATTCCTACTTACATTAACCGTAAAAATGGGAAACAAAAAATAGAATATTTACATCCTCTTTTAGAACCTATTCTCAAGAATACTTATGGCATTATCGTTTATCAGGAACAGGTGATGCAAGTTGCTTCCGATATTGCCGGTTTTCCACTCTCAAAAGCGGATACTTTGCGACGAGCCATGGGTAAGAAAAAACTTGAAGTTATGACAAAACTGGGAGCTGAATTTGTTAAAGGATGTAAGAAAAATGGACTTACGGAAAAAACAGCAAATGAACTTTATGAGCTCTTGATCAAGTTTGCCAATTATGGTTTTAATAAGAGTCACTCGGTGGCTTATGCATATATTGCATATCAAACAGGATATCTGAAAGCGCATTATCCGGCTGAATTTATGGCTGCCAACTTGACTTCAGAACGCGGTGAAATTAAACGCGTAGTTGAATTAGTCAATGAAGCCAAGAATATTGATATTACAGTATTACCTCCAAATGTTAATACCAGTACTGCTTATTTTTCTGTATTAGACGGAGATATTACCTATGGCCTATCTGCTTTAAAAAGTATAGGAGAAAAAGCGGCCTCCGAAATCGAAAGAGTAAGAAAAGCAGGAAAAGAATTTAGCAGCATTTTTGATTTTGCCAGTCGGGTCGATCTGCGCATAGTAAATCGCAAGACCTTTGAAGCCCTCATATATGCAGGCGCTATGGATTCTTTGACTGGAAATCGCAGTCAGAAATTCAAAGCTATAGATATTGCTTTAAAATATGGACAGCGCATTCAGGATGAAAAAGCAGCAGCTCAGGTATCGCTTTTTGGTTCAAGTACAGGTCAGGTGATCATGAATGAACCGGAATTAGAAGAGCTTAACGATTGGGATAGTCAGGAAAAACTCGAAAAAGAAAAAGAATATATCGGGTTTTATTTAACGGGGCATCCTTTAGAAAAATTCAAAGATGAATTAGAGGCTTTTTCTAATGAATATGTATTAGATGATCTGGACGGAGCTCTTCCTGATAAGATAAAGATTGGCGGCATGGTTAAAAATTTCACTGTAGCCTACGACAAGAAAAACAAACAATATGCAAGATTTAAGCTGGAATCACTGAAAAACGAGATCACTGTTCTTGCCTTTAGATCTTATGCCGATAATAAAGATCTCCTACAAGAAGATTCTAAGATATTCATTGATGGTACGCTTAAAATTGATCGCGAACGCGATAATCAGATCACAGTATTTTTAAATTCTGCCATGCCATTGTCAAATATTCGTGAAAAAATGATCAAGACAGTTCATGTAAGATTTATGCATAATGAACAGTTTGAGATAAAACAAAATAAAGTTAAAGATATTATAAAACAGTATCCCGGGAATAAACGATTTTATATTCATTTAAACTATGAAGATTCCCGTGATCCTCTTGATTTTGTTGCAGGTTTTGGTGTAAATGCGGCACGCGACATGATAGAAAAGTTGCGCAAAATTCTTGGTATTAGGAATGTGTGGTTAAAATAAATATGATCTTGTATTTTACTGAAGGTAGCGAAAATTGTTTAATGGCAAAGCGCTTTAGAGAAGCCTATCCAGATGCTCAGGAAATAATTATTCCTGATACTGAAGAAGATAGAGAAGCACTTTACAAAAAAGAAACACATAGTGGAAAACGCAATGTGTTTATCACACCGGCTAAGGGGCAACATTTTAAAGTCTGTCCCGGCACGAGCCAACCCTATATTTGCTGTAATTATTGGACCCTTCATCAGGCAACTAATTGCCCCTTTGATTGTAGTTATTGTATTTTGCAATATTATCTTAATAATCCGCTATTAACGGTTTTTTCTAATCTTGATGACCTGAAAGATATGATCACAAAAAGGATAACTCAGGAGCCACGTCGCTTTTTTAGAGTCGGGACCGGTGAGTTAGCCGATAGTTTAGCAATAGATGATGTGGCTCAGGCAGGTCCGGAATTGATAGATTATGCTGCAAGGCAAAACAATATGATCCTGGAGCTAAAAACCAAGTCTGATAAAGTTGATCATTTGCTAAATAGTGATCATAAAGGCAGAAGCGTAATATCCTGGTCGCTAAATCCTGTGGACCGTATTAGCAAGCATGAATTTAGAGCAGCGACCCTCGATAAGCGAATGGAAGCTTTGAATAAAGTACAGAGAGCCGGATTTATGACTGCTTTCCATTTCGATCCGATGTTGATCTATGATACATGGGAAGAAGACTATGAAGAATTGGTTAAAACGCTTTTCCAAACAGCCGATCCTTCAAGGATAGCATGGATATCTATTGGCTCCTTACGTTTTCCACCTGAAATGGCGGAAAAGGTAAGATATAAATTTCCCAATACAGATCTTTTGGATGGTGAGATGATCCGTGGGAATGATAATAAACAGAGATATTTTAAGCCGATCAGATTGAAGGTTTATAAACATTTATATGAGTGTTTACGCAAATATGGCGGAGAAGATCTCTTCATTTATTTTTGTATGGAAGATGCAGATGTCTGGCAAAAAGTCATGGGTTTTTCACCTGATAGCAATGCACATTTAGATTTTATGTTTTTTGATTATCTACGTAAAAAATTTCCTACATTGAATATTCCCGATGTCGATGAAAAAGAATATGAAAGCTTTCACACACAACGCAGCTGGGAAAAGTAACAAATGCTTAAAAAGGGACAACTAATAACTATATTCGATTAGCTGCTTCAAGAACAAGATAGATAATCCATACTTTTTCCTCACCTTCGCTTCAGCCTTCACCTCAGCCTACGCCACCAACTTAGCCGAGGCTTCGTCGCTCAGGAAGGCTATGGCTGACCAGAAGTCTATGGCGAGACTTTTACTTTTACCTTTTTATTTTTTATTTACTGTCTTCAGGTTCGGGATGTATTGTTGCCTCAATATCGCGTTCTTCTTTAAGGCGCATTTCAATGCGAGTTAGAAAGTCGTGGACTTCTTTTAGGCTGATATCTTTAGGAAATCTAAGATGAAATGTTATTTCTATATGGTCGCCGTAGCGATGGATATGGACATGATGTACATCGCTTTTTCTTCCTAAAATTTCATCGCAAACATCTCCGAGATATTCTAAAAAATCTTCATCGGGTGTTTCACCCATTAAAGGTTTAATGCCATCACGAATGATATGAAAAGCAGCCCAGGCTATCATGATAGAAATTAGCAAGGTCAGAACGCCATCTGCCCACCAGACATATCTACCCAAAAAAATACCAAACAGTAAGACGATAGAAGATATTGCATCTGATCTGTGGTGCCAGGCATCAGCTTTAAGAGATAAACAGTGACACTTTTTATAAGCCCAAAGAGCATATTGTGCCATCGATTCTTTTATTATGATTGAAATTCCTGTAACGATAATAGCAATAAGGCCATATTGCGCTTCTTGCCTACTGTTTAGACGGTCAATACCTTCAATAAAGAAATCCATAGCGATCATAAAAAGTAAAACACCTACAATAAGAGCTGCAATTAATTCAGCCCGACCATGACCAAAAGGATGCTTTTCATCAGCTTTCTTGCCCGAAACTTTTGCGGCTATCATAATGATGATTGATGAAATAGAGTCGGATAAAGTATGCCAGGCATCGGCAATAAGGGCGGCAGATGAAGAGGTGATTCCGGCCCAAAATTTTAGGGCAAAAAGCAAAACATTGCCCCATAAGGACAAATGACCTTCCCTCAGCATGATTTTTTCTTTACTTATTATCTTCATTTTTTGAGTTATCCTTTACTTCATGTAGAGTATTAACTGCATTTACTACCTCGCTTTGACGATATGGTTTTTGGAGGAAGTTCTTGACACCCATTTTTTCAAGTTCCATGGTTTGATGACTGCTGGCATAACCGGTAGAAATTAGAACCCTGGCCTTAGGGTCTATTTTTATAAGCTCACGATATACTTCCACTCCGTCCATTTCAGGCATAATAACATCTAGGATGATAGCTGTAATTTTATCTTGTTCTTCTTCAAATGTTTTTAAACCCAAGCGACCGGATTTTGCTTCAAGCACATCAAAACCCACATATTCCAAAGTTTTCCTAAGCATTTTACGAATAGGAGCTTCATCGTCGATAATCAATATTGTACCACCGGCAATTATTTTTTTTGTGCCGGAATTTTGAGGTATATCATTAATAAATTGTGGTTTGAGATCTGTTAAAGGAAAATAAATATAAAAAGTAGTGCCTTCCCCGAGGACACTATTAGCATAAATATAGCCGTTATGTGCATTAATAGTACCATAAGCTGTCGATAGGCCCAGGCCGGTTCCTTTTCCTTGTCCCTTTGTCGTAAAAAACGGTTCAAATATTTTATCAAGAACTTCTTTTTCCATTCCATGGCCGCTATCTTTTACCTTTAATAAAATATAATAACCTGTATTTATGCCCATAGGTAAATGTTCGGCTTCTTCAGGTGTGATCCTTACATTTTCTGTGGTAATTTCAATGACACCACCGTCGGACATGGCATCTCTGGCATTGAAACCCATATTTAAAATAATATTTTGTAAGGGTGAATTTTCACCAAGAATGAAATGCTCTTTTGCTTTACAATTATGTTTTAGTTTGATATTAGGTTTAATAGAGTGACGTAAAAGTTCCATGGTATTTTTGATCAAAGCATGAAGGTCTATAACTGTAGTAATATTTCCTGATTTACGCGAAAAAGTTAACAATTGCTTCGTTAAACTAGCGGCTCTTTCACAGGTAGTGGTGATGTTTTCACAGTAGTAACTTAATTCTTCGTCATCCTTTAATTCGTCTGCCAATAATTCAGAGAAACCAAGAATGGTAGCCAGCATATTATTAAAATCATGTGCAATACCACCAGTCAATTGCCCCATGGCTTTTAGTTTTCTGGATTGAGCAATAGATTCTTCTTGTTCATGAATAGTTTGGAGCATGTTCTGTTCTTTGGTAGTATCAACATTTACACCAACAATCAGGAGAACCTCGTTTTTGTCGTTTCGTTCACCAATCTGCATTGAGCAACGAAACCATTTGATTTTGTTCTCGGCATTTCTGATCCTGAAGTCAAACTTAGTAAATGTGCTTTTAGCAATACAGCGTTCTATTTTTGCTATAGAAGCTTCTCTATCTTCTTCAATGATTTTATCGTACCAGGTCTTCAGTTCAAAACTTTCTCCAGCTGATTCAATCCCAAAAAGACGCCGAAGTTGTTCATCTGGAAACCATTCGCGACTTGGTAGTCTGATAGTAAATGACCCAATTTGCGCTGCATCAAGAGCTGTATTAAGACGTTCACGGTTTAAAGATAATTCACGCTCGCGCTGGAATCGCTCAACATGATTTTTTAATCTGGCAAGAAGCACTCGACTATTAAAGGGTTTACTTACATAATCATCGCCCCCGACATCAAAGCCTTTTTCAACAGCTTCAACATCAGTTCTTGATGTAACAAAAATGACCGGAATAGGACGAGTTGCAGGATTAGCTTTTAATTGTCTGCAGATTGAAAATCCATCCATCTGAGGCATGATCACATCTAATAAAATAATATCGGGATGATATTTATTGGCAAGATGTAAAGCTTCTTCGCCTGTCTGAGCTAAAAGAATATTATAACCTTCGCTTGTTACAATGGAAGTTAGGATCTGAAGATTCGCCGCAGTGTCATCAACAATAAGAATGGTGATGTTTTTTTGTTCCATATTTCCCGCTATTCCTGTAAACATTTATTGTCAATAATAATAAAACGAAAAGCAGACATTAACAAGACTTTAGCTTATGAATCTATGGGGTTAAGTTAATGATCTCCTTATTCCACTTATCATGTCAAAAACATGATAAAAACAATACCCTTTATGTCAAAATTTTTGTAATCTATAGCGGGAAATACAGACTAATTACGAAGGAGCCAAAAGGTGAAAACCGCTTACGCTGGACAACACGGAAAATCTGATCGTTCTGATTGTATGCTTAGGCTTACTCTTAAGAATGACGGAGGACGCAAGATTACAATTAATAGCAAAGTAAAGCTATTATTTGAACAAGCCATTCTAAAAACGATCACGGAGGGATTGGATCTTTTTTCCATTGAGCATGCTGATCTTATCATTGATGATAATGGAGCACCGGATTATGTAATCATGGCGCGACTTGAGGCATGCATAAAAAAACTCAAAGATTCTAATATTGAATTTTTACCGGAAATGCTTTCACAAAACACGATTCATACATCGCGGGAGCGCATGCGCCGCTCACGTCTTTATTTACCGGGAAATACACCTAAGCTTTCTTTAAATGCCGGTTTACACAGTGGTGATGGGATAATTTTAGATCTAGAAGATTCTGTGGCACCCGATCGTAAAGATGAGGCGCGCATTTTAGTTCGGAATTCTTTGCGGCAAGTTGATTTTTATGGAGCTGAGCGCATGGTACGCATTAATCAAGGTGAGCGTGGACTTAAGGATCTTGATGCGGTAATTCCCCAGCATGTAAATGTTATTTTATTACCCAAATGTGAAACCCCGGAGCAACTACTTGCTGTTGATAAGAGAATTCAGGATCTTCGGAAAGAGCATGGCATCAAAGAAGATGTTTGGATCATGCCTATCATTGAATCTGCTCTTGGTGTAATTAAGGCTTATGATATTGCAGCAGCCTCCAAAAATGTGGTGGCACTGGCAATTGGATTGGAAGATTACACAGCAGATATTGGCGCTCCACGAACCCGGAAGGGTGATGAGACTTTCTTTGCTCGTGGCACCCTGATCAATGCTGCAAAAGCCAATGCTTTGCAGGCAATTGATTCCGTTTTTTCCGATGTTTCCGATATGGAGGCGCTTCGTGAAAATGTGCTGGCTTCGAAAGCACTGGGTTTTGATGGTATGGGTTGTATTCATCCCCGACAAATAAAAGTTATACACGAGGCTTTTGCTCCGACAGAAAAAGAGATCGACAAAGCTCGTACCATTGTAGAGGCTTTTAAAGAAGCAGAAGATAAAGGTTTAGGCGTTGTTTCTGTAGGGTCAAAAATGATAGATCCACCGGTGGTTAAACGAGCTCTTCGGATCATGGAGCTTGCAGAAAAAGAAGTTTAAAATCCCTTAGAGGAGATAAAATATATGAAAATGGTCAAGAATGCAGTTGGCAGAATGGTACCAAGCGAGATCAATGGAGAAAAAGTAGTACCCTTTAAGGGTATAGGTCAGCATCGTCCAAGCGGAAGAAAGTTTGCGCCTACAATAGTAAGCGCTGCCGATTATCCTGCAGATGGCGATAAGCGGGTAGAGTCTTTAAAAGAGGCTTTACTGAAAGCAGGTTTAAAAGACGGCATGGTGATCTCGACGCATCATCATTTGCGTAATGGCGATCTTGTGGCGAATCAGATCTTTGATATTGCTGCTGAATTGGGAGTCAAAGATCTTGTTTGGTTGCCATCTGCATCTTTTCCTTGTCACCAAGAAGTTATTAAACATCTCGAAAGCGGTGTTGTGCACCATATAGAAGGTTCCATGAATGGTCCTTTGGGTCGTTTTACCTCCGAAGGAAAGATGAAAGGTGTCGGTGTCCTTCGTTCTCATGGTGGTCGTTATCAGGCCATTCAGGATGGTGAAATTGTCATTGATATTGCCGTGCTTGCTGCGCCTACTGCGGATCCTTTTGGTAATGGTCATGGTTTGGATGGCCCTTCGGCTTGTGGTGGCTTAGGCTACGCTTTAGCTGATTATCAGTTTGCGGAGAAGGTGATTGTGGTTACGGATAATATTGTCAAATTTCCGGCTATTCCCATGCAGATTGTTGGTAACTATGTCGATTATGTTGTTGAAATGGATAAGATTGGTATTCCTGAGCTTATTGTTTCAGGGACGACACAGATCACAAAAAGTCCGGACAGGTTACTTATTGCGGAGCTAACAGCTAAATTTTGCGATGCAGCCGGTTTGGTAAAAGATGGCTTCTCCTTCCAGATGGGGGCAGGGGGAACATCGCTGGCTATTGGATTGTATTTTCATAAAATGTTAAAAGAGCGACACATTAAAGCCCGATTTGCTGTTGGGGGTTCTACTCAGTATTCAGTTAAAATGTTGGAAGATGGTTGTCTCGATTATATCTTAGATGCACAGACTTTTGATTTGGAAGCGGTTCGTTCGATGAAAGAAAACAGACAAAAGCATCCGGACATTTCAATTTTTCACTGTTACGATTATCATGCTAAAGGTAATTTTACAACTATGATGGATGTTATGATCCTTGGCGCTACTGAAGTAGATGTAAATTTTAATGGAAATGTTGTAACACATTCTGACGGTTATTTGCTACATGGAATTGGCGGCTGGCAGAACTGCCTATTCGCTAAATGCACTATTTTACCTGTTCCGCTTTTCAGGAATCGCATTCCAATTATTTGCGATGAAGTTACCACTTTAGTCGGTCCAGGTGAGTTGGTAGATGTAATAGTCACAGAGCGTGGCATTGCTATCAATCCAAAACGACAAGATCTGATCGATAAGGTCAAAGACTCTGGATTGCCGCTTAAAACAATAGAAGAGCTTAAAGCTGAAGCCGAAAGAATTTGTGGCCTTCCGACAAAACCCGAGTTTACCGATAAAGTTGTAGCCGCAATTAAGTGGGTAGATGGTACAGTGATCGATGTGGTGCGTGAGGTGAAACATAAAGCCTAAAAAACGATAAACATCTAAATCTTATTCCGAAGGAAATGACGTATCGGCTGAAAGCTGGAAGAATCTTAATGTTTAAAATATTTAATGATATCCTAACTTCTCTATTAGCTTGACAAAATGAGATTTTAAATTTATCATATTAGCGTGATTAATAAGAAAATATACTGGTTGGGATTTAATCTTTAATGCTCAGAAATCTACAAAAAAAATTCTTAGATGCTTCTATTTCAACTTTACCGATAAGCTTAACAGTTATATTAGCGTCGCTTTTTTTTAAGGAAATAAACGGACCTTTATATCTTATTTTTATTCTTGGTACAATTTTGTTAATTATTGGTCTTGCTATATTTAGCTTAGGAATAGATATGGGTCTTTCGCCCATAGGAAAAAATATTGGTTCACATATTGTTACCAGTAAAAAGTTTTTTTTATTGATCCTTGTACCTTTGCTTTTAGGACTGATTATAGCTTTGGCAGAGCCGGGTATCGCCGTTATATCGGGTCAGCTAACGACAGATCCTTCTGTAGCAAGAATGATAACAATTTCTCTCGCGTCTGGAGTTGGTATATTCTTGCTTGTGTCTGTGCTAAGAATATTCTTTAAAATCAGTTTAAGGCTTGTATTCTTTTTTGTTTACGGGCTTATGCTTTTGCTTGCGGCTTTAACTCAATTTATAAACCCCGATTTTGTAGCTGTTGCACTTGATGCCGGCGGTGTTACTACCGGTGCAATTACCGTTCCCTTTTTAATGGCCTTTACTGTCGGGATAGCAACAGTAGCAAAGGCTGATAAAAATTCTGATGGGGATGAAAATTTTGGGACTATAGCGCTTTGCACTACCGGACCAATGATCATTATATTGCTCTTCGCTTTATCTGGCCGTATAAAAATATTCAACGAGCCGCCAGCTCAAGAATCGTATTCCGGTTTTTTGGAAATACTAAAAGTTTTTGGCCGTGGTTTTCTTCTTTATCTTAAAGATGTAGCAATAAGTATTTTTCCAATAGTTCTGACTTTTGTAATTTTTCAGATTTTTGCTTTAAAACTAAAAAAAACTCAGGTTATCAGAATAGCAATAGGATTGTTATATTCTTATTTGGGACTGTCTCTTTTCTTGACAGGTGTGAATGTCGGTTTTTTGCCCATAGGTAAACTTCTTGGTGGCCTAATCGCACTTTCAGAGATCAGATGGGTATTGGTTCCCTTTGGAGCTCTTGTAGGGGCTTTAATGGTCCTTGCCGAGCCTTCTGTTCATGCTCTGACGAGACAAGTTAATGAATTAACCAGTGGTACATTGCCAAGAAAGTTGATGCTGATCTTACTTTGTTTGGGAGTATCTTTAGCGATGGGAATCTCCTTGTTAAGATCTATCACAGCTATAAGTCTCTGGTGGTTTATTTTACCCATCTATGCTCTGTGTTTTATCTTGGCTTTCTTTTCTCCAAAACTTTTTACAGCCATAGCTTTTGATAGTGGAGGTGTGGTGAGCGGCCCAATGACGGTAACCTTTGCCTTGCCTTTTGTTATTGGAGCATGTAATGCAATTGGTGGGAATGTTTTTACTGATGCTTTTGGAACAGTTGCAATGGTAGCTTTGGCACCTGTATTGATCGTAATGCTTACGGGAACGGTTTATAAATATTATGTAAGAAAAGCAGAGCTCGGTTCCGAATTAGAACAACTGCCGGAAGTAAAGGATACTGTTGATCTGGTCGAAGCCGACGCAACTCTTGTTGTGGATTTTGATGAAGCGGAGTTAGAAATTGATGAAAATGATATGCCTGATAAAAAACATCAAACATAGATATTGCTTGATACAATAAACTAAACTCTACTATGAGTTGGAGGAATAAAATGGAAGGCGATATAAAAAAAATCAAACCCTTAAAGCTACTTATTGCTATTGTGGATATGAATAAGGGTGAAAAACTATCCATGTTTTTAAACGATCACGATTATAAGTTCCATTTTGTATCTATTGCCGAAGGAACAGCACCGAGTGAGATACGCTCATATTGGGGCTTTGAAGATACTCAGAAAAGTGTGGTATGGGCACTTATTCCAGGCGATAGTTCTAAGCATGTATTGTCGATAATTAAAAATGAATTTATGTTAAACAGGCCGAATACCGGAGTGGTTTTTATTGTCCCAATAGAAAGTTTTGCAGATCCTGTAGTTGCTGATCACATATCAAAATGTGGAGACAGGCCGGAAAATAAAAACGAAGAAAATGGAGAAGAAAAAATGGATAAAAGAGAATATTCACTACTTATGGCCATAGTTAAAAAAGCTTATTCCGACGAAGTTATGGCGGCTGCAAGAGAAGTCGGGGCCAAAGGGGGAACCATCTTAAAAGCCAGAGGGACAGGCGAACACGAAATAACAAAATTTTTAGGTATTACCATCGAACCGGAAAAAGATATTATTTTAATTCTGACAAAACGTGAAAAACGCTCCAATATCATGAAAACTATTTATGAAAAAGCGGGTTTACATACCGAGGGGAACGGTCTTATTCTTGCTCTTCCGGTAGATGAAGCCTTGGGATCATTTAATTTAAATCATGAAATGGTGGAAGAAATTAAAAATCTCCAAAAGTAATTAATTTTTTAATATGAAAAAAAGGAGCTTATCTGATTAAGGATAAGCTCTTTCTGTATGCTTAAAATATTCCCAAAATAGCTTTTTTGCTAATGAGGAGTACACAATAAAACAATCATTTTAGCTCTACAAGCTTTAGGCCCAATCCCTCTAACTCAGCTTCCACTCGGTCTATCGTTTCTTGTGGGTTTTCTGCCCAGTTGGTGGTGCCTTTTTTGATAAGATTGGTTTTAAATCCTTCTTCTATAGAACCAATAGCGCTTGAGCGAATGCAGTTTTGTGTAACAAGTCCGCAAATAGTGATCTCATCAATTTTATGCTTATCAAGTATTTTACGGAGATCGGTGCCATCGAAGGCACTTCCCTTGGTTTTCCACACGCAGGGATCGGATTCATTCTTAAGAATGCGTGGATCAAACCCCCAGCCGGCTGTATTGGGTTTTACTCCACCTTCAAGATGATGAACATAGACGATGAGATCCTCATTTTTTCGAAAGAATTTAATGGCTTTATTAACGACTGAAATAAAGCGTTCTTCTTCGTAAGCAGGGCTTTCTTTCATAAATCGTTCTTGAATATCGATTACAAGTAATGCTTTCATATCTAACTCCTGATTATTTGTTTAAAATATGCCTAAAATTCTATTCCTTCTCGGGCTTTAACCCCGGCTGCATAATAGTGCTTTATTTCCTTCATTTCTGTAACAAGATCAGCAAATTCAATAAGCTCGGGTGGAGCGTAGCGTCCGGTTATAATAATTTCCATGTCTTCAGGTTTTTTCTGTAGAATGTTGATAAGTTCTTGAACAGAAAATAAAGTATAATAAAGTGCAATATTCGCTTCATCAAGAATGACAATATCGTATTTTCCTGATAGAATGATTTCTGAGATTTCCTTAAGTCCTTGGCGGGCAATATCAATATCTTTTTGCTGAGGTTCGTTGATTATAAAGCATTCAAGGCCATATTGTTTAATGGTGATATTTGGACAATAGTCTTTTATAGCACGAATTTCAGAATAGATCTGACCTTTTACAAATTGCCCTATAAATACCTTTTTCCCTGCGCCGATCGCTCTGAGGGCTAAACCAAAAGAAGCTGTGGTTTTACCTTTGCCATTGCCGGTATATACTTGAATGTATCCTTTCATCTTAGTCTCCTATGCTATGACTAATGAGTATATTATAAACCTTATCGATCTCAGCGCTTTGTGCTAAAGTGTCACGCATCTTTTCAAGATATTTACGTTTTTTTACTTCTTCCATGCTTATTTCAAAGTTAAGGTCAAAGACCCAGGCCATTTGTAAAAGCTTAAAGTCGTTCAAGTTTTGGACATGCTTTGTAAGTACAGATCGTTTATTGTGAATGTCCTCAAGTACTTTTTTTGATATAGCAGTAGATTGAGTTGAGGTCCATTCGATCTCTTTGTTGATTTTATCATTGCCCCGATAGTAATATTTTAGAACTACACGCCATATATCAAGTTTGTCGGCATCACGAATAAGTTTTTCATAAAATAGATATGGATCTTTTTCACCCTCAGGAATAGAAAGTCGATTATGAAATAAAATAGCATTTCTGATGATGGATGCAGGCAATTCTTGGAAAGAAGCCAATAAGCCAGCATCATTTATTATTTTAACACCCAGTGCTGCATGATCTTCGGATAAATTATCCTTAAAAGTTTTATAGCGGGCATATTGTTCAAAGCGACCAAGATCATGAAACAATCCAATAATCTCAGCCAAACGAAGAGCATCATTTTTTAGCCCCAATTCTTTTCCAAGAAATTTGATCTCCTCGCGGACCTTATAGGTGTGTATCCTTTTTATATCATAATTTTCTTGAATAGCAGGATCTGGATCGGAATAAGAAAAAACAAAATCACTCAACCAATCCAGACATTTTTGCAGGAGTTTTTCAGTGACAGTTCCCTTTATCATTTTATTAATACTGTTTATATTTTCTTTTATCATAAGAGAATATAATCAAGAAATATGACATCGCAAAGAGCTGTTCTGCGAGCGCTTAAGCATTCTTGCTATTGTAGTAAAGATAGATATCAGGCAAATAATAACAAGCTTACTGCCATTACAGCCATTCCGGCGATAAGGCCACCAATTGCAATATGATGTCGTCCATATTCTTCGGCTGTAGGCAGAAGTTCATCGAGTGAAATATAGACCATAATACCGGCAACACCGGCAAAAATGATACCAAAGGTAGTGTCGTTGATAAAAGGACGCAGGATAAAATAACCTACTAAAGCGCCAACAGGTTCCGCTAGCCCGGAGAGGAAAGAAAACCAAAAAGCTTTTTTACGACTTTTAGTTGCATAGTAAATGGGCACGGATACAGCTACACCTTCGGGGATATTATGGATGGCAATAGCAACGGCAATGCTAATGCCAAGAGTCGGGTCGCTCAGTGCAGCCATAAAAGTTGCAAGTCCTTCAGGGAAATTGTGGACAGCGATAGCCAGAGCTGAAAAAACGCCCATACGAAGCAGTTTTTTATCATTAGCAGCTTGTTCTTCCACATTGCTGGCTTCAATATTTTTTATTTCGTGAGGGTTTTCAGAAGAGGGGACAAGCTTGTCAATAATAGCAATGAGGGCGACTCCGGAAAAAAATGCAACCACTGTCCAAAAATATCCCGGTTTTGCTCCCAAAGATTCGCTGAGAGCCTCTCTAGCTTTTGGGAAAATTTCTACAAAGGAAACATAGATCATGACCCCGGCAGAAAACCCCAGAGCAGCTGAGAGAAAATCGGGGTTGAATTTTTTAGAGGTAAATGCCATTAAACTTCCAATACCTGTTGAAAGTCCGGCAAACAGAGTTAAACTTAGAGCAAACAAGACATTATTATCAAACATTGTACAATCCTTATCAAATCGTGAACAATATAAAAAAAACAATTCTTTTAAAACAGTATAAATTTTAATCCTGCTTAATATAATCTCCTTTGTCAATTGCAAATTCTCAAGTATATTTATTTATGCGCAAACAATTAGCTAAAATACTTCTTTACCTTTTTGCATTGATCCTGATCATAAATATTTTTTCATGTAAAAATATTTTTGCCCCTGCATTGGGAGACCTTGATGGTGGAAATTCAATTTATAAAACAGATCAGGCAAGTCCGGAGGAAGTTTTACATAATTTTAAATATGCTTATATTTACCGCGATTCTCTTATGTATTCAAACCTAATTGATTCGGATTTTGTTTTTGTGTATTACCAACCTGGCAGTAGTTCTGAAACAGGACATTATGATTCCTGGGTAAGATCTGTCGAATTACGTTCAACCGGCAGGTTTTTATCTGCTTTTGATTATATAGATCTCATCTGGCAAACTACTCTTGACAGCAATTATCTGGAAATCATTGATGGAGAAGTATTATCAGAAAGAGACTCTCTTTTTTCTACTGCAAATTATGCTGATATATCTAAGAGTTATCAATTGACACTTGGTGATTATACCACCCTTATCGGAGATGCGGTTTTTCGTTTTAAAAAGGGAAAAGATAAAAAATGGCGGATTTTGAGGTGGGAAGATAAATACAATTCTTACTAGAACAAGTAAAAAGCTAAAAGACCTCTTGCAGATGAAGCCAAAAGTTGAACTATTAACTCCTAAAACATGACGCACCAGCATAAAATCTAGGGATGAGATTATTTATTTATCCATGGGAAAAATTCTAAGCATTTAAGCAATAGGCTTATAAGCTCTTTATATTTCTATTTTGAGCGGTAAATCAGGCTCATGGTAATAGATGCGGTTTTTTCTTTGGAGCTTGTATTAAAGGTGCCACCCCAGGAATAATTCTCGTCTGAATTTTGTCCGGTTATCTGAAAGACACCCATTTTTGCGGATGTTAGTTTGCCTAGTTTGGCATTTGAATTTTCAGCGATCTTTTCTGCTCTTAAACGAGCATTTTCCGTTGCTTTAGAGATCATTTCAATTTTCAGGTCAGATAGTTGTGTGTAGTAATATCTTGGTGATTGTGAGTAAAACTCAACACCTTTATAGAGCAATTCCGTAATTTCCCGAGAGATCTTTTCAAGCTTAGCGACATCTTTAGATTGGATCTTAACGGACTGCGAAAGCGTATAGCCGGTGAATTGCTGTCCGATATATTTACCGTCATCCGTATATTTTGCAGTAGTGTTTTTCTGTGAATTGACAGCTGTGAATACGATTTCATTTTCTGAGATACCTTTGCTTGTCAGGTAATCAAAAATGATGGTTTTATCCTTGTTCAATTCTGAATAGGCTTCCTTGAGGTCTTTATTACTTTTATTAAAACTACCTTCCCATACGATCAGATCCGAGGTAAAATCCATTTTGGATGAACCTTTAACGGATATAGTTTCTTCGGCTGTATTACGGTTCAGGAAAGCTTGCCCCAGAATAAAGGCAGCGACAATAATAGCAACCGAGAAAAGCAGTGAGTTGAGAGATATTTTTGTTTTGTTCATAACATGTCCATTTTTTATACTTGTTTCAATATAGTTAAAGCTTAAATGAGTTGGTATGTTTCAACTATTTTTTAAAATTTATTGCTGATTTTTTTTGTAATTTTAAAACCTTGTCGGGGTGATCGCTAATGATACCGTCGGCAGAGATATTCAGGAGTCTCTTCATATCTTCTTCTTTATTGACAGTCCACTGCCACAGCTCAATGCCGCTTTCGTGAGCTTGGTCAAGAAGCTCCGGTGTTAATGGTGTTTTTAAACCGGCACCAATAGCATTACCGGAAATATCTTTGACCATTTTTATGGTTTCTTCATTCACAACACTTCGTAAATATAAAATGGGGATCTCAGGATCCAAGTCGCGGATATTTTTAAGGACATCATAGGAAAATGCGAAGATGATTACTTCGTTGTTCATGTTTAGATCGTTCACCGTTTTTAAAACTGCTTTTTCAACATCAGCTGCCTTGATCTCAATACAAACCTTGATCTTTCCTTTGGCCAAAGATAGAGCTTCTTTGAGTGTTGGGATACCGGCGCGCCTGAATTTTTTGCCAAATTTTTTAGGATAACCCATGCGGACAGCCCGGCTTTCCTTAAAACTCATTTCGGCGATATTACCGCTTATGCCATTAGAGCAGACACGGTTCACACTTCCATCATGAATAACCACTACGGAATCATCAGCAGTCTTGTGAACATCCAGTTCAAAGTAATCTGCACCGCTACGTATGGCTTTCCTGAAAGCTATTAGTGTGTTTTCGGGCGCTTTGGCGGAAAAACCGCGATGGGCAATGACCTTAGTTTCGGCAAAGGCAAATGTAAAAAGGACGAGAGCAGTTAATAGAAAAGAGAGTGAACGTTTCATGGTAAAGCCTCAAGGTTAAGTCAAGATACATCACTTGAAATTATAATATTTACAGGAACTAATCAAGGAAGAAACGATGAACGATGAAATGTTAAAACCTTTAAGTGTAGGAAAATGTTAACTCTCAAGCTAATCATTATCTTCTTAGCATATGAAGATTATTAATCACTATAAATTTCAGCAATTAGTGTTAGTATTTTTTGAATTTTCTTATGATCAAGTTATCAATACCATTATCCTCAAATTCCTCTATGTATTTCTTTTCTTCCTGCATAATAGCTTTTATTTTTTCTTCCACATCCATTGCAGAAAATTTTTCATCTCCAATATTTTCAATCAGATCTCTTTTTGCCAGATCCCCGGTAAGAGTTAACCAGAATTCACTGTTATCATAGTCATGTATTTCTTCTATGATTTCTTCGCTGAAGTCTTCAGTAAAATCATATCCCTCTGTAAAAGGGTCAATTTCTATCAAATTAGTGACGTCATTGGGATATAGCTTTTTAAGCATCATCTTAAGAAAATCCGTATAGTCTGATAAATATTCGTCTTCTTTTGCTGTGAGTACCCAGTTTCCGATAAAAAGATGTTTATAAAGCATTTTTAATTCTTCAGAATTAAAAACAAACTGATTATTTATAGTATTATCGACAGCTTCCTTGGCATGAGGAATGTCACCACCTTCATCATCCGGCATTAATTCTAGCGGCAAGTTTTTAATAACCGCTTGAAGATATTGTTCATCGCGGTATTCAAACCATGCTTGTCGGTATTCTGAGTTATCGACAGCATGTTTAAAGTTAGAAAAGGGGTGGCGTTTTTGTAGAGCGATCTCGAGTCTTGCCTGCATTTGATGATCATCTAAAGTTTCTATAAAATTTTCCATAAATCGGAAGCACTGCCATGATTCGAGTGGTTCAAGTTTTAAACAATTTTCCCAAGACTTAATTTCAGCCATATCTTTTGCCCATGGGTTTTCCGTTTCATAGTAATCCATATCATCTTCGGGTATAAGATATTTAATGGTATTATCATCTAGATTAATGAATACCTCTAAGTCTGCAGATAGCCATTCCGCGATATCCTTGACTTCTTTTTTTGTGAGTTTCATGGTAATTTTCTCTTTTTGATTATTAGGATTATAATATAAAATATAAATATGCTTAAGGAATACCAAGTTTAATTAGGAAGAAACCTTAAACGCTTGCCAGCTAACCTGTGAACCTTAGTCACGATTTTTCGGGACTAAGGGGTAAGCTCAGAAGTATTGAAGCGGAGCTTGGATGAACGATAAAATGTTAAAACGTTTAAGTGTAGGAAAATGTTATTGATTAAATAATCTATCGTCAAAAGGAAAAGTAAATCTTTCAACAATTTTTATTTTGCTGAAATCAGGATGGTCGGGATTGATCAGGTAATTAAATTCTCCGGGTACTATCGCAGAGGGGACTTGCAGAATACATGCTGAATTTCTTGCAACAAAATTATCTCCGATCATTTTTGTTTTTTTTATTTCGCCGGTATTTTGCCAGTCGGGGGGAAGAGTTTTTATGTCAATTTTTTTTCGGCTTACTTCATTTGGTATATGAATAGATATCATAACAAAATCTTTAGGCATGATGCCTGATGGAAGATGAACGTATTTCTCCAGTAGTGAAAGTGCGCAATTATTTGAAGTATAGATGACTGCGTTTCCTTTGGAATTCCATCGCCCGCCTGTTATTGCAGCACCTTCGCCAGAAAGAACCGTGGAAAACTTTTTTTTGGATAAGCGATAAACTAGCATCAGGCAAAGACCCCATGTTCGATTTTGCTAAGTTCATCAAGGATAAGATCTTTTCCGTATGAGGTATTTAATAGCTCAATGGGTTTGGTGTTGCTAAGAGCCGGAATATTTGAGTATAGCCAACGTTTGAACATGATCATATCGCCAAATACATCAACACCCCGGTCAAGGACTTCTATCATGGAAATGATCTTTTCAGATTGAAGGGCTTTAAACCTTTTGTTTGCCTCTTTGTATCTATCGAGGGTTTTGACGGAGATATCAAGAAAACCCGCCCATTCGTCCTTGGTGAAAGATGTTTTATTTTGCATGGTTTCAAAAAGGGAATAAGATAAGCCTGATGTAATAAGCTGGTTGAGCTTAAATTTATCTTCAAAAAAGTTGTGATACTCGGCTCTGGCCGAATCACTTACCTGGTATTTTGCAAAGTTATTTACAATGGCATACAGGTGTTTTTCCGAATCTTCGTGCCTGGTTGTTTTAATATTTTCCATACCGCCTCCGGTCATTTGTCTAAAATATATGGACAAATATCCTATTTTCCAAGAATTATTTAAAAAGAAATGGAAAAAATTGAAACGCTTGAAGGTGCTTAAGGAAAGAGAGGAAGACTGCAATGGTTACCAAGAAGATTAAGATCTGTTTACTGTTTTATACAAATAGTATTCCGCCTAAAAAAAATACGAATATGTGTTTGTCTTGCAGGGCTTTTTTTCTTTTTTGTGTCCTCTTTGTCCTTGTGTGAAAGCTCTTTTCTGCGGCATATAAATCCTTGTATTTTACGACTCTATAGTATATTTTACCAAGATATTGACATTAAAGGTATTATGGAGAAAAAATATGTATAAACCGGTCTCTTCCAAGGTTGATTTTATTAAACTAGAGCATAAACAGCTTAAGTTTTGGGAAGAAAATTCAATTTTTAATAAACGTCGTGAAAAAAATGCTGAAGGTCCTCGTTGGTCTTTTTTAGATGGTCCAATGACAGCAAATAATCCTATGGGTGTTCACCATGCCTGGGGTCGTACTTTAAAGGATGTTTTCAATCGCTATCACTCCATGTTGGGTGAAAAAATGCGTTATCAGAATGGTTTCGATTGCCAGGGTCTTTGGGTTGAGGTCGAAGTAGAAAAGGAACATGGCTTTAAATCTAAAACCGATATCGAAAAGTTTGGCATAGAAAAATTTGTTCAGGCTTGTAAAGATCGTGTGATTAAGTATTCTAAAGTTCAAACTGAGCAATCCAAACGCTTAGGTTATTGGATGGATTGGGATAATTCTTATTACACTATGAGCGATGAAAACAATTATACTATCTGGCACTTTCTCAAGAAATGTCACGAGCGTGGCTTAATTTATAAAGGGCATGATGTTATGCCCTGGTGCCCGCGTTGTGGTTCTGCTATGAGTGAACATGAGATCGCTACTGAAGGATATAAGGATCTTGTGCATAAAACAGTTTTTGTAAAATTTAAGCTTAAAGATAAAGATAGGGAATCTCTTCTTGTTTGGACCACGACTCCCTGGACTTTAGCTGCCAATACTGCCGCTGCTGTTAATGTGGATATGGATTATGTTAAGGTTAAGGCCAAGACTAGGATTGAGGGCGGGCTTAAAGAAGAGTATTATTATCTTGCCAAAAATTTGACGAATATTTTGACCGGAGACTATGAGGTCGTTGAAGAACTAAAGGGGAAAGACCTTCTTGGCTTAAAATATCATGGTCCTTTTGATGATCTTAGCGCTCAAAAAGATGTTGATCATCAGGTCATTTCTTGGGATGAGGTCAGTGATAGCGATGGGACAGGTATTGTGCATATTGCACCGGGTTGTGGTAAAGAAGATTTTCAGCTATCCAAAGAAAACGATATTTCGGTGCTGGCTCCTATTGATGAATTTGGTAACTATGTTGAAGGTTACGATTATCTTACAGGCAAGAATTGTCAGGAGATCACTCCCGAGATATTTAACAATTTAAAAGAAAAAAATATTTGTTATAAGATCGATCAGATCAAGCACCGTTATCCCACATGTTGGCGCCATGGTACTGAATTGGTTTTCCGTTTGGTTGATGAATGGTTTATTTCCATGGATGAACTTCGATACGAAATGATGAAGGTCGTTGATCAAATCAATTGGATACCTTCTTGGGGACATGATCGTGAGATGGACTGGTTACGCAATATGGGCGACTGGATGATCTCTAAAAAACGTTATTGGGGACTGAGTTTGCCGATCTGGGAATGCAAGGAATGTGGCAATTTTGAGGTCATTGGTGGCAAAGACGAATTAAAAGATCGCGCTGTTTCGGGCTACGAAGAATTCGAAGGTCATTCACCGCACAAACCATATATTGATAATATTGGACTCAAGTGTTCTAAGTGTGGCGCTGAAGTTTATCGTATTCCTGATGTAGGTAACCCTTGGTTGGATGCCGGGATCGTACCTTTTAGCACTATGCACTATATTGAAGATCGTGACTATTGGAAGAAATGGTTTCCTGCAGATTTTATTACAGAATCTCTGCCCGGCCAGTTCCGTAATTGGTTTTATTCATTGTTGGCAATGAGTACCGTTCTTGAAAATACGACTCCTTTCAAAACTGTTTTAGGTCATGCCTTGGTCAAGGATGAACATGGCGACGATATGCATAAATCTGCTGGTAACTCCATTCCTTTTGAGGAAGCGGCTGATAAAATGGGTGTTGATGTGATGCGTTGGATGTACACGGCTCACAATCCTGAACATAACCTGAATTTTGGTTATTGTATCGCAGATGAATACCGTAAAAAATTGCTGACTCTTTGGAATATGTATTCATTCTATGTGACGTATGCTGATCTTGATAATTACAATCCCACCAAAGACCCTGTCGAATACAAAGATCTGAATGAGTTAGATAAATGGGCATTAGCTAAGGTTAATGCTTTTGTAAAAGAAGCCAATAAGGATTTTAGTGAATATCATGTAGAACGTCTCATGCGTAAGTTTGAAAAGATCTTGGATGAAATGTCAAACTGGTATGTTCGTCGTTCTCGCCGTCGTTTCTGGAAAAGTGAAAATGATACGGATAAATTCGGTGCTTACTTTACTTTATACACCGTGCTTCGTACTATTATAACAAGCATTGCACCTATTCTGCCTTTTGTTACAGAGGATATTTATCAAAACCTTGTACTATCTGTAGATAAGGATGCACCTGAATCTGTTCACTTACAGAATTTTCCTGTTGCGGATGAAAAACTCATTGATATGGAGCTTCTAAACAAGATCGATACCATTATTAAAGTTGTTGAAATGGGTCGTTCAGCTCGTAATAAAGCTAATATCAGGACTCGCCAACCTTTGGCTGAAATGCTATTTAAGGCAAAGAATGCTAAAGAAAAAGAATATATCGGTGAATTGGCTAATCAGGTCAAAGAAGAGCTCAATATCAAGAAAGTTTCCTTGGTCGATAGTATTGATGAATATATGTTTTATGATGTAAAACCCAATTTCAATACACTTGGCAAGAAAATTGGCAAGAATATGCCTTTGGTTGTTAAAGGACTTAAAGTCATGGACGGTGCAGAACTTGCTGCAAAAGTTCAGGCAGGTCAATCAGTTTCTATCGCAGGAATTGATGTTGCTCCGGAAGATCTGCAGGTAACAGTCAACGAAAAAGAAGGCGTTGTTGCTGTCGAAGATAAAGGTTATGTAGCTATTCTTGATGTAAATATCACTCAAGAACTTGAACAGGAAGGAATGGTCAGAGATCTGGTTCGCCATATCCAAACTTTACGTAAAGAAGCTGATTTTAACGTTGACGACCGCATTGGTCTGTATTTAGAGGCATCTAAAGAGCTTATGGCTGCTGTTAGTGCTCATCTGCAATATCTTGAAACAGAGACACTTGCAAGCTTACATGAAAATCCGGTAAACACATATGATGCAAGTAAAGAAATAAAAGTTGGAAAAGACCAAATAATTATTAATATTATTCGTGTAAAATAATCTACAAGAGGAAAATATTATGCCTGAAGTAAAACGCAAAGGTCCAAAGTTAAGCAAAGCAGAAAGAAAACAATTTAAAGATATTATTCTTGAAAAACGAGCAGAAGCTATTACTCAGATAGAGACTAAACGAGAATCATTCATTGATTCTTCACCTGGTAGTTCTCAACTGGATTCAAACTATGCCTATCACATGGCTGATGTTGGAACAGATGCTCAAGAACGCGAAAAGGCATTCATGCAATATGCACGAGAAAATAAATTTCTGACTTTTCTTAATAAAGCTTTGGATCGTATTGAACATGATCCCAATTATGGATATTGTGTACAATGTGGTGAACGTATTCCCGATGAACGACTTGAAGAAGTCCCGCATACTACACATTGTGTGAAATGTAAATCCAAGATCGTATAAAAGACCGACAAAATATAGGCTCCTAATCAGGGGCCTTTTTTTTATTTTTTATAAAAAGAGATCGGCATGATATACTATTGTCAACAAAGATCCATTTGATAAATAATGAATAATAATATGCTTTTTTTAATATAAAATATTGTGGAAGCAAACAATTAAAATTACATTTAAGCGTTTGTTGTAGAGAGTGAAATTGGAAGAAAATGAGACCGGTAATTTTTAATAAACTAATTGTTTTTGTGATACTGTGCACAGCCCTTGTTTTTGCTCAGGACCAGGTAATTGCAGGAGATTTTTTGTTGCCTCAAAGTCTTTCAAAAGAGCACAGAAAATATATCAGAGAAAATAAACTTACACTTACCGATAGTTTGAGTATTGATCTTGATATGAATGGTAAGCCGGACCTTGTTCTTAATAGCGAAGGACTCATTCTTGTTTATGACAAGGGCGATACCCTGAAAATTTCTGAGGAAAGTGGCCAGATCTTGGCTTATGATTGTAATAATGATAGTATTCCTGATCTGGTGCATAAGGTGGACAAGAACTGGTTATTTTACGAGACCAGAGTTTTACAAAAGTTGCTAGCTCACACTATTTTCATACAAGAAGATTCCAGCCTATTACTTCAATTGCCATTTCCGGGTTTTGAGTATGATGTTGAATACAACTTTGATATTGATACAAGTTATATACGTTTAAACCACGAGCAAGATGGGATACGAATAATTCCTGAGCCTGATTGGTATGGTTCAGAAACTCTTAAGATTACTTATGCCCGTGGATCTTTGAGCCATTCGGTAGAGCATGAAATTATTGTAAAACCCGTAAATGATCCACCTCGGCTTGTATCACAGCCGGATGAACTCATTTTACTTGAGGATGAGTCGGGTGTGATTCCCTTTGATTCAATTCTTTCTTGTGTTTATGATCCTGATGGGCATGAAGATCTAAAATTAAGATTATTGGGCAATAGAAGAAATTGCAGGCGTATTGGTGAAAGTTATATTTATAAACCTAAAGAGAATTGGTCGGGGAAGGATACATTATATTTTTTGGTTTCCGATCAAGAAGCTGGCGATACAGTGGTGCAATATATTACTGTTATTCCTGTCAATGATGCTCCGGAGTGGAGGGCAATTACAACTTTACGCTTTCCTGAGGATGAAATAAAGCAATTACCACTTTCCTTGTTTTCAGACCATGCCAGTGATGTAGATACACTGGATTCGCTTTTACGTTATTATGCTTTTTCCGGAGAATATGTCAGCATTTCTGCAGAAGGTGGAAAAATTACACTAATAGCCGATGAAAACTGGTTTGGTGAAGATAGTGTCTTATTAACAGTATCCGATGGTGAGCTTGAAGACAGCATTTATTGGAAAATTGAGGTAACACCGGTAAACGATGCACCGGTTTTAAGCGCTATCCCCGATACAAGCTTTTATGAGGATGAGGGATTTATTATAAGCCGAACAGAATTAGAGCCTTTTGCTTATGATGTTGAGACAGATGCTAAAGATCTAAAATGGCAAATCCGAAGTTTAGGAAAAATAAAAGCATATTATAACGGTTCATATATTCGTTGTAGCACTCCACGAGATTGGTATGGCCTTGATTCTCTTGAGGTCACTGTTTCTGATGGCGAACTTTACGATAGTCAGATCTGGCGCATTGAGGTACTAGCTGTAAATGATCCTCCTCGTTGGAGAAGAGCCTCAATTCACAGGTCTTTTCTTGAAGATAAGAGCTTGTCTATTAAAAAAACCGATCTTTTCGCCATGGTAAAAGATCCTGAAACGCCCTCTAAAGACCTTTTATGGGAAGTTTTACCATCATCCCCTCTGCATATGGAAGAGTTTAAAGATAAGTATGTTTTTACAGCGGACGAGAATTGGTTTGGAAATTCTAATATTCTTTTTGTGGCAAGTGATGGTGAGTATTCTGATACCATGAATTGTAAAATTAAAGTTATTTCAGTCAATGACAAGCCGCAGATGTTAGATCTACCAGAGCATTCTTGGAAAGAAGATGATACTTTATCCATTAGTAAAGATTATCTCAATAAATTTGCAAGTGATGTTGAGACTAAAAATTCGGATTTGATCTGGAGCTTTTTTAGTAATAAACCAGAGGTTAGTATAAAAGATAAAAAGAAAAGCATTACCTTATCATCTGCACCGGACTGGAATGGGTCGGCAAGGATTGGGCTTATTATCTATGATGGCGGTTTGCGCGATACGGGCTATATGGATATTACAGTCATTCCTGTTAATGATGCTCCGCGATGGAAGGCCTTTCCGGATACAAGTATTGCCGAAGATAGTTATTTGATGTTGCCTTTTGATTATATCCGGACATTTGTGAGCGATCCCGATGAAGGAGATGAGATTAGTTTAGAATATTCTTCAGGTAGAAATTTTTATATAGAAGAAAAAGATGATATGATAGTGCTGTGGCCTAAAGAAGATTGGTTTGGACAAGAAAAATTAGAGATCACTGCTTCTGATGGGAAGAAAAAAACCAAAGCTATCTGGAATATTACCGTATTCAATGTGAACGATGCGCCTTATTTTACAATGGACTTACCTGATTCATTGACTTTTTATGCCAATGATTCAGATACTCTTTTTCTTAATAAAATAGTTTTTGATATTGATAATACAAGTTCAGAGCTTGAATGGACTATTACAGATGGAAATATTACGCGTCATATCTATGATGAAAAATTACATGCTTATATTTTCCACACAGAGAATTTTGAAAGTGGAGAGGATGTGGTTATCGTGAGAGTTACAGATGGGGTTGATGTTATTTCAGCTTATATTCCAGTCCTTGTAAAAGAAGTTGATCGTTTTTTAATGTCTAATCCTGTTAAGCTGGAGCTTTTCCCCAATACACCTAATCCCTTTCAAAAATTTACAGATATTCGTTTTTCTATGCCACAGAGCGGTTATGTTACACTTAAGATCTACGACCTTTTGGGGCAGGAGATCATTACTTTGGCAGAAGGATATCACGATGCACAAAATTATAGTTTTCGTTGGTTTGCAGAAACAGAGTCCGGCATGTCGGTACCCAGCGGTGTTTATTTATGTCGCATGACAGTGATCATAGATGGAGACCCTGCAGTTTTAATGCGTAAAATGATGTTGGTTCGCTAATTAAACTATCAAGAAATAATTAAATATATCAGTCTTGCTTTGATCAATTTGATCTAAACTTTGTTTAATCTTTTTCTCATTTGAATGTGAGGGATATCGATCTCGTAAAAGAAATCACCTTCAGTTTTATAGTCCAGACTTTCATAGAATTTTAATGCTGTATCACGAGCATGAAGAATAATTTCTGCATAGCCCTTTTTTAGTGCAAGATCTTCAAATTTCTTTACAATTTTTGAGCCAATGTACTGTCTCTGGAATTTTTTCAGAACTGCAACTTGACGCATTTGTACACTTGTTTGATCAATAGGAGTCATGATCGCAGTAGCAATGATCTTATCGTTTAAGACTCCCACAATATAAATATCTTTTTCAGGAAAATCAAAATCACGACAATTTTCACTACGTCCGACAGATTCAATAAGAACCTGATTGCGTAGCATAAGGCTTTCATTGTAAAGTGGGGAGCTGTGAGTAAAGGATATGAATTCAATCTTTTTCATGAAAAAATATAATTAATATTAGCTGAATAAACAATAGCCTTGGATTTAAAACCAAGGCTATCGAAATAATAAAACAGGAAGATCCTGTCTCTTATCATTTAATTTTATGAATTATTTCCTACTTCTATCTGTTCAGCACATGATGACAGATATTTTCTTTCCATTCGTCTGTGTTGGAAAATATCAAAGATCATGGGAATGAAATACAAGGTCAGGAAGGTTGAAGCGAATAAACCGCCGATAATTGCACGGGCCATAGGTCCCCAAAGTTCTGCGCCGGCTCCCAATTCAAGCGCCAGCGGGATCATAGAGAGAATAGTTGTAAGCGCTGTCATTAAGATCGGCCTTAAACGAGTTTCCGAACCATTGAGGATAGCTTGTGTAACATCAACTTTACGTTCCCGGACTAAGCGGTTAATATAGTCGATAAGCACAATACCATTGTTTACCACAATACCCACCAAGACCACCAGTCCTATCATAGAGGTCATATTCAAAGTAGTTTTTGTAATAAATAGCATGAGTGCAACTCCAATAAGTGCCAGCGGAATTGTAAAGAGAATGATAAAAGGATCAAGCAGGGATTCGAACTGAGCTGCCATCACCATGTAAACTAAAAGAATAGCAACAATAAGAGCTATCATAAAGTTTTTTGTAGTTTCCTGTAAATCTTCTGCAGAACCTGTTATTTGTGTGCGGAAATCTGAAGGCATAGCCAGAGTTTTGATCTCTCGCTGAACATCGGTAGTCACAGATCCAAGATCTCGACCAGTAACACCCGCATCTATGTAAACTAAACGGCTCTGATCCACTCTGTTGATCGATACAGGGGCTCTACCTTCAACAATGGTGGCAATAGTGCCAAGTGGAATTTGAGTGCCTGAGGGCGTCTTAATAAAGATGTTTTTCAGATCTTGCTTAGATTCACGGAATTCACGATCAAGTTGAACATAAACATTATATTCTTCACCATCTTCACGATATATGGACGCAATCTGACCTTTTATTGCCGTTTCTACTATCTGGGAAATTTGAGCAACATTTAAGCCCATTTTGCCTGCTTTTTCACGGTCGATCTGAATTGTATATTCAGGTTGAGGGTCGGAAAATGAAAGCTTGATATCCACAAGGCCGGGGATGTTTTCCATTTTGTCTTTAAGTTCTTTGGCAATGGCTTCGGCTTTTATAAGGTCGTAACCATATATTTCAATGCGCATATCGGAAGCACCACCGCCACCCATTCCGCTGCCACTGGAAAAAATAGCAGTAACACCGGGAATGGCATTGATTTTGTCGCGCAATTCATCCTGGATCTCAAATTGTGAACGTTTCCTTTCATCTTTATCGACAAGTGATATGGAAACAGAACCACTGTTTGATGTTCCACCAAAAGCAGCGCCAAAACCACCCTGAGTACCAAAGTTAACATTAATATTTTTTGCTTCAGGTACTGAAGAGTTGATGATTTCTTCTATCTGTTTAAAATAAGAATCTGTGATTGGCAGAGCGGTTCCTACCGGCAACTCAACATCAAATCTTACTCGGTTATCATCAGTTTTGGGCATGAATTCAAATCCGACTTTACTCAACAAGAAAAATGATAGGATAAAAAGTAGAAAAACCGAGAATACCAGGAGCCGTTTATGTTTTAAAGACCATGTTAAAGATCTGCGATAAGTTTGAGAAAGTCCATCAAAGAATCCACCCATTTTTTTATCGAAATTTTTCATGGCTTTAGTTTTATGGTCTTGTTGTTTTTTGGAAAGTAATTTGGATGATAATAAAGGAACCAAAGTCAAAGCAACAAAGAGAGAAACACTCAAAGAAATAATAATCGTTAAGGCAAGATCCTTAACCATCATACCGGCAACACCGCCAATAAATAGCATGGGAATAAAGATGGAAAGTGTTGTTAAGGTTGATGCCGATATAGCAGTTCCGACTTCAGCAGCTCCTTTATCTGCAGCTATGCAGATGGGTTCATTTTCTTCATGGTTTCGTCTGAAAATACTTTCAAGTACAACTACCGAGTTGTCCACCAGCATTCCGATAGCGATCGCAAGTCCTGCCATGGAAATAATATTCAGAGTGACATTCAAAATGTTCATAACAAAGAAAGTTACAATAATAGAAACGGGGACGGAAATAGCAGTTGTTATGGCTGCGGAGAAGTTTCTTAAGAATATGAAAAGAACAAGAGCGGTAAGCAAAAAAGCCAATGCTGCTGTAGTTACCAAGTTATTTGTAGATTCCATAATGAATTCAGATTGATCCATATTCACAACCAGCTGTATATCTTTTCCTATATCGGCTTCGATATCTTTAATGGCTTTATTAGCTGCATTACAAACCTGAACTGTATTTGCATCCGATTGTTTTTGAAGGTTAATGTTAATGGTATTAATACCCATATCACGAACAATAGCTGTGGTTTCTTTAAAACCATCTTTTACTACCGCTACATTTTTTAAAAAGATAGGATCGCCATATTGTGAATAAGAAACAATAGTGTTTTCAATATCCTCAACACTTTGGAATTCCGAGTTGGTTGTAACTGAAAACTCCATGTTTCCTTCTTCTATGATACCACCGGGGATAGGAAGATTGGAATAAGTGATCATGCTAACAACATCAAGAATTGAAATATTGTTCGCAGCTAATTCAAAGGGATTAATGTTAACCTGAATTTCTCGTTCCAGACCACCGAATACTCTGGCAGAGGCAACGCCTTCAACTCGCTCTAAACGTGGTTGGATCTGGTCTTCTACCAAACGGCGAAGTTCCGCAGAACCCAGCTCTTTTGATGTTGCAACTAAGCGCATAACAGGCATCATGGATGGATCAAAGACCATGGTTGTGGGTTCAGAAGCATCTGTGGGGAGGAAGTCCCTAACAAAATCGATCTTTCTCCGGATATTCGTTTCTGCTTGATCCATATCAGTTCCCCAGTTGAACTCTATCATAATAAGAGAAGAACCTTTATTAGATACAGAGCTGATATGTTTAATACCTTCCACTGTAGAAAGTGTACTTTCCAAGGATCTGGTAAGAGTGTTTTCAATATCTTCCGGCCCAACACCTTCGTAGGATGTGACCACAATAGCCATGGGGAATTCAAAATCAGGATAGAGATCCAACTTTAAATTGGATAATCCGTAGAGCCCGAATCCCAAGGCGATCAAAAAGATCATAAAGAATGTGATAGGTCGCTTTATACTTAAAGATGATAATTTCATATGTTTTTATACCTTTATTCCAGATTATTCAACAATATTGACCAGTGAAGAGTCGCTGAGATTGTTTTGTCCCATAACAACAACAAGGTCACCTTCTGTAAGACCGCTGAGGACTTCGTATTTTGTTTTAGATTGAATACCGATTTTAAGCTCTCTGTTTATGGCTATACCATCACGAACGATGAAGCAGGAGTAAGTCTCTACAACTTTATCTTCGCGAAGATTAGTTTCAGATCTTTCAAGAACGGTCTGCTTGTTTGTGACAGCTTTTTCTATAGTGAAAGCCTGATCTCTTTCTTGCGTAACAATATCAACACGAGCGAACATACCCGGCTTTAGGCGAGCATCATCATTCTTGGCAATGATCTCTATTTTAGCTGTACGGGTCATAGGATCAATAACAGGAGAGACGGTTTCAACTTTGCCTTCGAATATCTGATTGGGATAAGAGCTTAGGTGAATTTCTGTACGCTGACCAACCTTAATAAAGCCAAGATCAGATTCTGTAACATTGATATTGATCTTCACGGTCTCAGTCTGGTGAATAGTTAAAAAAGGTTTTTGAGGGGTGCTCATATCACCAATGCGGTAAGCAAGATTAGAAACATATCCACTGATAGGTGCTGTTACACTTGCATAGGTAAGTTGTGTTTCAGCCATGGAAAGTGCTGCTTTGGCTTGTTCAAGGCCAGCTTCGGCAACTTCTTTTTGCGTGACGAGTTGGTCCCACTGAGAGTCTGAAATAGCCTTTGCTTCATAAAGTGTTTTCATGCGTTCAAATTCAACATTAACATTGGCAACCTGACTTTTTGCACTAAGATATGCGCCCTGAGCTTGTGCTTTAGAAGCACGAACGGTAGCATCATCTATTTTAGCAAGAAGCTCACCCTTTTTGACATAATCGCCGTTTTCTACATAAATATCCCAAACCGTATCGGTCAGTTTAGGATAAACTACAACAGAAGGGTCACCGGTAATATCACCAAGATATTGGACCTTTTGAGCAATATGTTCGGCTACGACTTTTTTAACAGCAACGGGTGTAATGGTCAGGTCGTCACTTTCACTTTGTTTACTGGCAGGTGCTAGTACTTTGTTTAATTTAGCAAGAAAGCGGCGGGCTTCAACATCGCTGGGGTCAGCAGAAAATTCATTTGTAAGAGTGCGGACTTTATCCGCTGTTTTTTTGTAGTCAATATTTGTTTTGGCTTTTTCGCCGGGCGCACCGCAAGATACAAGCAGCATACCGATGATCATTAAAAATGTGATAGTTTTTAAAGAAGTTCTCATATTATTCTCCATTATTAGTCAACAGATTGTTCAAGGATTTTTTTAGGTCTTCTACAGCAAGATTGTACTGGAAAAGCGATGATATATAATTCGATTTAGCACCAAGGTATCCACTTTCTGCAGATACCAGTTCTAATTGTGTTGCTGAACCATTTTCGTATAAAAGTTTTGAAAGACGTAAAGCTTCTTCAGCTTGCTTAACCACATCTTCATTGGCGAAAATATTGCTTTGCATTTCTTCGACTTTTCTATAAGCCGCATCTACATCGGTGTAAACAAAATTTTCCATTTGTTCCAATTGATACTGAGCTTCTTTTACACCAATATTTGCTTTTTGAATGCTTGCTGCGTTCTTGCCACCATTAAAAAGAGGCAGAGAAACAGAGAGAGATATATTGCTGGAACGACGGTGTTCCAGATCGGCAATAAGGTCATTATTAGCTTGCCACTGGAGGTTTCCACCGACTTGAACTTTAGGCAAAATAGAGCTCCAGGCAAGATTACGCTGGTATTGAGCTAACTTTTCTTGCTCCTGAAGCATCTTGAGTTCCAGGCGTTCTTCTTTTGTCAGCTGAGTGAGGTCATCCAGACTCATACCTTCAAAAGGATTTTCAATTTTTTCAAGTGAACCGACCACAGCAATACTTTCCAGAGAAGGATCATTAATGTAAGTTTTTAAATTTGTTAGAGCCGATACACGTTGATTTTGTAAGGAAACCAATTGAGGTTTATAAGATTCGTAACGAACTTTTGCTTGCAAAACATCTAGTTTAGTAGCGTGGCCAACTGCCTGACGTTGTAAAGCAAGATTATAACTTTCTTCTGATGAGGAAAGTCCGACTTCCGTTGCCTCTATCATAGAATTTAACATTTGTGATTGATAATAAAGTACACGGATAGTATAAATAACCGTGTTAACCTGATCTTGCAGAGATAATTCTGAAAGATTGACTGCTACATTAGACATTAATTGACCATTAATTATAGCACCACCGGTAAAAATGGGATAAGAAAGTTGAACACCCGCAACGGAGCTATACTTTGAGCCTATTTGCATTTCAGTGGGTGGGGCTGGACCATCGCCATCAAAGTCTATGACCATAACGGAAAGTTCCAAGTTATCTTGCAATTGGTAAAACGATGAAACAGTAGGGAAGAAATTTGCCAGCGTTTCGCGTGAAGAAGCTTTTGCTTTTTGCAGAGAAGCTTCCGAAAGTTTTATTTGAATATTGTTTTCTAAGGCCAGTCTTTCGGCTTCTTGTAGAGTAATCTCTTGTGCAGAAAGGGAAAGGCTTAGAATTATTATTAGACTAAGGAGTTTTTTCATTTCTTAGTAAATCCTTCTTTTAGTAGTGTTATCAAATTTTCAATGCGTTCTTCAGGTGAATTAGCAAATTCAGATATTTTTATAATTTTAGGTCCGGAGGTATGATGTATCATACCGGTGATGGCAAAAGTTAAAAAATTTAATGGCATATCATCTCTTAGTTCTCCGTTTTCAATGCCTTTTTCTACGATCTTGAAAGTCGCTTGTTTTTGACGCTCAAAATAGCCTTTTAGCATTTCTTGATCTATATTTTTATCAAAACTTCGGGATGCAACTTTTCTAAACAAAGTGAAAGTTGCCGGGTTGTTTTCGGAAAAATTACACATATCTTTAATTATAAAGCGTAATTTTTCCCAAATCGATTCATCGGATTCAGCTAAAGTTTCCAGGTTTTCGACGATTTTCTCTATGCTGTGATGAATGCAGGCAGAAAATATTTCTTCTTTTCCAGGAAAATGATAATATAGTGCAGCTTTTGAGATTTTCAATTCCTCAGCTATCTCTCGCATAGATGTTCCAATGTAACCGTTCTCAGCAAAGGACTTGATAGCGACTGCTATTATTTTATCGTGTGTTGTTATATTGCTCATGTTTTATGGGCTCCTTTTGAACTTAACGAACCGAAACTAAGCTCTTAAGTATCCAAAGTCAAGAAAAAACTTACCGAACGGTCAGTAATTTACAATAACAAGAGAAGTAAAAATAGATATGCTTATAGTTTGGGAGTCTGAGGGCTATGAGTTCTGAATTTTTCCTTATCAATTCAGAGAACCTTTTGCATAAGTTCACACTATCTGGATTGTGAGAAAAATATTCCTTTTTTCGATACCAATATCGTAGCTTATAATGAATTATTGGCAAGAGATATAAAGAAGAACAGGCAGATTATATCCGCAAATGCTTAGGTGGGAGCTTAAGCAAAGGATTTTCAAATGTTATTATCTAAAGCATTGAGTTTATTTTGAAATGATTCTATGAATTTTGCTGCATGCGCGCCATCCATGAGGGAATGATGTGCATGAATGGCAAGAGGCATAGTTTTTCTGCCATTCTCTGTGGTCATTTTTCCAAAAGTAAAAATTGGGACACCTTCGGTATTTGGGAGATCTACAGGATGTTCAACAGAAGTGAATTTGATCCAGGGCATGATGGAGTAATAAATGGTTTCGGGACAATCTTTTGATGTATCGAGGTCGGGATGTGTTTTAACCCTATGAACTTCTTTTTCAGCATCAGGCAAGAATTTTTCTAGGCTATCCTTGTATTCTAACATGGCATAACCCATTTCGCCGTCATTTCGCATGATGGTCGGGGAGCCATTGACTTTATCAAAAATCACCGGTTTTTTATTTTCTAATCTGATACGAAATTCAGGGATCTCATTTGCGGTTTTCAAGGAGAGATAGAAATAATACAGGAAAAATGAAATACCAAGATCTTTTGCCCTTGTATATGCATTTGTACAATCTATTGTGCAGGTCATGCCAAAATATGGATCGCTATAAGGCAAGAAATGCTGAAAAGCTGTTGCTCGAGGCCAGGTTTTTAAATCGATATATTTTTTCATGATCATAATTTAATGGAATTATTTGTAGAATACAGTGATTTTAATAAATAATAAAGGCAAATAAAAATTATTATCTGCTCGGCAATAATTTTCCTGTATTTAGTGAAAAGCGTATGAAATTAGAACTTATAGCTATAATCCAAAGTGATAATATGTTTGATTTTGTTTTCGTTGAGATAATTATCAAGCTTATAACTCAGACCTATGGACTGGTCTTTGATAAAACGCCAATCGGCACCCAAACCATAGCGAATTTTATAAATTGTACTATTTTCTAACTGATGAAACAATTCTGCAGAAAGAAAAGGATCAACCTTGAGTTTAGGGATGTCATACTCCAGGTTAGCTTTATAGCGCAAGAGATTTAAGAGATTGTTATCCCCATTATAATTACTGAACATGATTTTTAATGATGGTAAAAAACGACCGATCTCGTGTTCGAATGCTGAAAAAACGGAGTAGCGGTGAATGTATTCTGTGGGTTTATTGCTTTTGTGATCCATAGTCAATCTATAAGAAAGGCCCAGATCAAGATTTTTAAGCGGCGAATATTTAAGTTCCGCTTCAGTTAAAGACTCATCTAATCCATTATTATTAAAACGTAATTCGGGGATTAGGTAAAATTTTACATTTTTGAAAAGCGAAACTCTTAGGCTTCCCTCCACACGATATTCTGTTTTGTGAGTATTAACTGCAAAGAGCATAGAAAACAGTGAAAGAATAATGACTGTTTTTTTAAATAATGATCTCATGTTAAATCCTTTTTCTTCTCATTATTTGGAGCATCATCATAATAGTAAAGTTCCATGTCAGCTATATCACGAAGATAGTCTATTTTTATGACTTTTACCCGGATAACATTCAGACCGGTACGCTTACGAATATCTTCTAATAGCAAAGTCTCGTCATCTTTGTTAATCAGTTCAATTTTTTCATAGCGTAATATCATGAGCTTTTCTTTGCAGGGATCTAAAACTTTTTCTAAGTAGTATAGTCCCACAAAAACCATGGAATTTGTAAGTAGCAATTCTACATAGCTGACCTTTTTATTCGATAAAGCATTGATCACCGAAATGCCAATGATCACAAAAAGGTAGGTCATTTCTTTGATAGGAATTGGATCGGTTCGATAGCGGATAATGCCAAAAATAGCAAAAAGTCCCAGAGCAAAGCCCATTTGTAATTTTACGCTATGCAGTAAGAAAGTCAGTAAAAATATTGTAGCACCCACGGCCATAAAACTGAGGGAGAACTCTTTGGAATTTTGCCGTTTGTTGTAAATTTTTCATACGATCAGGAATAATATCAACATATTAAAAGAAAAGCGGACTAAAAGCTCCAGAGTATCCGCTACATTTATAACACGGATATCGAATAAACGAATGTGTTCGAATAATTCGTTTATTTCAACTCCACTTGATGCTGAATCTTGTGCAAATAAAAGTCCCATTTTACCACCTATATGTTGTAAAGATCGGGTTTCCCGAGTATTTTCCCGAGATTTCGGATCTTTTGTTTGAATCTATTTCGTTTAATATTTTTATCTGTCAATGCTCGACCGATACAATATTTGCTAAAGCCGGATGCTTTTAATCTGGCCTCTCTTAAGTACATTTTTAAAGGTGAAGAATTGCTTCCCTTTTCAGATTTAAGTTCAAGAATGACAAGGCCATCCATGACAATTGATTTTTCTTTTCCTGTAAAACTTATATCAAGATCAATGGTAGAACGCTCAGTAAAATTTTTATTGATGAGCGTAAGTCGGTTAAAATGACTTGTTAGGATATGACTTAATTCTTCATCGCCAAAAATACTTCTTTTTTTAAGAAATTCTGTTTCATCTTTATTGAAGTCTGTTAATTGGCCTGTCGATTCGACTCTTTTTTTAATCGTTCTACCCTTATTATTCTTAAATTTTACTTCAAGAAAGCTGTCTTGAGAATCTAAATAATCTCTTCGACGAATCTTAAATCTATTGAGTTTTCCATTGTGATGCAGAGTGTACATTTTATTATCCGGTGTATCAAAGTACTTTGTTGCATAAGCTTGCGATGGGCGGCCTTCTATTGTTTGAACTAAATAATCATTTTTGACAGCTTCGAATAAGTCCGGTAATTTTGAAACATGGAACCAGTATTTTTTATCAACACGATTCATGAACCGGACTTTTGTCGCTTGCTCCAATGGAAGCTTCTCAAGTTCCAGATCACGAATTATTTCATTAAATGTGTTCTTCATTGAGTGTACTAATCCCTTTAATGACTTAGTTTCTAAGTGAATATAAATATAAAATATCCTCAAATCCTAATACCACTTTTATTAAATTAGTGAAGAGCACGTAGTAAAGGCATAGCTGTTATGAATGCTAAAACTGCGAAGGGTAAAATGCAGAAGTCTTGAATTAGGGTCTCACGACTCGTAATTTAGGTTTTAGGATGCTTGAATATTTAATTCCTTTTCATTATATTTATTTTCAGTCATTATTTTTTGTTAAATAAGGAGTTACTCATGCTGCGTATAGATGGATCTTCCCTGACGCTGGCTGATGTTGTTCGTGTTGCGCGTAATGCTGAGCGTGTTGAACTTAGTAATACTGCTTACGCACAAATAAAAGCATCTCGCGATTATGTCAAAGAACTTCTCAAAAATAAAGCTGTTGTCTATGGCATTACGACGGGCGTAGGTGAATTGTCATCTCACTATATTCCTCCGGAAAAAGCTATCAAATTGCAAGAAAATCTTATTCGTTCACACGCATCAAATGTAGGTGAGCCTTTGGAAGAGGAAACAGTTCGTGCCATGATCCTGCTTCGTGCAAATGCTTTGGCAAAAGGATTTTCCGGAGTGCGCAGGGCTTTGATCGAGACACTTCTTGAGCTAATAAATAAAGATATTTATCCCTATATACCGGCAAAAGGCTCTGTGGGTGCCAGTGGAGATCTTTCACCGCTTTCACATTTAGCTTTAATTCTCACGGGTCAGGGCGAATGTCTTGTTGAGGGGAAGCGAGTAGATGCCAATAAAGTATTAAAAACTCATCATATTAAGGCACTTCAATTGCAGGCCAAGGAAGGTCTTGCCTTGATCAATGGAACACAGGTAATGGCAGCGCACGGATGTTTAATTCTCTGCGATGCATTTGCTTTGATCAAGCATGCCCAGGTCGCAGGTGCTATGAGTTTAGAAGCTCTTAAGGGAACTTCTCGAGCGATGGATGCAAGAATTCATGCAGCTCGTCCGCACAAAGGTCAGTCTTACATCGCTGCCAATATCAGAGACTTGGTAAAAGATTCCGCTATTATGGCTTCCCACAAGAATTGTGATAAAGTGCAAGATGCCTACACTTTGCGTTGTATGCCTCAGGTTTACGGCCCTGTTTACGATACACTGAATTATGTAAAAAGTATTTTTGAGATAGAGATCAATTCAGCTACGGATAATCCGCTGATCTTTGCCGAAGATAAAGATGTGATCTCAGGTGGAAATTTTCATGGAGAACCTTTGGCCTTTGCTCTGGATTTTCTTGGGATCGCGCTTTCTGAGATTGCAAATATTTCCGAAAGGACAGTCGATAGATTAGTAAATCCGCATGTTTCGGGACTCCCGCCGTTCTTGGCTGAAGGGAATGGATTAAATTCGGGTTACATGATAGCACAATATACCGCAGCGGCACTTGTGTCGGAAAATAAAGTTTTGGCGCATCCTGCATCGGTGGATTCAATTCCAACATCGGCAGGACAAGAAGATCACGTGAGCATGGGCTCTATCGCTGCTGAACATGCACGAATGATCTTGAAAAATGTTGTAAATGTAATTGCTATAGAAATGCTCGCCGCTACTCAAGGCATTGATTTTCAACAGCCACTAGAAGCAGGTAAAGGGACAAAAGTAGCTTGGAAATATATTCGCAAATTCATTCCGCATTGGAAGGAAGATAGAATTATGTATAAAGATATTGAAAAAATGGCAGATATCATTCGCAGTAAGGTCATTTTAGATGAATTAGAAAAGGAAGGAATACAATTATGAGTTTAAGACCGATGTATTCGGAATTTATGCCAAAGGAAAAAATAAGGGCCAGTCGCGGAAATAAAATTCAATGTAAAAACTGGGAGATCGAGGCAGCGCTAAGAATGCTACAAAATAATCTTGATCCTGAAAACTCATTAATACCCGAAGAATTGATCGTCTATGGCGGTTCCGGCCGTGCTGTACGAAATTGGAAGGCATATCGTCAAACAGTCGATGCTTTGCTGAATCTTGAAAAAGATCAAACTCTAATTATGCAATCCGGCAAACCCGTTGGTGTGGTTCCTTCCCATGAATATTCTCCCCGTATTCTCATCGCTAATAGTAACATTGTACCTAAATGGTCCACTCAGGACAATTTTGATAAATACGATAAAATGGGACTCACCATGTATGGTCAGATGACGGCCGGGTCCTGGATCTACATCGGAACTCAGGGAATTTTGCAAGGGACTTTTCAGACGCTTGCTGCTTTGGCCGAACAACATTATAACTCCGATCTTTCAGGTAAATGGGTGCTCACCGGTGGACTTGGAGCCATGAGCGGTGCTCAACCTTTATCGGTTACCATGAATAACGGTGTCGTTATTAATGTCGAGGTTGACCCCGTTCGTGCCAAACGTCGGGTTGAAGAAGGCTATTGCATGAAATACACTGAATCGCTCGATGAAGCAATTTCTCTCATGCAAGAAGCGGTCAAAAGCAAGAAAGCATTATCGATTGCACTGATCGGGAATTGCGCAGAGATCCTTCCCGAAATGCTTAAGCGTGATATTATTCCGGATATTGTGACCGATCAAACATCTGCGCACTCATTATTAGATTATGTTCCTCTCGGCGATCTTGATGAACTCCGAAAATTACAGGATAAAGATCCTGAATTATATAAAGAAAGATCCCTCGAAGCTATTATTAAACACACAGAAGCCATCCTGGAAATGCAGAAAAAAGGTGCTATTGCTTTTGATTATGGCAATAATTTACGTGGACAAGCAGAACTGGGCGGATTGAATGTGCGACAAGAAGATGGCAAATTCCTCTATCCGGGTTTTGTGCCTGCATATATTCGTCCGCTTTTTTGTGAAGGCCGCGGACCTTATCGTTGGGTCGCGCTTTCAGGTGATGTGAGTGATATTTATAAACTGGATGATCTGGTGCTTGAATTATTTCCGCATGATGAAATTCTATCGCGTTGGATCAAACTGGCAAGAGAGCAAGTGCCTCAGCTTGGATTGCCTAATCGTGTGTGCTGGCTGGGGCTGGGCGAACGCGCCGAATTTGCCCTACGCATGAATGAAATGGTGGCAAGCGGTGAATTAAAGGCGCCCATTGTGATTGGTCGTGATCACCTGGATTGCGGGTCCGTGGCCTCGCCGCATCGTGAGACCGAGGACATGTTGGATGGCTCTGACGCCATCGCAGATTGGCCTTTGCTGAACGCACTGGTCAATACCGCTTGTGGGGCTGACTGGGTATCTCTGCACAACGGCGGTGGCGTGGGTATTGGAAATTCAACGCACGCCGGACAAGTCATTGTCGCCACCGGTGCCAAAGGAAAAGCCATCCGCCTGCAACGCGTCCTTGATGCCGACCCCATGATGGGGATTTTTCGTCACATAGATGCAGGATATGATCATGCAAAGGAATTTGCAAAGAAGCATGATATGAATATACCGAGTTTAAAAGATCCAAAATAAGTGATAAGTGTAGGGTACAGGTGTACCTGTACAAATTATGGGTTATGAGTTATAAATGATAATTACAAAGACCTGCCAACTGGTGTCCGATTAAAAAAAGGACCTGTTGGCTGGTCGAAAAAAATCAAACTGGAAAGAGCATGGAGTTTAAAAAACGACTAAAATTAGTTTTAGAGATACTTGAGGATTCACCATATACAACTCAGAAAAAACGAATACACGAGTTATTTGATAAAACTAATAACAGTGATTTTAATGATATTATGTTAAGATTGTATGTCATCGATAGTTGCTATTCAACACAAATGAATAAACGGCTCTTTAGTTTTGATGATTTGAGTCGACTAATTGAAAATGAGATTGAACCTAGGTTTATTAATAGAAAAAGTGATACCAGTTTTATTGAAGAGAACTTCAATAAAAGAATTCTGCTGCATCCGATAGGTATAGATAAAGAAGGTAATGATAAAGGTCATACTTTTTCATTGATCTCAAAATACTTGTATTTTAGGTCAAATTTTAATTTCCCCATTTATGACAGTTTAGTTCGTAAAGAATTAAGAAGAGAGGGTTTTAAAATTAATGGTCAATATCCAAGTGTAGCTTATTTTAAATGTATATTTGAGTTATGCGAGAAGTTTGAAATAGATTACGATGATCTTGATAAATATTTTTGGGTATGTGGTAAGGTTAGAAATGGAAGTTTATCTCTGATTATTAAAGATAAAAAGTTGATGGAACGGTATCGCAATAGAGAATCTAAGTTAGGAACTCCAAAACAGTTAATCTGGATTTATGAATTGGAGGAATCTTTAGAGAGATACGATAAAGTGTTGAACTAATTATAGACTTAATAAATGATTTAACCCAACGAATCAAGGGAATAAACCAAGTAATTACCCCGGGTGCCTGTGCTTCCCTAGCTTCAGCGAAGGAGCAAAACCCAGGGACTAAGAACCACCACAACTCACAACCACGAACGAAGTTGAGGGGTTGGACTAAGTAATGACCCGGTATGAAATGTCGGGACTTGAAAATAAAAAATAACTCCAACCTTGAGCTTGTCGATGGGTTGACCGTATGCTGAAAGCTGATTACTGTAGGCTGATAGCTAAAGGAATTACTATGAAACAAATTATCGAATGCGTCCCGAATTTTTCCGAAGGCCGCGATATGACTATTATTAAGCAGATCACTGATGTGATCGAAGGTGTTGACGGTGTGTTGCTACTGGATGTAGATCCGGGCAAGGATACAAATCGCACGGTCGTGACCTTTGCCGGTGAACCGGAAGCTGTGATGCAAGCTGCAGTGGCCGCAGTGGTAAAAGCCAAAGAACTCATTGATATGCGTAAACACAGCGGTGCGCATCCTCGCATGGGTGCTACCGATGTGTGTCCGCTTGTCCCTGTCTCTAATGTGAGCATGGAAGAATGCGTTGATCTGGCAAAGGAGTTAGGCAAGCGAATTAATGATGCAACCGGCATTCCCATCTATTTATACGGCGAAGCTGCTCAGCGTAAAAATCGCTATAATCTTCCTGATATTCGCAAGGGCGAATACGAAGGGTTGGAAAAGAAATTAATGGATCCTGATTTTAAACCGGACTTTGGCGAAGCGATTTTTCTTCCAAGATCGGGTGCTAGCAATGTGGGTGCTCGTCCTTTTATGTTGGCTTATAATGTTAATTTAAACACAGCGGACATTAAGGCAGCTAAAGATATTGCTCTGACAATTCGTTCCAGAGGTCGAGCTAAACGCGATAAAGAAGGTAAGATCATTCGTGATGAACATGGTGTGATGGTCAAAGTCCCCGGAAAATTAGAATTCTGTCAGGCCGGTGGTTGGTATATTAAGGAATATGGCTATGCTCAGGTTACAATGAATCTTCACCGTATTGATATCACCGGATTGCATACGGCTTTTGATATCGTCATTGAAGAAGCAGCTAAAAAAGGTATTCGGGTTACCGGATCAGAATTGATAGGAATGGTTCCTCTGCAAGCCATGCTGGATAGTGGTGAACATTATCTCAAAAAACAGGGATGCTTCAGAGCTTGCCCGGAAAAAGATATTATTAATATTGCTATTCGTTCTTTAGGGCTTGAAGATACATCGCCCTTCGACCCCAAAAAACGTATTGTGGAATATGCTTTAGATAATACAGAAACACAACTAAAGGATTTATCTCTTAAAGAATTTACCGATTTGCTGTCATCTCATGCATCTGCTCCCGGAGGCGGTTCGGTAGCGGCATTGAATGCTGCGCTGGGAGCTTCGCTTGCGGCTATGGTTGCAAACCTGACTTTCGAGAACAAAGAATACTTGGACCTTAAAGATAAAATGGAGCTTGTGGGAAAAAAGGCACAGACTCTTAAGATGCGTGCACTTCAACTCGTTGATGATGACAGCGTGGCCTTTAATAATTGGATGTTAGCACTGCGCCTCCCTAAGAAAAATGAAGAAGATAAAGCTAAACGCAATGCCGCTATTCAAGAGGCAGTACTTAATGCTATAAACACTCCGCATGCAATATTGAATTTATGTCCGGATATTCTTGCCTTAATAGATTATGTTATTCAAATGGGAAATCAAAATGCACTTTCGGATGCAGCTGTGGGAGTTAAGCAAATTAAATCTGCCGCTTGGGGATCCTATTATAATATTCTCATCAATTTATCTTCTTTAGATGACAAGATTATAGGTAAAAAAATACAGTCAGAAGCCAAAAAAACTCTGGCGGACATTGATGTCAAAACAAGAGAATTAACCTTATATACCGAGGAGAAACTTAAAAATGTTATCAGTTGACCTCATTGTCAAAAATGCTCATTTATATACTCTTTCATCTCAGGGAGAGATAGCAAATGGCTGTGTTATCGTAAAAAACGGCAAAATTCTCGATGTTTTTGAAGGCAGGAATGAGAATTACAGATCCGACACCATTATTGATGCGGAAGCAAAGTTGGTCATTCCGGGTTTTGTAGATTGCCACACTCATCTTGTTCACGCCGGTTCCCGTGCCAATGAATTGCAAGATCGTCTGCAAGGCAAGAGCTATCAAGAAATTCAGCAAAAAGGCGGAGGGATTTATTCTTCAGTCCGTGCAACACGAGCAGCAAGTAAAGAAGAGCTATTCCAAGAATCGCTTCAGCGCGTAGAGCTCTGTTTAAAACATGGCACAACAACAGCTGAGATAAAAACAGGATATGGATTGAATCCGGAAACAGAAAAAAAGATGCTCAACATCATTCATCGCTTGAATGAAGAAAGCGATCTTGAAACCGTTGCAACTTTTTTAGGTCCGCATGTTTATCCCGATGATCAGGAAGCTGAAGCCTATATGGATTGGTTGCTTAACGATGGACTGGATCTTGCAAAAGAAAAAGCTGAATTTGTAGATATTTACTGCGATGATGGAGCCTATACCTATGATGATACTAAACGTTTTTTAAAGGCGGCTAAGGAAAAATGCATTCCGCTGAAGATTCATTCAGGACAATTCAAATCGCTTGGTGCTACAAAATTAGCCGCTAATCTAGGCGCTGTTTCTGCAGACCATCTTGATTTCGTGGGTGTTGATGGCTTTGACGCATTATTGCGTGCGGGCACTATTCCTGTATTTTTACCTGGCTGTTCTTACTATTTACGCACACACTATCCGGATGCTCGTCCTTATTTACGTGCCCACATGTCGGTTGCTCTTGCTACTGACTATAATCCCGGTACTTGTCCCTCGCTGTCTATTCCCATGATGATGTCATTGGCCGTGATGCATATGGGATTCACTCCTGATGAGGCACTAAAGGCTGTCACATTAAATGCTGCAAAAGCAATTTCTCGCGAGGCGCTTATTGGTTCTATAGAAAAAGGCAAGCAGGCTGATATATTGATTTGTCATGTTGATACTCTAAATGACATGATTTCAATGTTTGGAATTAATCCGATTAAAACAGTTTTTAAAAAGGGTATTGTCATAAAATCCACAGATTGTAAAGATTAGAGCTTTACAAAAATATCATTTTTTGAACAAAGATTTATCCTTTATTGTTGAAATTTCAATTCTGTTCAGTAGTTTATAAAATCATTTATTTAAGTTGAACAAAAACATAAGGGATGTTTTTTTGCTTGCAAAGCTATGCTAAGGTATTTAATATTAATAAGGTATAAGGCAAAAAAATAATTAATCAAGAAAGGCGGACTAAAATGAAACTAATAAATGTTTTTCTATTCGCTTTAGTTGTTGTTCTTTTTGGATGTTTTAATCCATCCCAAGAAGAGTCAACCGGAACCTTAATTTATCGCCTGGCTACCTGGAACACCTATGACTTTGATACAATGAATAAACCCACTGTTGATACGCTTACCTGTCCTCTTATAGATATTAAAACTATATTATTGAAAATCGAAGTAACCCAAGACACCATCATTCATGAAGGACCAGCTGACCAGGAATGGATCACTCTCTATGAATCAAATGAAGAGCTACTGCATTCAGAAAGAGATATTCGTGCTGTATTGGATACAGGCACATACAAAGGAATGAGACTAACCCAACGCAATATGCTTTATTGGGTTTGCACACATCCAGACAACTCCCAGGATACGCTAGAATTTTATGATTTGAATAATCGCGACACCCTGGAAGTCGGTGAACATGGCTCACTGATCAATTATTTTGGAACTGATGGTTTTTATCATCTGGTAAACGATACCTTATATAATTCTAATATATCCGAAGATGGCAGTGGTGCCGGTGAATTTATTGGCTGTTATTTTAAAATATTTCCCGGGCAGATAACCGAAGTAACCATGCGTATGAATCTTATCTCTTTGGATTGGTTGGATTATAATGAAAATGGCATATATGAATACTGGGGTGGAGATACATTGGATAATATATCGACAGCTCATGACAGCATTGTTACCATGGCTGATTTTATCGTAAGGTACCTTGGAGAAGAATAGTTTTTTTATGGATCTGTTCATGTAAATTGTCTGTTTTCTGACTAAATAAGTCTGTTTATCATAAAAATTGTTATTATATCAATATTGGGAACAAATCTTCTTGCTAAGCTTATTAAAAACGACAATATAATTCAACTGCTACTTTACATCACAAACGAGATAAAAAACATGAAAAAACCGATACTCCTGATCTTGAGCTTGTGCCTGACATTTTCACTTTGGGCAGAAAATGAAATTCCTCGACATGGCCTTAGCACACACATTGGTGGATCCCTAGCCCTGGTTGAATATGAATATCAATATCGTTTTATTGTACGAGAGAAACATGCTATTTCTGCAACTGCTGGAATAAACTCAATTGCAATAGCTTTGGGGTTCCCAATTGGTATTAATTACACATATGGGCACAAGAATCAATTATTACTGGGTCTTCGTTTTCTACCAAGTGTATTGATCATGAGCTTTGACGATGAAATTGAAGTCCCGGCGTGGATATATTTCACAAACTTTCGGATTGGCTATGGTCGTGAAATTATGTTATTCAAACAACCCTGCACTCTATACCTTTATGCTTCTCCCGCAGTGAGTTTAGTTCACGGAAACATAATACCCTGGGCAGGATTAGGGTTAACACAATATTTTTAATCCTCGAACCTCATAAATGAAAAAAACCACACTTCTTGTATTGTTATTTTCTCTTAGCCTTCTGTCCGCTCAAGATAAAATACCCCGCCATGGTTTAAGCGCTGATATTGGCGGATCTTTGGGTGGAAGCATTAAATATAACTATCGCATTATCGCAGGAAATAATTTCCAGCTCACTCTCTCTACCGGCGTAGTATTAGGAATTTTATCGGCAGGAGCTTCTGCGGGGGCTGAGGTCAGCTTTGGGCATGATCATCAGTTCATTGCGGGAATTAGTTTTGACCCAATGATCATTGCAGATGACGATGATCTTGTTAATGGAATTGCGATCAGAGAGAATCTTCTTATTCCCCGAATTGGCTATAGGTGGCAAGCTAAAAAACTTGGAGAGCACTTTTATTTTCATGCCTATGTGTCCCCGATCATACCTTTGGATGATGATTGGATCATGCCGTGGTTTGGTTTTGGTATGCTGGGATACTTTTAAGACTATTCTCGGTGCATGATTTTAATCTCGGAAGTTTTAGCATAGAAAAACCTTATTTTCAATCTACAAGGCTTTAGCAAAGTAGATCGGATATCACTGTGAATGTGAGCACTGAGTTCATAGGGATCGATAATTTACCTGCAATTTTGAGCCCTGAAGTATTGAGAATGGATTTCAAACGAGGAAGGGGTTAAAATACCAAAATAATCTATCTTATAAAATGATATTGAAATGGTAAAAGCAAAATCGTGAGATAGCTAATTTTGCAAAAGATCTGTGCAAATGCTTTGATGGGAGCTTATGCAAAGAGTTCCATTAATATATTAATCAGGGCAAGGTCTCAAGTGTGCTTTAAAGAAAGTTTTGGAGAATACTTTAAGTCAATCAGTATTAATTATTAGGAATAAGAAGAACCCCCGATGCATGGAGACTTTAAGTCTTATCTGTTCATCTTGTTTAAAAAAGCAATCCGGGTTATCCTGCTATCTTGTCGAAAAGCTAACGGATTATCCTGTTATCCTGTCCACCAGCAATCCAAGTTATCCTGTAATCCAGTCGAAAAGCTATCGGATTATCCTGTTATCCTGTCCACCAGCAATCCAAGTTATCCTGTAATCCAGTCGAAAAGCTATCGGATTATCCTGTTATCCTGTCAAAAAGAATCCTGTGATCTCGTCAATCAATTCCAATAGCAGATCGCAATCTATCCACAGTTGCAGAAGCGATAGTTCGTGCTTTTTCAGCGCCTTCTTTAAGAATTTTTTCTATATGTGTGGGGTCTTCCATCAACATGTCATACTTTTCTCTCATGGGTGAAAAGTGTTCTTCCATGATTTCAAATAATTCTTGTTTTGCATGACCCCAGCCCATGCCACCGGCCAAATAACGCTCGCGAGCAGCTTGCTGTTCTTTTTCATTTGCAAACAGTTTATATAAAGTAAATACATGCGATTCGTCAGGATTTTTAGCTTCTTCAACTTCCTGAGAGTTGGTGACGATTTTCATGATGATCTTGCGGAATTTCTTGGGAGCTAAAAATAAGGGAATAACATTATCGTAACTTTTGCTCATTTTACGACCATCTAAACCCACAACAACCTGCGTGCTTTCACTGATCACAGCTTTGGGAACGACTAGTAAGTCTTTGCCATAAGTATGGTTTAATGACTGGGCAATATCGGCGCAGATCTCAACATGCTGTTGTTGGTCTTTGCCAACCGGAACAAAATTTGTATCGAACAAAAGGATATCTGCGGCCATAAGAACCGGATAAGTATATAATCCCATATTAATGCCGGAATCCGGATCGTTACCAGCATCAATGTTTTCTTGAACACAGGCTTTATAGGCATGCGCTCTATTCATTAAACCTTTTGATGTAAAAGCCATTAGCATGGTCGTTAATTCAAAAGTTTCAGGTACATCTGACTGGCGGTAAAACATCATTGTTTCGGGATCAAGTCCGCATGCCAACCAGCTTGCGGCGAGTATGTGAGTCATTTCTTTTAATTGTGCAGAGTCCTTTACCGTATTTAGAGCATGATAATCTGCAATAAAATATCGGGCATCGAAATTATTAGCTAACTCTATAGCAGGTTTAATGGCACCAAAATAATTCCCAATATGAGGTGTGCCCGTGGGTTTAATTCCTGTTAAACAAACTTTGCGACTCATTATTTTTCCTTTCTGATAAGCATATCTATAGAATAGATACCTTCAAGCATTTTATGTAATTTTTCAGAATAATGATTTGCTTGAGGATCAAAAGAATTCAGTTTCACTTCACCCGAAGAATGAATGTATTCAGGAGATCTACGCATAATGGCGACATGTGTAATATTGCCCTTGGCATTTTGATAGAAGGCAAGATCTCCCGGTTGGGCATCTTCGATACTAAGGGGATGCTTTTTAAGAACCTTGATCTGTTGAGAGGCATCTCGTGGTAATTCTAATCCTGCAATTTTAAAGCTCATTTGAGTTAAACCCGAGCAATCACAGCCGTTTTCTGTTTTACCACCCCAAAAATAGGAACAGCCTAAAAGTTTACCCGCAGTGCATAAAATGATATCGCGTGGATCTGTAACGGTCAATTCTTTTTGTTGCAAAAAAGCCCGCGATCCATCAGGCATTAATACTTCGTATATATCATTATCTCTTTTTAGATAGGGAAATAAAGCTCCAAGAGCAGCGACTGCTTTACGCGGTGTTTTCATGTCTACGCTTTCATAGAGAGAAAGAAAAGGCGTATGAATCAGAATCTTGGGTAAAGTAATTATCATATCTTCCATATCTTTTGAAAGACCCAAGGTGGAGAAATTCTGACACCAAGCTTCATATCCATCCGGGAGTTTTAATTTTATCCAATCACCTTCTTGTTGAAGGACTTCGGCAATTTCCCACATAATACCCTGAGTTACTAGCTGAGAAGAAAATCGAGCTTCCTCATACATGTTAGCAAAAGGTGTTTTAATGATCTTTTTCATATATAGACTCCAATTATTTGATTAGCAAGTAAGCCAGGCCACCTAAAAGTCCTCCGGCCAGCGTATTGCAAAAATTAACAAAATCATTATTGATCTTTTTATAACCACTTGCAAGTGGAATATTTTTATTCTCGCAATGTGAGGTTTTTTCTGTAAGTTTTTTGCAAGTAGGACAATGATATTGGGCTTGCACGCTTGCACCAAGGAAGGAATCAACAAAAGCCCCTATCAGACCGACTATAGAAATTAGTAAAACAGCAGTCCAGGTCATATTAATTCCAGCAAAATATAAAAGAGAATATTTTCCTACAAGCGCAATTAAAAAAGCTCCTGTAAAGGCACCGACAGTACCAATAATAGTAAGTCCGCCCGAAGTTCCCTGCGGTACTTTTTTGAAATTAAGTATGGATATGGGATCATGTGAAGAAAAAGCACCGATCTCAGTTCCCCATGTATCAGCTGTCGCTGCCGCAATAGAGCCAAGGAAGATCATATACCAAAAGAGTTCAGTCGTATTTAAAAAATGCCAACACATGGTGGCGATCATTGCCACACCTCCATTGGCAAAAACCTGAAAAATATCCCGTTTGCCGGTTTTTTCAAAAACTGTGGCTAGCTTTTTTTTATGTTTTTTACCCATTTTTGTAAAAATGCTAGAGAAGAAAAAGAATACCGCAATGGGTAACATCCACTCGACTCCACCAAGTCCAAAGACAACCGTTCCCAAAAGCCATGCGCCCACTGCGCCCGAAAGACTCAAGGCACTACTTGCATAAGCAATAGTTGCAATAGCAACGGTAAGAGACATCCATATCATCAGGTGAGTTTGAAATTCGGGTGCTCCGTTATATAAAGCATCCAAAATAACACCTGCACCCAAGGGAACCATTAAATTATCAGTACCTTTATGGGAGATGGTTTCAGCTCCGGCAGAGAAAAAACCGGCAAAAAGGCCAAATACGATGGCAATTGACCAAGTAATATCAGCTTGATGTGGAAAAACGTCTCTGAAGATCTTCATGCTTAGGACAGCTACAACAAAAGAGACCAGGAACATTGATAAACTGCCCTGCACAGATTTTTTCTCGGTAAGAATAGTAAATCCCAAAGGTTTTTTTCTTGATTCTCCCACCCAAGAAGCGACAGGGTCACCAAAGGACATGATCAACATAGCTGTCAAGAGAATTGCCGGATCCTTATCCCAAAACCAGCAGACAAGAATGAAAAAAGCAATAGGGAAATAAACAGTTCCATATGAAACTCGACTGGTTTCATGTATGCTTTTAAGTAAATTCAGTTTAATTGCAATAAAATTTAAAATGGCAAATAACAAAGCAATGATTAAAACCGGTGTTTTGCTTTCAATAAAAAAAGGAGCAGCACAGGTTAAACATCCAACAAAAATATGAACTAATCTACGCGTAACATGGGGATGTACATCCAGCTTTTTAAGTAAAAGAGTTGCAATACCCAGGAACACCGTAATTCCTGCTAAGAAGATTAAAAATAGTCCCCAATCCGACCTAAAAAGAAAATTCATTAAATACCTCAAATTAATGCAGGATATTACAAGAAAAAGCGTCAAATTACAATTGATAATTCGTCAATAATAAATGATAAAATACTTTTACAGCGGCTATATCTAATGTAAAGGAAGTAATTATATTTCATCTATTTTATCTTTTTCTTATGCTTTAATACTTTGAATTAGTATTAATTCTCAATACTTTTGACTTAATATCAGGAGATTATCAAATGATTGATTCAATCATTGTTGGCTTATTACAGAATGTAGCTGTTTTACTAACTTTTTGTTTGGTATATGATTATATCTGGAAAAAAGATAAAGAGATCCAAACTGTTCCCAGAAAAGTCCTTGCAGGTGTATTAATTGGAAGTTTGAGCTTGCTTTTAATGCTAACACCATATCATTTGTCAGCGGAAATTATGATTGATAGTCGCACTGTATTATTAGCAATATCCGGGCTTTTCTTTGGTTTTTTACCCACCATAATAGCCATGTGCATTACTGTTCTCTATCAATTTACAATTGAGGGTAATAGCTTGTTGATTGGTGTTGCTTTTACATTAATAGCAGGTTTTTGTGGCTTAACATGGCGACAGTTTTTTCCTCCTCGAGAGATTAAAAAACCTTTTTATTGTCTTTTTATACTTGCTTTGCTTGTTCATCTGCTTGAACTGGCTAGTGTGTTACTTTTCCTTAAAAACATCTCGTTTTCTGATTTTAAGGAAATTGCTATACCCTTGGTCCTTTTATATCCTGCTTTTACGGTATTACTTGGTATGTTGTTTTTGAGTCGATGGAGAATTTGGCAACATAGTCAAGAAACACGACAAGAAGAATTACAATATCGTGCCCTTTTTGAAAATGCCGGAGAAGCTATAGTGATAGCTCAAAAAGGCAAGATCTCCTTTGCCAATAAACGTATGACTGATATCTTGGGTGTCCCTCCTGATGAATCCAGGAGAAAAGCTTTTACTTCTTTTGTTCATCCTGATGATCGAGATTTAGTTTATCAGCGTCATTTGAAGCGTATTAAAAAACTGGATGTACCCAGTAGATATTCATTTAGAATGATTACCAAGCAAAATAAATTATTATGGGTAGATATAAACTCTGTATATTTTGAGTGGAATGGTGAGCCGGCATCTTTAAGCTTTTTGTCAGATGTAACAGAGCATCGCGAAGCTGAAAGACAGCTTATTCTTGCTAAAAATAAGGCAGAGGAAAGCGATAGAATAAAATCAATTTTTCTTGCAAATATGAGTCATGAGATCAGAACACCCATGAATGCCATTGTAGGATTTTCTGACCTTCTTTCTAAGGATTCCCTAAGCGAGGCTAAAAGAAAACCTTATTTTGAAATGATCCATTCAGCCGGTAAACAGCTTTTGCATATTATTAATGATATTATTGATGTTTCTAAACTGGAAGTAAATCAATTGAGACTGAATAAAGAAAATGTAAGATTAGATGATATTTTCAAACAGAGTATTGATATGTTTCAAAGCTCGTCACTATTTATTGAAAAGAAAAATGTTGAATTGATCCTAAATTTTCCATCTCCAACAAAAGAATTCATGGTTTATGCTGATCCTTACAGGATACGCCAAATTCTTGATAATCTATTATCGAATGCGATTAAATATAGCAATACAGGTAGTGTTGAGCTTGGATATACACTGACCGAGAAAGCAAGATCTCTTGTTCTTTTTACGTATGTAAAAGACACGGGTCCCGGTATTCCGGAAGATAAAAAGACTATGGTTTTCAAAAGATTTCGTCAGGTAGAGGAAGATCGCTATCGGGAAGGTACCGGCTTGGGTTTGAGTATTACAAAAGGTATTATTGATTTAATGGGTGGGGAAATTGATCTTGAATCCCAAGTTGGCGTGGGGTCGAAATTCTTTTTTAGCCTAGAACTTGAAAAAGCAAAGGAGCTTCAGCTTATGGACAATAATGAAATAAATGCTATCCCGGATTTGAAGGATATAAACATATATATAGCAGAAGATGATTATACCTCATTTTTTTTGATAAAAGAATATCTGAACGAAACAAATGCCAGGATATCTTACGCTTATGATGGTGAAATCCTGATGGAGATGCTCGAAAAAGAAGTCCCCGATATTTTACTTTTAGACATTAATATGCCCAAAAAAGATGGATATGCTTGTCTTGAAGAGATAAAGAATAAGAATTATTCCGTAAAAATAATTGCCCAAACAGCCTATGCCATGGAAAATGAAAAAGATCGTTGTTTGGCTTCGGGATGCCATGGCTATGTGTCTAAACCAATAGATGCACTTGCTCTCTACAAAGAAATTCAAAAAGTTCTCCAGAGATAGAAGGCAGCACATTGAATAAAAAGATTATCTGGGGTGTTATTGGAGCAGGTTCGGTATGTGAAATAAAAAGTGTGCCTGCAATGTATAAACTTCCAGGTTCTCGGGTAAAAAGTATTATGCGCAGAAACGCATTTGCTGCTGAGGATTTTGCAAAACGCCATGGGGTACATTCCTGGACCCAAAATGCTGATTTCCTATTTAAAGACAATGAAATTAATGCAATCTATATTGCTACTCCGCCTGATACTCATGCTTATTACACCAAAAAAGCTGCGCAAGCCGGGAAAATAGTTTATGTTGAAAAGCCCATGGCAAGAGATCATGATGAATGCATAAAGATGATCTCTGTTTGTGAAAAGTATGCTGTGCCACTTTTTGTTGCCTATTACAGACGAGCCCTTCCTCATTTTTTAAGAATTAAAAAATTAATTGATTCAGGATATTTGGGGAATATTCAAAAAGTTGATATCTTTTTTAATCGTTCACTTCGAGATATGGAAAAAGATCATCCAGAAAAAATATGGAGACTGAATCCCAAAGTTTCCGGTGGTGGGTATTTTCATGATCTGGCCTCACATCAACTAGATCTTTTGGATTTCTTTTTTGGACCTGTAATAAAAGTTCAAGCTTGCGCTAAGAATGTTTCAGGTTATTACAGCGTTCCTGACAATGTTCGGGCAGACTTATTATTTAAGGATAATGTAGTGGCTAAGGGATATTGGAATTTTGCTTCTTCAAAAACGGAGGTCAAAGACGAGATTCTTATTGAGGGTGACAAAGGACATCTTGCTTTTTCAACATTTGCTCATACAAGAATAAGCGGAGTATCTGATGATTTTGGAGCGATCAATGAAAGTTATCAGCTTCCTCAACATATTCAGGAATGTCTGATTAAGACGATCATTTTAGAGATTCAGGGCAAGGGAAAATGCCCAAGTACAGGAGTGTCCGCTGCCAGAACATCAAAAGTAATGGATATTGTCTGTAATTATCCTTAGTATAAACTGAACGGAAGGAATAATGAAATGCTTAAAATTACCATAGTTTACGATAATACTGTTTGCAAAGAAGGCTTGAAACCTGACTGGGGTTTTGCTGCAATTGTTGATATTGATGAACACAGGATCCTTTTTGATGCCGGTGCTGATGGACATATTTTATTAAACAACATGAAAGTTTGTGGAGTTGATCCCAAGTCTGTAGATACTGTATTTATTTCACATCACCATTTTGATCACACAGGTGGTCTGGCAGCTTTTATTCATGAAAATCCGGAAGTAGAAGTTTATGTTCCGACGTCTTTACGCGGTCTTCGTCGTGCTAAGGCAATACACCATATTTCCGAGGCGAGAGAAATATTTAAGAATGTTTATAGCAGTGGAGAGCTCAAGAATATTGAACAATCAATGTTTATTGAAACACCGCAAGGTTTAGTCGTGATTGCCGGTTGTTCACATCCCGGCGTCGATGCTATTCTTGAGAAAGCCCGAAAATATGGTCAAATTTATTTCCTTTTTGGGGGATTTCACGGTTTTAGGGATTTTAATTTGTTAAAAGATATAGACTTTGTTTGTCCGACTCATTGCACGCAACAAATAAAAAAAATTGTGGAGATTTACCCCGAAAAATATATAAAAGGCGGTGCAGGACGTGAAATAAGCCTGCCTATTAAACAAGAAAGAGAACTATGAAAACCTATTTAAAATGCATCCCCTGTTTTGTAAAACAAGCCTTGAGTGTAGCCGAAATAAGCTTTGACGACGATAGAGACATAAAAGATCTATTGGATAAGGTCGGTTGCCGAATTAAAGATATTGATATGAGTTTTACACCACCGGAAATGGGGATGATAATATATGATGAGTTGAACAAGATTACCGGGATTGATGATCCTTATGCACAAGAAAAAGCAGCTCATATCAAAGAAGCCAAGCGTTTATATCCTATGCTGAAAGAAAGACTTTCTAAGGCAGATGATCCTCTCTTAATGGCAATTCGCATTGCTATAGCAGGAAATGTGATGGATCTTGGCATGGACAAAAAATTTCATGTAGAAAAAGACCTTGAACATATCTTGCAACAAGATTTTGCTATTTGTGATTATCAAGCATTTAAGGAAGTTCTTGAAAAAAGTGAAGAGGTCCTTTATTTAGGAGATAATTCAGGCGAATCTGTTTTTGATAAAATATTGATAGAAGAATTAAAAATTCCTGTAACTTATGTAGTAAGAGGAAAACCTGTTATTAATGATGTGACCTACGATGATGCTGTTGCATCGGGATTGGATGAAGTGGCTGAGATCATTTCTTCGGGGACTCCGGCACCGGCCACCATACTAAGATTATGTAATGACGATTTTTTGAGAAGATTTAATAAAGCAACAATAATCATTGCAAAGGGTCAGGGTAATTATGAAGGTCTTTCTGAAACGGATAGACCTGTATTCTTTTTATTGAAAGCTAAGTGTCCTGTTATTGCCGAAGATATTGGTGTAAAAGAAGATGATATTGTCTGCAAGTATGCCTTGAAAAATAAAAGAGGACAATAATGAAAAAGACTAAAGTTGGCATTATTATTTGTCATCGCTATCATAGGTGTGCAGGCGGGAAATGTTTTCGGGCTTTGCGTGAACGCGAAGGTGCTTTTAAGCGCTATTCTAAAGACGAAGAATTGGAGGTCGTTGGTTTTACTTCTTGTGCTGGTTGTCCCGGTGGAAATATTGAATATTCTCCCGAAGAAATGATCAAGAATGGAGCAGAGGTCATTCATCTGGCAACCGGTTTGATCGTTGGCTATCCACCTTGTCCTCGTATTGAGCAATTTAAAAAGTTCATTGAAGTGAGATACAAAATACCTGTTGTGCTTGGTACACATCCAATTCCGGAAAAATATCATCTTGTCCATAAAGAACTTGCTACATGGAAAAGTGCTTGGTGGAAAAAATTGCTAGTAGATTTAAATGATCCTTTAGAGATCAGAAAGAGTTACGATTAATCATGATATATAAATATCTGTTTGGACCTGTTCCCTCTAGACGCCTTGGTATTTCTTTAGGACTTGATCTTTTACCTCATAAAGTTTGCACTCTAAATTGTGTTTATTGTGAATGTGGCGCTACTACTGATCTTACGCTCGAACGCAAGGAATATGTCCCCTATAAAACTGTAATCCGGGAACTGGATGATTATTTAGCTCACCATCCTGAGCCGGATTATATTACTTTTTCCGGTGCGGGTGAGCCGACTTTGAATTCAAAAATTTGCGATATTGTTTCGCATATTACAAGGTATTATCCACAAATAAAAACTGCTATTCTCACAAATGCCAGCTTATTTTTTGATACTGAAGTAAGAAGATCTATATTGGAAGTTGATGTTGTTTTACCTTCAATAGATGCTGCAACTCGTGATGCATTTTTAAAAATAAATCGTCCACATCCAAAATTGGATTATCTTGAACATATAGAAAATCTGATAAAGTTTCGCAAAGAATTTAAAGGTCAGATCTGGTTGGAGGTTTTTCTATTAAAAGACTATAATGATAGTAAAGAAGATCTTAGTGCTTTAAAAAACGCAATAGAAAAGATCGGTGCAGATAGTGTTCAGTTAAATACTTTAGATAGACCGGGTGTTCTATCAAACCTTGAAGCTATTTCTTATAGTGAACTTGAAAAAATAAAAGATCAATGGGGTCTGCCAAATGTCGTGATCATATCACCGGTATCTGAAAGAGAGAACAAAGAATCTTTTAGAGAAGATATTGAAAACGCTATTCTTGAAACAATTTCCAGACGACCTTGTACATTGACTGATCTTTCACATATTCTTGGCTTACATGAAAATGAAATAAATAAATATTTATCAACATTAGATGCAAAAGATAAGATCCAAGCCTTGAATATGGAGAGGGGTTTATTCTATCAATCAAAGAAGAATTAGCTGATGATATGGTATGAGAAATATTTTTGCTAAGTAAAAATATTAAAATAGGAATAATTTATTTTTTATTCTAAATATTGATGTTGGATGAATTTTAAGCTAAATTACTTAGCTTAAAGAAGATAGGACGACATGATAGCAGTTATTCAGCGCGTTGCAAAAGCAGATGTTAGCATAAACTCAAAAACCCGCGGCGAGATAGGCAAGGGTTTGTTGATCCTTCTTGGTGTTGCCGTAGGTGATAAGGAAGAAGATGCAGATTTTTTAGTCAATAAGATCTGTGGTTTAAGAATATTCTCAGATGATGATGGCAAGATGAATATTTCGCTTAAGGATAGTGGGGGATCTGCTTTGATAATATCGCAATTTACACTCTGTGGAGATTGGCGAAAGGGACGCCGTCCCAGTTTTACAAAAGCAGCAAAACCCGAGGAAGGCAATAGACTTTATGAATACTTTTGCCGTGCAACCCAAGAGCAGGGAATTCATGTAGAAACAGGAGAGTTTGCTGCTATGATGAATGTTTCTTTGATAAACGAAGGACCTGTAACTTTTGTATTAGACAGTAAACAAAAATGATGATAGAGGAATAAATGAAAAAAATCAGAGTAGTATTAGCAAAACCAGGTTTAGATGGTCACGATCGTGGCGCAAAAGTCATTGCGAATGCTTTACGTGATGCCGGGATGGAAGTAATTTATCTTGGCTTACGCCAAACACCGGAAATGATCGTAAATGCAGCGCTACAGGAAGATGCAGATGTGATCTCACTATCAATTCTATCCGGAGCACATATGACGATCTTTCCCAAAGTTCTTGACCTTTTAAAAGAAAAAGGCATGGACGATGTACTTCTTGTTGGAGGTGGCGTTATACCGGAAGAAGACATTGAAGAATTGAAAAGTTTAGGTGTCGCCGAGCTTTTTGGACCTGGAACACCTACGGGAAAAACAGTTAAATATATTGAAAACTGGTTTAAGAATAGCTCAAGAAACAATTAAATAGTCCGGGGGGACAAAATGGGGACGACAAACAGGACAATGAAACAATGGCCGGAGGATGACCGGCCGCGTGAAAAATGTATCCAGCAAGGTGCTGGTATATTAACAAATGCTGAACTGTTGGCAATATTACTCAGGTCAGGGACAGTAAAACATTCCGCACTTGATATTGCTAAGGAATTGCTGGCCGACAACAGCGGCCTGCTTCAGTTGGGTATGATGACAATAGGAGCTCTTTCAAAGTATCATGGTGTTGGGCCGGCAAAAGCCACAACAATTGCAGCAGCCTTTCAATTGGGAGCGCGCTTTCATGAGGCTATAGAGGCAAACGATACACCGGTGGTCACAGGACCCGAAAGTGTCGCTAATGCCTATGGAGAGCGTATGAGACTCATGAGAAAAGAGGTTTGCAAAGTTGTACTACTTAACCGAGCGAACAGAGCCTACAGGGATATTAATATATCTATTGGAAGTATTTCAGCTTCTATTGTGCACCCACGGGAAGTTTATAAACCTGCAATAGATCATCTGGCCTCTGCTATTATATTGATGCATAATCATCCCAGTGGTGAGTTAAAACCAAGTCGGCAGGATATTAACATAACCCACACCATCCAAAAGGCCGGTGAAATTCTTGATATTCCGCTTTTGGATCACGTGATCATCGGTCATGCGGGTTATCTAAGCTTAAGAGAGCAGGGATATATGGAGTTAGAAACATGAGTCTACAATCATTAAAAAACGCTCAGGCTATCATGGAACATCTTAACAGGGATGAATGTGATATCGCCTTTCAAAAAGCCCATGCAATGATGAGCAAGGAAAAATCTAAAGATGCATTTATGCATTATGCGATTGCTTTATGCTATTATAAAAACGGCAATAACGATAAAGCTTCGGGCCACCTAAATATGACCTTGTCATTGGATCCTTCCTTTGTTTCTGCCGCTGAATTATTGCTAAGCATAAATAAGCATGTTTATTCCCTTGGAGAATTAAAATATTTATATACTCTGATTATATCACATAAAAAAGGCAATGAAGAAATGTATCGTTTTCTTGATCAATTTTCTTCTACGCCAATTAATCCTCATCTGAGTGTTGGTAAAATTGAATCAGTTAAAAATGTAAGTTCTTTAGTTGAAGACAACAGCTATATCGACTATTTGGTCACAGAAATGGATAAAGATGAGCAAGATAAAGCCAAGAATTATCAGGCCGCTTGTCACACAGCCGATACGACGCTTTTTGATGGATCATTGCCCAAACCTGAAGCTTTTAAAGCGCCGTCAGAAGCGCCATCAGCTAAAACAGTACCTTTTGAAGAATCAGACTCTCAAACTAAAGCGAGTCAAGAACCCCGGGATGAATTAGAGACTCAAGTTGAAACGATCAATAAAACTCCCGTTGAGCCAAAACCAGCAGCTAAAGCGATGCCAACATCATTTGATAAAGTGTCATTTTTATCTGAAGTAAAAAACAAAGAAACCAAAGCAAACAAAGCTAAAACAGAAATAAAGAATTATGGTATCGAAACTCTGACCATGGCTAGATTATATATCCGGCAGGGTCTTTATGAACAAGCAATGGGTATTTTAATGAAACTAATAGACCAAAAACCTGACGATGAAAACATTAAAATAGAAATTGACAATCTTCAGGTTCTTATGAGAGATAAAAGCAGAGGATAAGATGAATAGCAATAGATTGAAAAGACTTCGTGGTATATTAGAAAAAGAAAAATTAGATGCTATCTTTGTTCGAGCTACTTCTAATTTAAGATATATTTCAGGTTTTTCCGGTTCCAATGGAATGTGTTATATTAGACTTGATGATGCCTGGTTTTTTACGGATTTCCGTTATAAAACGCAAAGTGCAGCTGAAGTTAATAATATGCACATTGATGTTCCTGTTGGGAAAGGTCTTTTGCAAGCCATGAAAGATAGTGGCTGTGTAAAAGATGGTGCAACAATTGCTTTTGAAGGGAATCATTTAAATTTTGAACAATATGATGAACTGAAAAAAGCATTCCCTTCTTGCCATTTTGTCAGTCGCTCTCTGATGATGGAAAAATTAGCCTCTGTCAAAGAAGAATACGAGCTCGATTGTCTTAGAGAAGCGGCCCGCATAACTGACGCTGCTTTTGCTGAACTTTTGAATGAGATCAAACCGGGTGTTTCTGAAAGGATGCTTGATGCAAAACTTTCTTATATTATGAAAAGTTTGGGCTCGGAAAGAGATAGTTTTGATACTATTGTGGCTTCGGGTATTAATGGCTCAAGACCTCACCATAGTCCCACAGATAAGTTATTACAAAATGGCGAATTGATCACCATTGATTTTGGTGCTATGTATAAAGGTTATCACGCTGATGTTACCCGTACTGTTTGTCTGGGCAAGGCTGATGATAAACAACGCGAGATCTATCATATTGTTTTGTCTGCCCAAGAAAAGGCAATTGCGGGTCTTAAACCGGGACTCACGGGCAGAGAAGTTGATGCCATTGCTCGCGATTACATTACTTCCAAAGGCTATGGCGAATATTTTGGTCATGGTTTGGGACATGGACTTAGTCTGGAAATTCATGCAGAACCTCGTCTTTCTCCCACAAATAGAGAAGCGCTTCTGGCGGGACAGGTTGTAACGGTTGAGCCGGGCATTTATATTCCGGGTTGGAGTGGTGTTCGCATAGAAGACGATCTTATTATCACTGAAAGCGGCTGTGAAAATATCACAACGGCAGCTAAACATTTAATAGAACTTTAATGACAAAAACAAAGATCACTACAATTATATTCGATCTGGGCAATGTGCTTGTTGATGTGAATTACAAGCAATTCACCGAAGCAATGCATTGGGATCATGATCAATTTATTAAATTTACTTCCTCCGACTTTTTTACTGCTTTTGAAGCCGGAGAGCATAGTACAGATGAGTTTTTCAATGAGCTTTCTAAATATATTCCTTTGCAAAAAGGTGATAGAGCGCGCTATTGCAATAATCTTGACAAGAAATTTCCCTTGCGACCACGAACTTGGGCAAAAATCCATTATTTAAAAAGAAAATATCGAATTGTACTTTTTTCAAATACCAATAGTCTTGATTATGAAGCAATAGATAAAAAACTCGAGATCAAGCGAGTAATCCGCTATAGCTATGTTTCTTTTGTTGAGGGCTATAATAAACCGGATCCAAGGTCTTATAAAAGAGTCGAAGAATTGTTTAACATCGATTCGGCTGAGACACTTTTTGTCGATGACAAAGCGGAAAATATTGAAGCTGCCCGTAAGGTCGGTTGGCAAGCAGAGCAAGTTGAAAGCGAAAAACATCTTTTTGATATTCTGGAAGAATATGGCCTTATTTAAGGTGCGAAGCTACTGATGACTAAGTAAAATATTGTTTTAACTGTAGTTCCCAACAAGAATATCTAATTTAACATTTCCTCTTTTCCTTATAATTACTTATAATTTCTCTATGAAGAAAACACTTATTATTTTTATCGCATTATTCTCATTAATTCAGGCACAAACCCTGACTAATGGAGAATACTTTCGCTATGCTATTCCCGAGGCAGCAAAAACCTGGGAAGGCTATGTTGCACTTGGAACTGCCGGGATATTAGCCGGAATTTCCGCCTTAACTCTTGATGAAGAAATGAAGGAGTTTATGACCCGCAAGGTCTATTTGCCTCCATGTCTGGATAAGATAGGTGATAAATATGTCGATCATTATTGGGCATTTGGCGTTTCCGCACTTGGTGCTTTGGGTCGTGGCTATCACACAGGAAATTATCTCGAGTCCTTTCGTTACTGGGCTTCAGCAAATGTAGGGACTATAGCTTTAACTTATGCATTAAAGTATAGTGTTGGTCGAACGCGACCAAATGAGAAAAATAATTATTCTTTTCCCTCAGGTCACTCCTCTGTGGCTTTTTCTACTGCTACTATGTTTCAGATGTGGTATGGATGGAAGGCAGGTATTCCCGCTTATGCTTTGGCTACATTGACAGCTTTTCAGAGATTAGATGATAACCAGCATTGGTTGAGTGATGTTATTATGGGAGCGACCATCGGTATTGTTATTCCATATATGCTGTATCGCGGTGAAGACAAAGCAAAACCTCTGGTTGCGTCAAGTTTTATGATCCCTCCGATCTCCATCACTATTCCCTTGAATCTTTCAGGAAAATAATGATAGAATACATATCTCAAGAGATGACCAATGCATTGATGGCGTGGTTTGAATTGCATCGCCGTAAAATGCCTTGGCGGGGCTCACATGACCCTTATCATATCTGGGTGAGTGAAATGATGCTTCAACAAACTCAGGTCGCTACAGTCGAAAATTATTTTCTCAGATGGATAAAACTTTTCCCCGATGTCTTTGTTCTTGCTGAGGCAGAGTTGGAAGATGTTTTAAAAGCTTGGGAAGGTTTGGGCTATTATACCCGAGCAAGAAATTTCCATAAAGGCGCAAAATATATTGTAGAAAATGCCACTTCTCAGAAGGATCCTTTCCCTAAAGATTATGATTCCTGGCTTAAAGTGCCGGGTGTAGGACCTTATACTGCGGCAGCTGTTGCAAGTATTGCTTTTGCTTATCCCGCAGCCGTTGTGGATGGAAATGTTAAACGTGTGATGTCCCGTTTATTTTGTATGGATGAGGATGTTGCCACGCAGAAATATCACAAAAGACTTTATGCCATTATGAACAAGGCATTTTACGACTACCATCCCGGCTGGGTCAATCAAGCCTGGATGGAATTAGGTGCTTTACAATGCACACCAAACCCTGATTGCAGCATTTGCCCTTTAATAAATGATTGTCAAGCGTATGCAAAAGGGACTATCAGTAAATATCCTCTGAGAAGCAAAAGGAAAAAGATTCCCACCCGCTATGGTGCGGCATTTATCATTGAAAATGATAATAAAACCCTAGTGCTCCGCCGACCCTCAGAAGGCTTTTTAGGTGGTCTATGGGAATATCCTTCTTTTACTTTAAAAGAAGAGAATCCGGAGTATTTAGGGAGTTTTTGTAAGAAGCACGATATTGATATTGTGCAGGAATTACCTCAAAAAGTTAAGCATACTTATTCACATTTTCATCAGGAGTTGACACTTTATAAAGCTAAGCTTTCTCCAGGCAGCCTTTTCGGGGCATGGCCTGAAATGAGAAAAGTGAATTCATCGGAAATGGAAGATCTTCCAAGATCTAAAGTAACGATCAAAATTTCAGAAATAATTGCTTTGGCAAAAGATAAAAAGAATTCTTAGACAATATAATTAAAGTTAATGTTTTAGCTGTATCAGTTATTGTTTTCATCCTTGATCTCAATGATATCATCCCAATCTGTTGTATAGGATTGACTTCGTTTTTCTTGTTTCAAAGCCTGTTTATCCTCTAAACCAAGATCAGCCAGCTTAATGGTGTTACGACCAAATTTATCGTTAATAATATCCATGGCTTCTGAAAGTTTGTTCTCTGATCCATTACATAGATCTTGGGAAAACATATCTGTTTGAAGTTCATTTTCTTGCTGAAAATTCATTAGGACAACCCCCGCTTTTTTATACTGAAAGCCCGGTTTATATATATTGCGCAAAGCTTCTTTTGCTATTTTAACTAAGGTGATGGTGCTTTGAGTGGCAGGAAAGTTCATCACAATTTTCCTCCGATATTGAGGCAGGTCTTGTCGGAAATAATTCGTGTGGAGAAAAACCATCATGGATGTAGCGTAGGATCTCTGTTTTCGTAGTTTAACAGCACAGGTACTGCAATAGCTTGCTATGCATTGCTCCAGAAAACTATAATCCCTGACCATAGAAACCATGGTGCGAGCTGTTCCGATAGATTTACGGGGCTTTAAGGTGGATTCAAACTTTACTGCTACTTCACCCTTGAGCTCTTTTTGAATTTTATGTCCCGATATTGTAAATTCTTTTAAAACAAGATCTTCTTTGAGACAAAGGAATTGAGAAGCAAAATGAACTCCCATTAAATGCAGTTTTTCTTTTGTTTGTTTTCCGATTCCCCAAACATCGCCGACAGGCAGAGCTCTTAAATGTTGCTCAATGAGCTTTGGGTCTCGCATAATATAACAGCTGTTTTTCAGTGGATCTGCTTTAGCTATATGAGTTGCTATTTTTGCCAGTGTTTTGCTTTTTGCTACACCAATGCTCACAGGTATGCCGGTGTGTTTTAAAACTATATGTCTGATCTCCCGGACCATCTCAAGCAGTTTTTCATCGCTGCCTTCTCCTAATTCAATAAAAGCTTCATCGATAGAATAAATTTCTATATCTTTTGAATATTCCCTGAGGATATTCATTATCCGATTACTCATGTCGCCATAAAGCGCAAAATTTGTGGAAAAAACATGCACCTTTTCTGCTTCGATAAGATTTTTATATTTAAAAACCGGAGCAGCCATGGGAATGCCAAGGGCCTTTGCTTCATTGGACCTGGCAATAACACAACCATCATTATTTGAGAGGACAATAATGGGCTTTCCATTAAGGCCGGGAGCAAAGACGCGTTCGCAGGAAGCATAAAAATTATTACAATCTACAAGGGCGATCATGGTTTCATTTTTTTAATAACATAGGTGACGATGCCCCAAATAATAAAATTATTATCTTCGCCGACGGGAATGGGTGCGTAGGCATCATTTTCCGGAATGAGAAAACAGGTATTATTCTCGATATGGACACGTTTCACTGTAAAGTCGCCATCGATAAAACAAACGGCAATCGTGTCATTCGTAGGGTCTAAAGAACGGTCGATCACAAGAACATCGCCATCGTGGATGCCGACATTTTCCATTGAGTTACCTTTAACACGACCATAGAAAGTCGCATTGGGATTATGAATTAATTCCTTGTTAAGGTCGAGACTGATATCCATGTAATCTTCAGCAGGGGAAGGAAAACCGGCGGAAATATCCTGAGCTACAGGTAGTTCTAGGTGAGAACTAAGATCTGCCGAGTAAAAATCTATAAATTTGTGTTGTTTAATACGGGAAAGTTTCATTTTGTTATCTATTGTAATCATCTTCGTAGCGAATAATGTCATCTTCGCCAAAGTAGTCACCGGTTTGAATTTCAATTAATGCAGCTATTTTATCTGTTGCGTTTTCAATTCTGTGTTTAGAGTTTTTAGGAATATAAACATGTTCATCTATATGATAATCCTTTGTATTATTGCCAATACTAAGTCGCATTGTGCCTTCGGTAATAATCCAATGTTCATTTCGTTTTTCATGTGACTGTAAAGAGGTGCGTTGACCCGGGTTCACGATGATCTTTTTTACTTTACAGGCTTTTCCATCCAAGAGGATTTCGAAATTTCCCCAAGGTCGTTCTTCTTTATATGGATTCATATTTAATTTCCTTTCTTGCCGTTCTGAAAATCCAGGATTTCCAATAAGATTTTTCGATTGCTTTCTAACCACTGCTCTAAATTATCTATATCTTTTGTATCTGTCATTGTATATTTCAACTCTATGCCTGGAGTTTCAAAGTTTTCATCTATTCCAATTTGCATTTTTTGCAATTTTTCCAACTCAGTTTTTTTGGTCTGTAAAAGTGTTCTATACTCCGTCATTGTAGGATATCGCTGAGAAAAAAGTTTTGATCTTAATATTTGCAATTTTTGTGCATTCCCAGTATCAGCCCCTTGTAGAAGATCTCTAATATCATTTTTCTCAAGAATTGTTTGGTAGGAGAGCTTATCTCTTAAAGAAATCTCTTTGAGCAAAAGAGCGATCTGTTCAAGAATATTAATGCCGGGATTTAATCCGAGCAGTTCTGAAATGGCTTTAAGGAGTAGAGGGTCACTAAATGAGAGTATTCTTTTTAAGGGAGTGTTTTTGGATATAAAATATTCTTTCCAGGAAAGCGGGATAGCCGACAGGGCTTTAATTTTATCCCATTCTTTTGCAGGAATGCCTAAAAAAGCTGACCATTCAAATTTGTTATGATCCGGAGAATAGCTTTCAAGTAATTTCAGGATTCCGGCAATATCAAAAACAGTCAGATCGCAATGTAAAATAAGATCTTTTAAAGCATCTTCGTAAGAGATATCATCATTATAAACAAGAGCGCTGAAATTATTTTTTTTCTTGATAGGCGAAAAGTGAGTACAGGGAATATAGAGATCATCGAATTTCCAAAAGAGAGGCAAAGAATTAGGTGATTTGCTGAAAATCTCCTTTTTAGTTTCTTTAAAATTAAAACGACCATCGCTGCTATTAATGTTGTCTGGGTGTAAATTTAGTACCTGTTTCATATTAGAGAAATACTACATAATTATTTACGCTTTAAAAAGGAAAAATATTGTCTTTCGATGAAAATCGTTATATGTTGTAGTGTTATTTGAATTTAAACTTGCGGCTCAGTTTTTTTGAATCAACATTAATCAACAGGGAGCTTATGCTCATGTTAGTGGAAATCAGGCCTTCCCGCTTTGGCGGGTCAAGGAAGATTGAAGTTAACGGCGGGTTCCCACCGTGTAAAAACGGGTTCATTAAATTGCCGCAAGTTTTTTTATTTTGCTAGTTTTTTGATCTTTAAGCCCTTCTGAATAAATGAATAATTAATTTACAAATTCCACTGAAAATCACTTGATTTTTTCAAGAATTCGTCGTATGTTTTTGTCGTTCATGATGTGTATAATGTGTGGAAAATCGAAAGTTTTACACCTTGTAAAAACTTAATAATTTTGGAAGTGCTCTTGATGAATTCCCTATCTCGCTTATAATCAGATAGTTGGATTAAGGCGTATATTGTGAGTAAGATGTTGACAAGATGTTGGTAAGTGTAGGCGGAAGTGTGGATAACATTCAATTTGATGAAAAAGCTCTTGAAGAAGAATCTAACTGGGGTAAATGTGTAGAAGACTTGGAAAGCAGCGTAAATGCTCAGTCTTTTTCCTCTTGGTTTGCTCCCTTAAAATACTGTTCAAATGAGAATGGTGTTTTAACTTTATCAGCACCTAATAAATTCCATATTGAGTTCATTGAATATAATTATTGGGATACGCTTTCACCTATTATAGACAAATATTTTCCTTCAAATAAAAAAGTACAATTCATTATTAATTCCCAGCCAAAGCCGAATTTAAATAATGAGGTGATGAAAAAGGCTAGCCCCGGAATTAAAATAAATCTTGATGTAGAGAGTGTAAAAGCAAGTCCGCCTAAGCAAGATTTATATTCAACCTTTAATAGTCGCTTCACTTTTGAAGAATTTGTTGAAGGGCCACATAATCAATTTGCAAAGGTGGCGGCTTCTTCTGTATCGGAAAACCCCGGAAAAAGTTATAATCCTCTTTTTATTTATGGAGGTACAGGCTTAGGAAAAACTCACTTGCTTCAAGCTATAGGAAATCGTGCTTATGTAAGAAATCCCTATCGCAGGATTATTTATGTATCTATCGATACTTTTATGCGAGATTTTATAGATGCCATACAAAATAACAAAAAAAATGATTTCAGTATGTTATATAAGCAGGCAGATATCCTATTAGTGGATGATGTCCAATTCTTAAAATCCAGAGAAGGGACGCAAGAGCAGTTTTTCCATATATTTAATGATTTGCTCCAGCGAGATAAACAGATCGTTATAACTTCGGATAGACCACCGAAGGAGTTAGAGGGTTTGGAAGAACGTCTTGTGTCCCGTTTTCTTTCCGGCCTTATGGTAGATGTTCAGGCACCTGATCTGGAATCTCGTATTGCTATTCTTCAGCACAAAACTCTTGTAGAAAATTTAGATATTCCCTATGAAGTTATAGAGTTTATAGCACAAAATATTTCTTCTAATATCCGTGAGCTTGAAGGTACTTTAACGACCTTGCTGGCTAGATCTTCTTTGGGACATATAGACATTACCCTGGGTCTTGCAAAGTCTGTTTTAATGGATATGAAGGGTCTGAAAAAAGACCAGATGATCTCAATTGATACAGTGCAAAAGGTTGTTAGCCGTTATTATAAAGTTACTCCCAACGAACTTGTTGGTAAAGGTCGCCGAAAAGAAGTAGCCCTGGCTCGCCAGATCATGATGTATTTATGTCGGGAATTATGTTCGGCTTCTTTAAAAACCATTGGTCTTCGCTTGGGTGGCCGCGATCACACAACAGTTATGTATGGCGTTCGCGAAATAGCTAAACGATGCAAGAATGATGATGCGTTTAAAAGAGAAATTGCTTTAATCACTCAGCAAGTGGAGTTTGAAGGAGATTAAAGATAGCAGTTCTGAGAAAACAATATTATTAAGTTTTATGCTAAGTGTTACTTACTTATCCCAAATTCTTTTAAAATAGAATCCGAATGACCTTTTACTCTTACCCGACCATATATTTTTATAATCTTAGCTTCTTCATCAATTAAAAATGTTTTACGAATTACGCCTATGCTGATTTTTCCATACATATTTTTTTCGCCCCAAGCACCGTATTTCTTCATGGTTTCTTTATTTTCATCTGATAGAAGCAAAAAAGGTAATTCATATTTATCGATGAATTTTTGATGAGACTCTGGATTATCTTTTGAAATACCAATAATGACAATATCATTATCCGTATAAGCCTTGTAATCATCTCTGAAAGAACAAGCTTCTGTGGTGCAACCCGGAGTATCATCTTTGGGGTAAAAATACAGAACAATGCGTTTCCCCAGAAAATCTGAAAGACGGTGGTATTTTCCATCTTTATCAGGTAGTTTAAAATCAGGCGCCAGCTCGTTAATGTGTAAAAGCTCCATTTAAGTCCCTTTCTTTATACTAAAAACTTATTGATTTTTAATGCGTTTTTTTAAGAATTTATCCATGGCTTTACGAACACGTGCCATCTCATGTGTAATACCTAAATGCCCGCGATTATTATCTAAGAGCAATGTTTTTGCATTGGTCATTTCTGCAAATTTCAGCGCTTCCCAAGGAGAAACAGTATGGTCTTGTTTATTTACAATAATAAAAAGATCGGTTTTTATTCTTTGGGCTGTTTTTTTTATATTATATTCATCCCGCCAACTGATATCATTATAATAGAGAGCTTTTGTTTGAGAGTAAAAGTTATCTTGCGTAAAAAGCGCCGGCTTGTAGCTGTCGAATTTTGCAATATAGTCTTCTGCCTGATCGTGGGACATTTCCAGAGAAAAGTATTCAGGTGACTTGCCATTCATATTTTGTATTAAATTGACCGACCTCATGTATTCTTGGGGAGAAATATCATATTTTCGTCCTAACTCAATGATATCCAGACTTATTTTATGTCGCATTTTATCGTAGCTAGAGTTTCTGGGAGAGCAGACATATAAAATCGCTTTATCGGCTAGTTCGGGGTATTCGGCAATAAGCTCAAATCCCTGCATTGATCCCATTGACCCTCCCACAATCGCATGTAAGTGTTCGATACCGAGATAATCGAGGACAGCTTTTTGACAACGAGCCATATCTATAAGTCGGATTTCCGGAAAGAGCTCGCCAGCTTGAGTTACTGAGTTAGATGGTGATGTAGAAACTCCATTTGCCAGAGCATCGACCATTACAATGCAATAGGCAGAGGTATCGATAAAATTATATTTTGTTATCAGCCCTGCGATATGTTCCGATGTACCTCCATGCCATGTTGGGTAGAGAATGTAATTTGATCCTTCATCATTTGCTTTTCCAAGAATGCGGTATCCCATAGAACAATCATTTAAGGTTTGGCCGGAAAATAACATAAGATCGCCAAGTTCAGCGAAATTTAAGGAAGGTGTAGCAAGAAGACTGATAGCTAGAAATAAAAATAAAACTAGACTTGTAATTTTTTTCATGTGTTAAATCCGTTTTTTATAAGAAAATATAAGATTTTTTTATTTACTGTAAAAGGCTTTTAGATTTTTAAGCTTTTAGGTATTAAATGTTATTTGTCAGAATTAATAGCATTAACGCACGCGCGAATACCGGCAAGACCTTTTTGAATATCAGATTCTTCAATGGCAAAGGAAATACGAATATACGCTTCAGCAAGAGGACCAAAATGAGAGCCCGGAGTAACAAGGATACCATACTCTTCTCTAAGGATCTTAGAAAAGCGCAGGTCGGACATTTTGTTCTTTAATGCAGAGCTGATATTTAAAAGGATGAAATATCCGGCTTCAGAGTGAATATAATTAGTCAGATCATGATCTTCTAAGGTCTCGAACATTAATTTGCGCCTGTTCTGGAGAATTGATAGTAGTTTTTCTTTGGTTTCATCTCCTAATCCACTCACCATGCGCAAAGCTAATCTCTGTGAAAAGGTGTTGGCACAGGTAGAGGAAATGTAACGAACAGAGTTCACGGCTTCGGTTATTTCGGGGTGAGCAAAGAGCCAACCGATTCGAAGTCCGCTGATGCTGAATAATTTTGTCATGCTTGAAAAAGTGATTACATGATCGGCATATCCTGAAAACGAGCAGGAGTTAGTAGCATTAAAACGAATTTCATAAAAAGATTCGTCGACCAGAATATAAATATCATGTTCTTCACAATAAGCGGATAGCTTTGCGAATTCATTTTTATCGAACATTTGTCCTGTTGCGAGTAGCGGATTATTGACCAATATAGCACGTGTTTTTTCGCTAAGGGATTCAATTATTTTATCTGCAGTCGCTGCATACTTGGTGTCCAATGAAATGGGATATTCTTGAACAGTACCGGAAAAAAAGTGACCGACGGCCTCATGAGCTCTTAAGGTAAGAGCCGGTACCAATAATTCATCTTCGGGTTCTAATATGGCTGCCAAAACACAAAAGAGTGCTTCAGTTGTTCCGGTAGTAATAGTTATACCGGGCAGACCCCATTCGAGATCATGTTTTTGGGCAAGAGCTTCTCTTAAAAGAGGCATTCCGGCGGTTTCTGTATAGTTCAGATTTTCTGAGCGTATAATTTCCTGGGCAGCATTTAAAATAACTCCGGGTGCCGGGAAAGGTGGCTCGGAAGATGTCATGTCTATATGCCCCTTAGGGATTTCATCTCTGAGGATGCGTTCGCTGGAGCTTATAAGGTCTTTTAGATGATGTATGCGTGTGCTGAAATTCATGGTATTTTGATATTAAGTCTATTCTTTTGATTTGGCAAGCAATATTTGGCTATGCCATGATGAAGCGTTTTTTCTATTAGTCAAGAAAGGGCTAGAATGAGGAGAATAAAAAAAGGATGTTTTAAAACACCCTTTTTTATTCTATGATATCTATTTCATGAGAAGCATTTTCTTTGTGATCATTTCATCTGCAGCTGATAATCGATATAAATACATACCGGAAGATAGTGTGCTTCCATTGAATGTAACCGTGTAATATCCGGCTTCTTGAAAACCATTGACAAGAGTAAGGACTTTATGACCACTGAGATCATAAATATCAAGACTTATTTTTTGGCTGAACGGGAGTTCGTAGTTAATAGCAGTCCTAGGATTAAATGGATTTGGATAATTTTGCGAGAGGGTAAATTTCTTGGGAAGAGAAGAGGAAATACCAGTTTCACTGACCCAAATATCTACTTTATGTTGCAAGGAGTCATTTTCATTATCCTTAGCTACTAATGTAAGAGACTCGACTCCCATGTAGTTGCTACCGGGTGTTAAGACAAGAAGAGAATCCGTGATATCACAAGTAATATCGGAAGGTACATTTTTATATGAATAAGTTAAAGGGTCGCCATTGGGATCCGCAAAGATATTATTTAAATTATATGTGATGCTTTCATTCATTTTCACATCCAGAGTATCGATGTTTTCATCTATCAATACAGGGGCATCGTTTATAACAGAAATATAATTTTCCTTTACAAAAGTAGAAGAATTAGTGCCTTTTTTTGCTACCATTGTTACAGAATATTTACCCGACTGAGTGTAGGTATGCATTAGATCTTTTCCATAATAGAATTCAGCATCGTCACCAAATTCCCAAACATAGCTGTCTGCAGAATCCGGAGCACTTACTGTTGTGTTCATAAAACGAACAGTGAGAGGCTTGGAGCCAGTAGGATTTATAGCATAAAATCCAGCGGCCATACCGGTATCTATAGCTGAATTAATTTCAAAATCATCAATACACCAATATTTTTCTTTTGCGCCGCGATAGCTGAATTTAAACTTCACATCTTTAAATCCCGAAACTAAAGCGCTCATATCGATTTCTGCTAAATCAGGATTTTCGGTGGTTCCCGTCCATCTTGCTGCTTCAAACCACACTTTACCATCGTTAATAGTATAAAGTAATCTGGCTAAAGTAATGTTTTTAACTTCCAGACGATGTTGAAATTTTACCACAACTGAGCGACTTAAACCGAAATTAAACGATTGAGTAGTCAGTTCCGCATCAATTTGATTGACATCTCCGGCATATTCCGAATCCATAACGATGAATCCATTGTCAGCTGTTTTAGAGTTAAGACTTCTGTTTAAGGGGTTTTCTGTTCCAAAAGTACCATTGTTATATCGATCATAAACTACCCAAGCTTCTGGAATACCCTCTGAAAAATCCGTAACATAGAAAGGAGGAGAATTGGTTGAGATCTCTGCTAAATTTCTTTCTGAGTAAATGTAAGCAGAGTCGTTAAAGGAAAAGATAGCATAATTTTGTATTACACCAGCTGTCAGACCTGTGTGGTAAAATACAGTATCTATCCCCTTATAGACAACTTCACCGCCCGCCGTAGCGTCACCAATATCGTAGCTTTGCATGCTTTGCGGAAAACCCAGTTTTGTATCTTCAGCCCAAACTATCATTACAGAATCTTTATCAGCATTTAAGCTCCAGGAAACCGTAACAGAGTCGTAACCCTGTGTAGAAATAGCAATGTCCTGAGGACTTTCAACATAGGCATCACCGAACATAAATGTAATAACACCATTGTTTTCATAAATATTTCTCATAGGTGCCATGCTGTAATTATTCGCCCAGTCTAAGGCGTTTGGATTTGTAAAGTCTGTAAAGCTTCTATTGTTGCTTGTTCCGGGGAAAGGGTCGCCAGCATCAATTGAATAATATGAGAGGCTTCCAAAACCATCAGCTTCTTCAATATCAAAACCTTGACGATTGGGGTTATTATTTATACTATTATAATTCCAACCGGAATGATTCATATCTATATGATAGATTAATAGGCCGTGTCCGGGTATTGCCATATCAAAGCCAGTTTGTTGACGATTTTCCATCATAAAATATTCGCCTTGGGTCTTTGCTTTGAAAAAATAAATATCATTGTGAGTATGTGCCGGATTTACTGTAAGGGCTTGTGTTCTTGTTAATTCTATTGGTTTTGCCCAATTAAGATGTGTTCTTGACCAAGCATTAAAAATTGGAGGACGTCGACCACCGTCATTCCAGGAACCGCCATCCATTGCGTCCCAGTCACCTAATCCCGGTGAATTGCCACCACTACCTGCTCCATCTGTATCATAAAAATCGGGTAACCCACAGACATGGCCAAATTCGTGACAGATTACACCAATACTTGTCAGTGTTTTCCCGGAAGTTCCATATAATTCGTTTGACGTGGAATAGTCACCAAAATATTTTCCATCAAGTTGTATATTATTCATAGAATAAGTCCACCAGCGATGTGGCCAGATGGTATTGGCATCAGCACCGGAGGCCTCGCCATAGCCGGCATAAATAAAATAAATATTATCAACGCGACCATCATTATCGAGATCGTAGTCCGAATAATCTACAAGACTATCTGCAGCAAAAATAGCATGCTTAACAAAAGTTTGAACATTTTCATCATTACCATTGGAGCCATTTTTACCATAAAATATCCAAGAGCTATCCAGGGTTACAGGACCCACGATATCGAAAGTCGGGTCAAATTTACCTAAAGAAGTTGTTTGATAATATTCATTCACAGAACCGATGGCGCCATTGTATGTATAATCTTTTGCATTGAATAGAGAATCAAAATCTGTAGTAGAATGAGTCATTTTTTTATCCGGGAAATCTACCAAGATGCATAAGAATTTTCGTGAGCCCAGAGTAGGGAATTCAGTGCGTACGAAAGGATCATCACTGCGAGCAGAAGATCCTGAAACAGAAGCAGTCCGCATAGAATGATTTATTGGCATAGTTTTTCTTGCTGAAAGATCCACAGGCATATCTTGGATGTTCGGTAGTTTTTGTACGAGAATGTTTTCTTTTACAGTTCTCATTTGTGGATCATGAGCAGGGGTTCCCGAAAGAACAGCTTCACCATCTTCATAAGCTTTTACATATTCAAATTGCCCTTGTTCGTTTCTTTTTATGTGTAAGGCGTCCTCAGTTTGGTGCCAGTGAAAATTTTCATCACCGCGCAAATAGACTTTTAAGCTTCGGCCATCCTCATAATTGATAGTTAGAGGTTGCGGATTTGCCGGAACTGCAAACGCAAGTGCTGTAAATACTGTTATAATAAGTGTGATAAGTATCTTTTTCATTAATTTTCTCTTTTTTTGTCTGCGATTTCTTGTGCGTGATATTATAGAAAGCATTTTGAAACAATACAATATTTTAATAAATTTTTGATTGTTTAACATGAGGTGCTAAACATGGATAATAAGTTGTTGGTCGAGCGTTCTGCAAAAGGTAAGCAAAGTATTACTTTACCGCTTTGTGATGTACCTGAATGCAAAATTGAAAATTATATACCCAAAGAGTTTTTGCGGGAAAAAGCTTGCAATTTACCCGAAGTAAGCGAGCCTGAAGTGGTACGCCATTTTGTAAACCTTTCAACTCTCAATCATCATGTAGATAAAGGTTTTTATCCTCTGGGTTCTTGTACAATGAAATACAACCCCAAGATCAATGAAAAAATTGCTACTTCGCCCGGCATCAGCGAGCTTCATCCTTTTCAAGATCCCGGCACGGTACAAAGCGCATTGAAAATATATTATGAAGTCGAACAACTTCTTTGCAAGATCACGGGAATGGCAGCTTTTACTTTACAGCCGGCAGCGGGCTCACATGGCGAGCTTTGCGGCGTAATGCTTATGCGTGCATATCATAGAGCTAAAAATAATCATAAGACTACTATTCTTATTCCGGATTCAGCTCATGGTACAAATCCCGCATCTGTTCACCTGGGCGGTTATAAGGCTGTTACAGTGAAATCGACGGATGAAGGTCTGGTAGATATTGAGGATCTGAAAGCTAAGCTTAATGATGAAGTTGCCGGGTTTATGCTGACCAATCCCAATACCTTGGGTATTTTTGAAAAAAACGTGATGGAAATTTCCGAATTGGTCCATTCTGTGGATGGACTTATGTATATGGATGGCGCCAATATGAATGCACTTTTGGGTATTGTAAAAATTGCAGACATGAATTTTGACATTACTCACTTTAACCTGCATAAAACATTTTCTACACCGCATGGTGGTGGCGGTCCCGGATCCGGTCCTATTGGTGTAGGTGAAAAACTTGTTTCTTATTTACCGGTTCCCAGAGTCGAAAAAACTGAGGAGGGATATATTCTTGACTGGGATAAAGAAGAGAGTATAGGTAAAATGATGGGTTTTTGGGGCAATTATGGTGTTATTGCTCGCACCTGGGTTTATATCCGTATGTTGGGTGAAGAAGGTTTAAAGGATGTCTCAAAATATGCCATTATTAATTCAAATTATATTCGTGCTTCACTGGAAGATGTTTACGATCTGCCTTTTAAATCCCCAACAATGCATGAATGTGTATTTTCGGGCAGCAGACAAAAGAAACAAGGTGTAAAAACTTTAGATATTGCAAAGCGCATGTTGGATTATGGTATTCATGCTCCCACTATTTATTTCCCTCTCATTGTTTCCGAAGCTCTGATGGTTGAGCCCACTGAAACCGAAAGCAAAGAAACTCTGGATGATTTTATTCATATTATGAGAACTATTGCTAAAGAATCTGAAGAAAATCCCCAACTTGTACGTTCTGCGCCACAAAACACTCCGATTAAACGACTTGATGAGGTGAAGGCGAATAAAGATCTTAATGTTAGATGGTAAAATGCAGAACAGTGATCGGCAAACTGTAAATTGTTGTGACCAATAGAAGGATTAACAGACAGGGTTGAATTTCTTCAAGGAACAATTGACGGGCATAGTCGTAAATCTTCAGACCTAAAAAAAATCTCTTTATAATCCCGGAATGACCGGATAATATATTAATAGGAAAGAAAATGATCTTATCGTACAAAGAAAAAAAAATTAAAATTAATTATAATACAGCTTTAACAGGTCTTGATATTGTCCGGGAATATTTTCCTGGTTCAAATATCTTGTGCATGGCTTCTAATAATGAGTTACATAGTCTGAATAATGTTATTGATAGCAATGTTGACTGTTGCAGCTTTTATGATATTTATGATACGGCCGGTGCCAGATGTCTGGCCATTAGTACAACAGCTCTGATGCTTATGTCGGCTGAAGGACTTTTTAAAGATACCCGCATATCTGTTGAGCATTCTTATGGAAAAGGCTTTTATTGTGAGCCTGTCCGCCCAGAAACTTTAAATGATAATTATCTTCAGGAATTAGAAGATAAAATGAGAGATTACATAAGTAAAGACCATGTTTTTAAAGAAGTCTGTATAAAACCCGAAGATCTTGGAAAGATCAAATTAAAGCGTTTTGATGTGCTTAAAAATTCACCTAAAAAATGTTTTCCCATTTATGAGCTTGATACTTTTAAGCATTGGTTTATTTCTCCCTTAGTTCCTTCGGCGGCCTATTTAAAAAAATTCAGACTTACAGCTTACAAAAATGGCTTTGTTTTAGAATTTCCAACTAAATCATCTCCGGAAAAAATACCTCCATTCACACCTTCGCCTAATCTTTTTACTGTGATCCGTGAAAGTGAACACCGAGGTAATATGCTGGAAATTCGCCATGTTAATGACCTTAACGAAAGAGCTTTAGCTGGGCGTGATGCTGAAGCCATTCAATTATATGAAGCCTTGCACGAAAAAAAGGTTGCTGAAATTGCCGATGTGATCATGTGCCGAGAAGATTTAAGATTTGTATTTATTGCCGGACCTTCTTCTTCGGGTAAAACCACTTTTATGAAGCGCTTATCTTTACAATTGCGTATCAACGGCCTTAAGCCTCAACATTTATCCTTGGATGATTATTTTGTGGATCGTCATCAAACACCCTTAGATGAAAAGGGTGGATTAGATTTTGAGCATTTTAATGCCATAGACCATCAGCTTTTAAATAAAGATTTGGTCTCTCTTATGAATGGAAAGGGTGTACAATTACCACGATTTATTTTCAAGGATGGTTGTAAAGAATTTTCTGATACGCTTACATATTTAAAAGACGATGAAATCCTTATTTTGGAAGGTATTCATGGTTTAAATCCTGACTTAGCATCACCAATTCCTGAAAACACTAAGTTCAGAATTTATATATCCGCTTTGACACAGTTAAATTATAACCTGTATAATCGTGTATCTACATCGGATACACGTTTACTTAGACGGATGTACAGAGATTCGCAATTTCGTAATCACTCTCTCGAAGAAACGCTTCAGCGCTGGCCCTCGGTGCGTAGTGGTGAAAATAAATGGATCTTTCCTTTTCAAGAAAATGCTGATATCTACTTTAATTCTGCATTGGAATACGAATGGTCTGTTTTTAGTGGCATTTTACTTGATATGCTTTCCAAGATCCCGAAAGATTCACCTGTAAAGGTGGAATCTGAACGTTTATGCCGATTAATGGAATTATTTGTTCCCTTTGAAAGCAAGTTTATTCCACCCACATCACTGCTACAGGAATTTTTAGGCGGTAGTTCTTTTGTGTATTAAGCAGTGGGAATTATTGAAAAAAAATACTTAGCCATATCATATAGTAGTATAAATTTAGGCGGAGCTATTCAATGCTTTAGGAAGCCCTTTTTTTGTATTACAAGCTTTTCTCTTTTATTGCCATCAAAACTAGTGTTTTTTGAGAATTTTATCAAAAAAAGTTCAGCTTTTTCTTGTAAATACTTGATGGAAAATAAAGCAATAAATTACACAAAATTCGCAAATTAAGGTTGGCTCTTTCTAAAAAGATTTCTAAATTCAAAAGACTTGAAAACTATACTAAACATTAGAGGTGTAAAAATGATTATTGGTATTCCCAAGGAGATCATGCCTGGAGAACGCCGCATTGCCGCGTCGCCAGAAACAGTAGAAAAAATGGTAAAGGACGGACTAAGCGTTCTTGTTGAAGTGCAAGGCGGAGAGGGTTCTTTTTATCATGACCCCGAATATGTAGCCGCTGGAGCTGAACTTGTTGATGATGTTAGTGATATTTATGAACGCTCTGACGTTATCTTAAAAGTAAAAGAACCCCTTTTCAATAAAGAAAAGAACAAGCATGAAGTTGATATGATGAAAGAAGGCCAGACCCTTATTACTTTTATCCACCCTGCTGCACCGATCAATCACGATATGGTGAAACGACTTGCGGCTAAAGGCGTTACAAGTCTTACACTTGATGGTATTCCGCGTATCACACGAGCACAGACCATGGATGCACTAACTTCTATGAGTACTTGTGCAGGATACAAAGGTATGTTAATTGCTGTCAATGAATTACCACATTTTGCTCCACAGATTTTTACCGCAGTTGGAATGATCAAACCTATCAATGTTTTGGTTGTGGGTGTTGGTGTTGCCGGTCTTCAGTCCATTGCAACAGCTAAACGTCTTGGTGCTGTTGTTTATGCTGCCGATATTCGTCCGGCCGCTGCAGAACAGGCAATGTCACTTGGCTGTAAGATCATCGACTTGGAAGTTCCTGCTAACGAGGCCGTTGGTGAAGGTGGTTATGCACTTGCTTTATCAGAAGATCGTCTTAAAAAAGAACGTAAGATTCTTGCAGAACATGTTAAAGATATGGACATTATTATTTTATCTGCCCTTGTACCCGGTAAATTAGCTCCCAATATTATCACCGAAGAAATGGTAAAGAGTATGAAAAACGGTGCGGCTATTGTTGATATTTCCATTGACCAAGGTGGTAACTGCGAGATCACTCCTCCAGGTGTTATTGAAACGAAACATCATGTTACATTGATCGGTATTAAAAATATCCCCGGACTTCTTCCTACAAGTTCAACCTGGATGTTCTCACAGAATGTTTACAATCTTCTGGAATACCTCGTCAAGGATGGAGAGATCCATCTTGATCTGGATGATCCTATTATTCAGAGCTCTTTGACAACCTATAAAGGTGAAGTCGTTCACCAAGGTGCATTGGAAGCATTCGCCGCACTTGGGCATTAATAAACGCCTTATAATTTACCGCACCCTTCAAGGTGCGGTATTTTTCTATAGTAGAAAAAATAAACTGTAAATAAGAGGAAATAATCTATGACAACAACACAGGGCATTTTAGTCGCCGTTTTCATTGTGGCTACCCTGGTCGGTTATAAGATCATCAACCGCGTACCAAGTCTTTTACACACACCGCTAATGTCGGGCATGAACGCTTTTTCTGGCGTTACCGTTCTCGGTTGTCTTTCTGCAACTGCAATAGCAGTACATTTAGGCAGTCAGGTTCTTGGTTTTATTGCCATCGTTATTGCGATGATCAATGTGGTGGGTGGTTTTGGAGTTACCGATCGCATGCTTCGCATGTTTCACGGAAGTAAACCAAAAGAGGAGGGTAAAAAATAATGTTATTAACTAATTTATTAAACTCTTCTCTATTACCGCTTAATATGCTTGGTGAACAGGCGTCCAGTACTCAAAATATTATCTATTATATTGCATCGGCTATCCTTGTGATCGCTGTGCTTATTGGTCTTTCCAAGATGAGTAATGTTAAAACTGCGGTTAAGGGTAATGTTATAGGTTCTGTAAGTATGCTTCTTGCCATTGTTTTGACGCTATGGCATTTCAATATTTTTAATGTTGTGCTACTTTGGATCGCTATGCTTGTTGGATTGCTCATTGGTATTTATGTTGCCATGAAAGTTAAAATGATCCAGATGCCTCAATTGGTGGGTCTTTTGAATGGTTTTGGTGGTGGTGCTTCAATGCTTGCGGGTATTTTGACTTTAATTGCTGTAACACCCGATATGACAACTTTTTCGGTTTTAACTGCGAGTCTGGCAATTTTTGTTGGTAGTCTCACTTTGAGCGGTAGTCTTGTAGCAGCAGGTAAACTCCATAAAGTTCTTCCTCAGAAACCCATTGTATTAAAAGGACATATGTTTTGGACAGTCCTAACACTTGTTTTATCTTTAGTCACTGTTATTCTTTTTGTGATTCTTCCTGTTTTTGCAGATCCGACCCTTATGATAACACTGATCCTGCTTTGTCTCTTTTTTGCAGCTAGCTTTGGTGTGATTTTTTCCATTCGTATTGGTGGAGCAGATATGCCGATTACCATTTCGCTGCTCAATTCACTTTCCGGTGTTGCGGGCGCCATTGCCGGTATGGCAATTGCTGATCCATTGCTTGTTGCTGTTGGTGGTATTGTAGGTGCGTCCGGTTTATTTTTAACACAGATCATGTGCAAGGCGATGAATCGCAAACTCTTTGAAATCCTGCTTGGTAAAACATCAGTTGCCGGTAAAAAAGCAAAGCCAAAGGAAATAGCTGAAGTTAAAAAGAAAGCTGAGCCTGTTAAAAGTGAAAAAGTACTTTCTCCCGGGAAGCGTTGCGGTAAATGGCTTAAAGATGCAAAACGTGTTATTATTGTGCCAGGTTACGGTATGGCACTTTCGCAAGCGCAATCAGCAGTTAAGCAGCTATTGACTGAACTTGAGCATGAAGGCAAAGAAGTAAAATTCGCTATCCATCCGGTTGCCGGTCGTATGCCTGGCCATATGAATGTGCTTCTTGCTGAAGTTGATGTTCCCTATGATAAATTGTACGAAATGCAGGATATCGACCCTGAATTCAAAGATACTGACGTTGCTATCGTTATTGGTGCAAATGATGTTGTTAATCCTGCGGCGAATACGGCTGAAGGTACACCCATTTATGGTATGCCTATTCTTAATGTAGATGAGGCAAAACATGTTATTATGTGTAATTTCGATAAGCTTCCCGGCTATGCAGGTGTGGATAATCCGCTTTACGACGAAGGCTGCGAAGATCATATTGCTTTGATGTTGGGAGATGCTAAAGAAACACTGAAAGCCATTATGATTGATTTCCGCGATAGTGATACACCTAAAAAAGCTGAGGGTACTGCTACTGAGTACGCCGGTCAATGGCTAAATGATGCTAAACGCGTGATCATTGTTCCGGGTTATGGTATGGCGCTGTCTCAGGCACAGTCAATTGTTAAAACTCTGATGCTGGAACTCGAGACAGATGGAGCGGAAGTAAAATTCGCCATTCATCCGGTTGCCGGTCGTATGCCTGGCCATATGAATGTGCTTCTTGCTGAAGTTGATGTTCCCTATGATAAACTTTACGAGATGCAGGAAATTAATCCGGAATTTAAAGATACAGATGTTGCCATTGTTATTGGTGCAAATGATGTTGTTAATCCAGCAGCAAATACGGCTGAAGGTACACCCATTTATGGTATGCCTATTCTCAATGTAGAAGAGGCAAAACATGTTATTATTTGTAACTTTGATAAACAGCCCGGTTATGCCGGTGTTGATAATCCGCTCTACGAGGATGGACGGGAAGATCATATTGCACTTTTGCTAGGTGATGCAAAAGAGACATTGAGAATGCTGACCCGTACTTTCCGTGTCTAATAAATAGACATTGTTTTTATAAAGATGTAGAGGCTGTTCTTGGGAATAGCCTCTTTTTGTTTTATGCCTGTTTTTTTAATAGAACGCTTTGTATAAGTTAGGGGCAAGCAATTTTAATTCATCTTTTAAGTTACAGTAAAAATGTTTAAATTATACAAATATCTTTAACATAAAGGACATAATATGAATAAACGCACTCCCATATCAAAACAATGGTATAAAAGCATGGAAAATGCTGCAATAGAGAATGAACGTGATGAGATAATTCGCAACAGTATTCTGAATGTTGGTCTTGATGAATCCGCTCTGGATCATAAAGCGGCATCTTTACAGCAACATACATTTTCAATTGATCTTGAAACTGGTGATATTACTTCTCAAAATAAAAGTGGACGATGCTGGCTGTTTGCTGGTTTAAATATCATGCGTTTTGAAGTCATGAAAAAGTTGAATCTCAAGAATTTTGAATTATCGCAGACTCATGCTATGTTTTTTGATAAACTTGAAAAAGCTAATTATTTTCTTGAAAACATTTTAGATACAATGGATGAGGCCACAGATTCTCGCTTGATTATGTGGTTGCTAGATTCGCCCCTGCAGGATGGTGGTCAGTGGGATATGTTTACCGCACTGATTGAAAAATATGGTGTAGTTCCTAAAACAGCCATGCCGGAAACATTTCATAGTTCTAATTCTGCTCGCATGAATCAAATTTTAACCTTAACACTTCGTGCGAATGCTAAGGCATTACGCGAAGCTCATGCAAAGGGAAAAAGTGTCGATGAGTTAAATGCTTGCAAAAAATCAATGATAGAAGAATTCTATAGACTTCTAACACTTTTCTTGGGAATACCGCCTACAGAATTTGATTTAGAAGTTGTTGATAAAGATAAAAAATTCATTGCTGATCGTAACTTGACACCCAAGACATTTTATGATAAATATGTCGAAATGGATTTGAAAAATTACATTTCCATTATCAATTCACCGACAACAAATAAACCCTTTAATAAAACCTATACAGTAAGTTATTTGGGGAATGTTGAAGGCGCTAATCCTGTAAAATATATTAATCTTGATATGGCCGCATTTAAGGCACTTACGCTTAAGCCACTTCAGGCAGGTGATCCTGTTTGGTTCGGCTCCGATGTTGGTAAAAAAATGAAATGCGAAGAAGGTATTCTCGATGAAAATATCTATGCATACTCAGAAGTTTTAAATGCCAAGTTTGATTTGGATAAAGCAGGTCGCCTAGACTATGGTGAAAGTCTTATGACCCACGCCATGGTGATTGCGGGTGTAAATCTTGTTGATGGAAAACCAAATCGCTGGAAAGTAGAAAACAGTTGGAGTGATAAAACTGGCAATAAGGGTTATTATGTTATGAGCGATGCCTGGTTTGATGAATATGTTTATCAGATTGTTATCGACAAGAAATACCTCAGTCCAGAACAGCTTGCGGCATGGGAAACAAAACCGATTGAATTGAAACCTTGGGATCCGATGGGATCGTTGGCATAGCCAACGAACAATTGACCGTCCTTCGCTTAAGCTACGGACCGGCAGGCAAAGGACAATTGACAATTAAATGCGAAAGAAACTGTCATGCTAAGCTCCAAAACATCGTGGACCAGCGGTTGCAAAAATAATTAAACGCATGTCATCCCGGAAAGATAGCAGACGGCTATTTTATCCGGGATCTCATTTATATGACGATAAATATTTTGAAATGATTTTGCCAAAATATTAGACACTCAATAATCATATCTATCTTATTGTTATTAATAATATTACAATGATTATTTAATCACTCAGGGATTTTCAGTACTCTGTTCACTGCTGATAATCAATAAGTTACAAGGTGAGGTGACCAAAAACTGACCGGGGGTTATTTTATATAGTTAATGTACTGTTTTACAAGTGTTTACAGCATATTATATACATAAATCACACATATACTCTCTAATACCCATTATACTCCAACATCTTAAACGCAGTCAAAGCCTCATTCCCAAACCAATTTGGTTTAGGAGCTGCATTAGGCTTTAAAGGTTCACCAGTTAATCTGCTGAAAATACCATAAGAATAGATCGTAGCAATAATATCTACTCTCTCGTCGATCGAGAATCCCCTACTCTAAGTTAATGGGACATAGCTCCGTTCGTGTAACTGAGTCACATTATGCAGAACTACTGGATAAGGATCTTAGAGAGGGTGTTATGCTACTCGATGGTTAGTTGTAGTTGTTCATAAAGAAGCTTGCCCGGAATCCCGGGCTTTTCTTTTACCATTTATTTTTTCATTCCTATACTCTGTCAAAAAGCATATACGTAAGTAATATGGTGAGTTTCGTCAAAAAAAACGACTAAAAAACGACCGGTAGTGTCCATTTCTGTCCATTATTGTCCATACTCACTATATTACTAAATAAATGATGCATAAACAAAAAGCCCTGTAAGTCATTGTTATTACAGGGCTTTAGATGGTGGCTCCGGCCGGAATCTCCCACTGGGACCCCTATGGGGGAACCAGCCCACCTACGTTAAAACTTCGGCGGATAGACTTTACAGGGATTTTCAGTCCCCTGTTATTAGCTACAATTTAGCATAAAAAATAATTCTTTGTTTAATCGCCACTAAGCACCCATCACCGATCACCAATCACCGAATAAAGTCATTTCAATTGTCTGCATATAATACTATATTAGCTAATATTTATTGCGGACTATTTTTTTTAACAGGAATATGGGAACTGAGCTCACCATAGACTACCCGCAGTCGTTTTGAGTCGCTTAGATCATGAGAAAAATCATACTGAGAAATCGCGCTTTGATCAAAACTGTATCATGGCGAATTATAGCATCATTCTTAACAATTGCTATTGTTTATGCTGTTACCAGAGATATTCTAGCTGCTGTTTCCGTTATGTCTGCTGAATTCTTTACAAAAATGGCTCTTTATTGGGGACATGAAAAGGGTTGGGGCTTTATTAATATGCCGGAGAAAGGCAGCAAACTCCGTTCTTTTATTAAAACTATAACATGGCGCGTTGTGGCATCGGTTACAACTTTTAGTCTTGTTTATGCTTTTGACAAAAAACCTGATCCGACTGATGTTGCAGTACTCTCGGCTACTTATACAGTATTATTTGAAAATATTTTAAAACCACTGACTTTTTATTTTCATGAACGCCTTTGGAACATTAATTTCAATCTCGATATGACCATCGATTTGCATACACATAGTACTTGTTCAGATGGCAGTGCTTCTCCCCAAGAAATTATTCAACTGGCAATAGATAAAGGGTGCGAATATATATCTATTACTGATCATGACAATATTGATCATCTTTCGCATGTGGGAGAAATTCCTGATATTATTAAATTTATTCCAGGTGTTGAGATTTCTGCAGAGCATAAAAAGACCTTGCATATTCTTGGCTATGGTTTTGATCCTGAAAACAAAGAATTGAAAGAGACTTTGAAGTCTTTAGTGGAAGCGCGAAGAGAACGCAATGTATTAATGCTTAAAAAAATGGCTGAGCAGGGTTTTCATATTACGATGGATGAATTAGCGAAGGAATCTAAGGGTGGAATTGTCGGTCGCCCGCATTTTGCAAATTTAATGCTTCAAAAAGGCTATGTTGAAAATTATCAGGAAGCTTTTGATAAATATTTAGCTAAGGGTCAATCACTTTATATGGATAAATTCCGTCTTGATCCCAAGGTCGCTATTGAATTAATTCTGGCTGCCGGTGGCATTCCTGTCATGGCGCATCCATATCAGACCGGCTTATCATCCCCCGAGTTAGAAGGTCTGATCAAAGAATTAAGATCCTATGGTTTAATAGGCATTGAAGTCTATTATTCGCAACATTCTAAAGAACAAATGAAAGAATATCTGGGCTATGCCAAGAAATACGATCTCTTGCCGACAGCCGGATCGGATTTTCATGGTAGTTTTAAGCCGGACATAGAACTTGGTATGACTATGCCTCATGTAGAGGTCATGCCTTTTTTGGAGCTTTTAGAAAAATGAGATCCTCGAATGTAAAATGGCAAGAAGGCTTTATCGGTCAGAAAGAACGGGAAGCTTTATTAAAACAAAAAGGTGTTTGCCTGTGGTTTACCGGACTTTCGGGCTCGGGTAAAAGTACAGTAGCCTCTGCTGTTGAAAAAAAAATATACGAGATGGGATATTTATCATATATACTTGATGGAGACAATATTCGTCATGGCTTGAATGGCGATCTAGGATTTTCGGATGAAGACAGGAAGGAAAATATCCGTCGTATTGGTGAATTGAGTAAATTATTTACTGATGCGGGGCTCATTACGCTCACAGCTTTCATTTCGCCTTTCAGGGCAGATAGGGAAAGAGTGAGAAATATTCTTGAAAAAGGTAAATTTATTGAAGTCTTCGTCGATTGTCCTTTGGAAGTCTGCGAAAACCGCGATGTTAAGGGTTTATATGCTAAGGCAAGAAACAACGAGATCAAGGCATTTACCGGGATAACATCGCCCTACGAAGCACCCGAAAAGCCGGAGATCATTATTAATACGGCAGAAGAGACTATAGAAGGATCGGCAGAGATCATTATAAACTATTTAATAAATCACAACATTATAGAGAAAAAATGACAAAAGAAAATTATTCGCTTTCGCACTTGCAAGAACTTGAAGCCGAGGCTATTCATATTATTCGTGAAGTAGCGGCAGAATTTGAAAATCCCGTGATGCTATATTCAATTGGTAAAGATTCTTCCTGCATGGTACGTCTTGCCGAAAAGGCATTTTATCCGGGGAAAGTTCCCTTTCCTTTAATGCACATTGATTCAAAATGGAAATTTAAGGAAATGGTGGAATTTCGCGATCATTATGCTAAAGAAAAGGGCTGGGACCTTATTGTCCATTATAATAAGGAAGCTTACGAAGCAGGCATTGGTCCATTTACTCATGGATCTAAGGTTCATACAGATGTAATGAAAACAGAGGCGCTTCTTGAGGGATTAAATAAGTATGGTTTTGATGCTGCTTTTGGTGGCGCTCGTCGTGATGAAGAAAAATCCCGGGCAAAAGAACGTATATTTTCTTTCCGCGATGAATTTCATCAGTGGGATCCCAAGAATCAGCGACCTGAACTTTGGGCAAATTATAATACTCAGGTTATGAAGGGTGAATCCATTCGTGTATTCCCAATTTCAAACTGGACGGAATTGGATGTCTGGCAATATATTCGTCTTGAAAAAATCCCTATTGTTCCATTGTATTTTGCAAAACCGCGAGCGGTAGTCGAATATAATGGTGCTTTAGTTTTGGTGGATGATGAGCGCATGCCCAAAGAACTGCGCGATAAAGCCAAAATGAAAATGGTTCGCTTCAGAACCTTAGGTTGCTATCCCTTAACCGGCGCTGTTGAGTCCGATGCTGATACAATTGAGAAGATCGTAGAAGAAATGATGACCACCACAGCATCTGAAAGAACGACTCGCGTAATCGACTTTGACCAGGAAGGGAGTATGGAACAGAAGAAAAGAGAAGGGTACTTCTAAAAGAAAAAGTACAAAGTATAAAGGCAAAAGTACAAAAAATAGGCAAGAATAAAGCAAGATGTAAAGACGCAATTTAACGCGTCTCTAAAAATATAAAGAGAGCTGAATACTGAACGCTACATGCTGACAGCTGACAGCCGATAGTAAGGACACTATGGAACAGACAAAACAAGCATTGAATATAGAGGAATTTCTCGCGCAGGATGAGAAAAAGGATCTTTTAAGAATATTGACAGCCGGTTCAGTTGATGATGGAAAATCGACTTTGATCGGTCGTTTGTTATTTGATTCAAAAAGATTATATGATGATCAGTTAGTTGCATTAAAGCGCGATAGTAAGCGCGTGGGACATGCCGGAGAGAATATAGATTATGCTCTGTTGCTAGATGGCTTAAAAGCTGAACGCGAACAAGGTATTACTATTGATGTAGCTTATCGCTATTTTTCAACTAATCGTCGTAAATTTATTATTGCCGATACACCCGGACATGAACAATACACACGAAATATGGTTACTGGCGCATCAACTGCCAGTCTTGCTCTTATTCTTGTAGATGCCTCAAAGGGCGTTATCACTCAAACAAGACGACACACATTTTTAGTTTCTCTTTTAGGTATAAAACATGTTGTTCTGGCTGTAAATAAAATGGATCTGGTTGACTACGATAAGGAAGTATTTGATAAAATTTGTGAGGATTATAAAAGATTTTTGATCCGCCAAAATATTCCTGATGTCAATTTCGTTCCTTTGTCAGCTCTTCATGGTGATAATGTTGTGAATCTTTCGGATAAAATGCCGTGGTACAAAGGTCAGCCTATTTTAGAATTATTAGAGAGCATTCATATAAGTTCGGACAGGAATTTTACAGATCTACGTTATCCTGTGCAGTATGTTTTGCGCCCTGAACACAGTTTTCGCGGATTTTCTGCAAAAGTTGCGTCAGGTATTGTTCGCAAGGGCGACGAACTCATGGCGTTACCATCACGGAAGAAAAGTAAAGTTAAAGAGATTATTACTTATGATGGAGAACAAAATTACGCTTTTCCACCGGAAAGTGTCACGATCACTCTAGAAGATGAGATCGATATTTCGCGTGGTGATATGTTGGTACATCCAAATAATCAGCCAAGAGTCGAAAGGCATTTTGAGTCTATGTTGGTATGGATGGATGAAAAAGATATGGATCTCAACACGAACTTTATTATTAAGCAAACCACTAATTTAACTAAGGCAAGAATTGATGATATTCGCTATAAGATCAATGTCAATACCATGCATCGTAGCGAAGCCAATCATCTTAAATTAAACGAGATCGGTCGTGTTGTTATTACTGCCAGTAAAGCCTTATTTTTTGATGCCTATGAGAAAAATCGAGAAACGGGTTCCTTTATTTTGATCGATCCTATCACGCATAATACTTCTGCTGTCGGTATGATCATTGATCGTGTATCTGCGGAAGATCTTCCAAACAGGATCTCTGATAAAGATCGTAAGAAGATCTCTGAGGGTATAAGCTTAGTTTCATCAAAAGAAAGAGAAGCTAAATTACATCAAAAAGGGCAAACGATATGGATTACCGGTTTACACGGCAGTGGAAAAACCGATCTTGCATATTTGCTTGAAAAGCGTCTCTTTGATCTTGGTCATGTCAGTATTTTATTGGATGGCCATAATGTGCGTTCCGGTCTGTCTAAAGAATTGGATTATTCCCCCGCAGATCGCGCAGAGCATTTGCGTAGAGCCGCTGAGGTTTGTCGTTTATTGAATGACCAAGGGATTATCACTATTTGCACTTTTATTTCGCCTAAAGAAAAAACACGCCAGCAGATAGCAGAGATCATTGGTAAAGAAAGATTTACGCTTATTCATATGGCAAGTGATCTTGAAACAAGCAGGGCCAATAAGCCGGAATTATATAAACTTGCCGAGGAGGGGAAACTGCATAATTTAGCAGGAATGAACTCAGTCTATGAAGTGCCCGAAAACCCAGATCTTAGATTAGAAATGGATGATAATCGGATAGAAGGTATTGTGGAAATTATTCAAAACAAGTAGGTATTATGGATATTATTAAAAACGATCATAAGAGTTCCAAGAAAAAATATAAAATATCTCAGCATCAGCTTTATCTGGCGCGTCCGGATGTCTGGAGAAAATTAAAACGTCAAAATAAAATTGACAAAAAATATAAGCCTGTAAGACGTAAAATTACGCTAATGACATATTTTTCCAGGCCACTTCAATTATTGCAAAATAATCTTAAACGTGGGGCATTAAAAAAGATAAATTTCGAGGATCAACCACCTTTATTTGTGATAGGTCATTGGCGCACCGGAACGACATTTATGCATAATCTTTTGCATCTGGACTCGCATTTTGGATATCTTAGCAATTATCAGGCCTATGTTTTTACAGTTGCTTTATTAAATTCAAAAGCAATGTCCTTTTTATCAAAACCCTTATTCCCAAAAGAGAGATTACAGGACAACATTAAAATAGGTCCCACTTACCCTGCAGAAGAAGAACAACCTTTTGCCATGATCTCGACCAGAACAGGTATGCAAACTTTCTTTTTCCCAAGAAATCGTATGTACTTTGATAAATACAATGTCTTTAAAGGCATATCTGTCCGTGAAAAACGGCTATGGCAAAGAGATTTCATTTATTTATTAAGGAATATTTCTCTGTACAATAAACAAAAACCACTTTTACTTAAAAACCCTCACAATACCGGTAGAGTAAAAGAAATTTTAGAATTATTTCCACATGCAAAGTTCATCTTTTTACATAGAGATCCCTATACAGTTTATATATCCACCTTACACATGTATGATAAAGTTGTTAGAACCCAGTTTTTTCATGATGTTAGCAATGAAGAGATAGAAGATCTGGTCATGTATATTTCTCGTGAGACTCTAAGAAAATATCTAGATGATAGAAGCTTAATACCCGAAGGAAATCTTATTGAGATCGCATATAAGGATCTTGCAGAAAAACCCTTTGAAACAGTCCAAAAGATCTACGATAAACTAAGTCTGCCAGACTTTAAAAAAGTAGAACCAGCCATTAAGCAACACCTCGAAGAAGTTAAAAATTACAAGAAAAACGAATTCAAGGAACTTTCGCCCGAACAGAAAGCCAGAGTGAGGAAAGAGTTGGATTTTTATTTTAGAGCCTTTGATTATTGAGCGCTCTAAATACGAGGGCGAGAGTAGAAATGTAGGAAAGGTGTTTTAGTGTCATTCTGATCCGTCAGTCTCGAAAAGACTCCTGCGGAGCTGAGGGACTACAAAACTTTTCTTGCTTAGATATTGTAATTAGCTATAAATTTTCTTTATATGGCTTTGGTCCCAGAGGTATCCAATAACAGTAAAGAAAGATCTCACAAAAAAAGAACCCCGATCGGGGTTCACCATAAATTCAAGGATTTAACAATTTAAGGTTTATAGTTAGCTATGGATGATGGTACCAACCTCACCCGACAATGCAAACTTAGCCTTATCTAATGAGGTGATGACAGCTTTGCGTTTTGAACCCAATTCTACAAAGCTCAGTGCAGCTTCAATTTTGGGTAGCATGGAGCCCTCAGCAAAATGTCCTGCCTGGATATATTTTCTTGCCTGTTTAGCTGATATTTCTTTAAGCTCTGTTTGTTGTGGCGTTCCAAAATTCAAACAGACATGATCCACGGCGGTGAGAATAAAAAGATAATTAGCTTTAACAATATCGGCTAACATGGCAGCTGTAAAATCTTTATCTATTACAGCTGAAACACCATGATAATTATTGTTTTTATCTTTAACAACAGGGATACCGCCGCCGCCACAAGTTATAACGATGAATTTAAGATCGAGAAGATTTAGAATTGATTTTTGCTCAACAATATATATAGGTTTTGGAGAAGCAACAACGCGTCGCCAACCGCGCCCCGCATCTTCTTTAAATATTTGTTCGGGTTTTTCACGCATGAGAGCGAGGGCTTCTTCTTTGCTGTAGAAATCACCGATGGGTTTTGTAGGGTTTTTGAAAGAAGGATCGTTTGGATCTACAGATACCTGAGATACAAGTGTAGAGACATTCCAGGGCATACCAAGTCGTCGAAGCTCTTTCATAATGCCTTGTTGCAGGTGGTATCCAATATAACCCTGACTCATGGCGGTGCATTCTTGCAGGTCAATAGCTGCAATTTTATCTGAATTTGCCGATCCATATTCAAAGGCTTTATAGATCATGCCGACTTGAGGACCGTTTCCGTGGGTAAGAATAATTTTATGACCTTGAGTAATCAGATCCACCAAAGAGGGTACAGCTCTGGCAATATTTTTCTGTTGTTCTGCCGGTGTTTTTCCAAGTGCATTGCCACCAAGAGCGATCGTAATAACTTTCATGCATACTCCTTAAAGGTCAAATAGACCTTTATAAAAGGCAAGAAGCAGGAAAACCTACTTCTTTGTTTTAGTCATGTCTAAAAAACAATTGCTCAAAATTAATGAATGTCAGATGAAAATCCAAGCCCTATAGCTGGGCGGTACAAATACTTAGGTGAATTTTATGTGGAGTATTCCAAAACAAAGCCTTGTAATACGGATAATTTATAAATTGTACTTACACCCTGAATCCAGGAATAAAAGAAAAACCGAAGGACAAGAAAACAGTTTTGTTGAGATATAGATAATCCTAATTCTATGTTAAGAGTAGCGCAAGGCCAATTCCTACAAGAATGAAAAACTTCGCCCATTTAACGATGGTCCAGAATTTAGCTTTATTTAAGAATTTACTGAAATATCCGGCAAGGAATGAGATAAGGGAAAAAATTATTAAGGCGACAGCCATAAAACACAGACCAAGAATGATCATTTGCCAATGTGCAGCATAGGTATCTTCACTGATGAACTGAGGGAAAAAAGCCAGAAAGAAAACAATGACCTTTGGATTTAAAAGATTCATGACCAAACCCTTGGTCCAGAGAGAAGAGAAAGATACTTTATCGGTTGTATTATTGTTTGTTTCAATATCTTGAATAGGTTTTTCTTTTAAGGCAGATAGAGCCATATAAAAGAGATAGGCAGTGCCCAGATATTTAATGATAGTAAAAACAGTAGCAGACTGAGAGATGAGCAGAGATATTCCAAAAGCAGCTAAAAAAGTGTGGATGATCAAGCCGGAAACCAGTCCCAGAGAAATACCCAAGCCATACTTTTTGCCGCGTGTTAAGCTTTGGGTCAGTACAAAAATATTATCCGGTCCCGGAAGAATGGTCAGAGCCGCCGAAGCGAGGATAAAAGATAGGATTTGTTGTAGGGTCATGGGGTAATTTAATCTATTGGGTCAATAGAAACAACAATCCATTGGGTCAATAGAAATGAAAATCCATTGGGTCAATAGAAATGGAAATCCATTGGGTCAATAGAAATACCAATTCAGTTCAGTTCCTAAGCCCCACTATTTACATTTTAATTTTTGCCTTTTAACTCAACTCTTCTTATATTCATATCGTCTTCGGGGAAGGGAGAATATCCCTACCGGCGGTGAAAGCCCGCGAGTCTGTGCAAGAGCATTGGATTGAGACTGTGAAATTCAGTCGCCGACGGTATAGTCCGGATGAAAGAAGATAATGTTCACCCCTTCTTCCCCGAGTATAGGGGTTTTTTTATGGATACAAAAATCAGTGAAACTGTAAGATCCTTCATGCAAGAAGCTATTCTTATGGCAAAAACGACAAGCCGCAGGGTGTCGCCTAATCCAAGGACCGGTGCGGTGATCGTGAGTGATGGAAAGATCATTGGTCGTGGCAGACACGAAGTATTTGGTGAGGCTCACGCAGAAGTCAATGCTATCAATGATGTAGGTACTGGTGTAAAAGGATGTGATATTTATGTCACGCTTGAACCTTGCTCACATACAGGAAAAACACCTCCTTGTGCCGATAAGATCATCGCTTCGGGTATTAAACGAGTATTTATTGGAATGCGCGATCCTAATCCTTTGGTAGCCGGACGAGGTGTTGAAAAACTTCGCCAGGCAGGAATTGAGGTAGTGGAAGATGTGCTTCACGAAGCGTGTCTGAATTTGAATCAGCCCTTCATTAAAATGATGACTCTGCAAACACCTTACATTATTGCCAAAATGGCTCTGACCCTGGACGGTTTTATTGCTGATAAAAGCGGTGAATCAAAATGGATATCATCACATGATGCCCGTGTTATTGTTCATCAGATGCGAGCTGATTGCGATGCTGTTTTAATTGGTTTGGGAACGGCTCTAAAAGATGATCCTGAACTTACGGTCCGCGATGTTCGCGGTGAGCATCCACTAAGAGTGGTTTACGATCCCGAAGGAATGTTGCCAACACATCTTAATTTAGTTAAACATGCAAAAGATATCGGAACGACTGTGATCACAGGGACGCAGTCAACTCATCAATGGCGAGCAAATATGGAAAGACTGGGAGTGAAGCTGATCATCGCAAAACAACCGGGCAATATAGGTTTGCGCGAAGCTTTAAATTTCTTGGGACAAGAAGGCATATCATCAATCCTCTGCGAGGGAGGAGGACATATGCATACTCTTTTAGCGGAATTGGATATGATAGACAGGGTTGATTGTTTTATAGCGCCAAAACTCATCGGTAAGGGCATTCGCATGATGCAAATTCCTGAAAAACCCATGAGAAAAGCGATGAAATTCATTGAGCATTCTTGGGAAAAAATCGATACGGATATTTATTTCAAGGGTATCTTAAAAAGTTATGGGCTCGATCAATCTACTCAACATAAGGATGGAGAATAAAATGTTCACTGGAATTATTGAAAGTTTCGGTACTATAGAAAATATGACTTCCAATCAGAATGGAGTGAGTCTGACCATTAAGGCAAAAGATATTGTTTCTGAGCTGCAAGTAGATGATTCTGTTGCTATTAATGGTATTTGTCTGACCGTGGTAGCTATTCTTGATAATAGCTTTAAGGTGGATATTGTGCAAGAAACTCTCGATCGTTCTGCTTGCAAAAATTGGTCCAGAGGGCAAAAAGTTAACCTTGAAAGAGGTATGCCGGCAAACGGAAGACTTGACGGACATATTGTTCAGGGACATATCGATGGAACAGCAGAGCTTATTTCTTTCAAGAAAAGGGGAGATAGCTCCGAGATGATATTTAAGACGGATAAAACGATTACAGATTTGATGGTCGAGAAAGGGAGTGTCGCATTGGACGGAGTATCGCTGACAATTGCCGATGTACAAGACAGGGAATTTAAGATCGCAGTGATCCCATATACCCTGGCAAACACGCTTCTTGGGAAAATAAAAAGAGGGGATATTGTAAATGTAGAAACCGATATTCTTGGTAAATACATCGCAAAATTCATGAAAGATAAAAAAACTTTGGATAGATCAACACTATTATCATGGGGATACCAGGTATGACAAAAGAGATCAAGAATTTAAAAATTAATACTATTGAAGAGGCTATTGAAGATTTTAAACAAGGGAAAATGCTCATCGTTGTTGATGATCCATTGCGCGAAAATGAAGGCGATATTATTCAGGCAGGAGAATTTGTTACAGCCGAGAGTGTCAATTTTGCTGCTATAAAAGCACGCGGACTTATTTGTGCGGCAATAGATGGGGAAAAGGCAAAGCAGCTTGAACTTCATGATATGGTTGATAAGAATTCATCTTTGCATACGACAGGATTCACCGTTTCCGTCGATGCCGTAGAGGGTACTACGACCGGCATTTCTGCAGCTGATAGAGCGAGGACTTTTGAGGTTCTTGCAGAAAAAGACTCTAGGCCCGAAGAACTTGGTCGTCCGGGTCATATATTTCCTATTATTGCAAAACCCGGTGGTGTATTAAAAAGAACAGGCCATACGGAAGCATCAATAGATCTTTGTAATTTAGCCGGATGTGAACCCGTTGCCATGATGTGTGAAGTAATGGATGACGACGGCACGATGATGCGTTTGCCCTCGCTGGTAGATTTTGCCAAGGAGCACAATCTAAAAATTATTACCATTGCGGATCTCATAAAATATCGTCGGAAATATGATAGCTTTATTAAAAAAGAAGCTACAGTGGATTTTCCAAATAAATTCGGGCATTTTAAAATGACCATGTATCGTGATCTTTTAGATGAGAAAGAACATATAGCCATAACCATGGGTGAATTTTCGCCCGATGAACCGGTCCTGCTTAGAGTCCATTCCGAGTGCCTGACCGGAGATGTTTTTCATTCTGCAAGATGCGATTGTGGTGCACAAAAAGACGCCGCTTTTCAAATGATCGCTGAAGCAGGTAAAGGCGCTTTGATCTACTTAAGGCAAGAAGGCCGTGGCATCGGTTTAAAACACAAACTTGCAGCCTATGAATTACAAGATAAGGGTTACGATACGGTAGAGGCAAACATTAAACTGGGCTTTGATCCGGATCTCCGCGATTACGGAACAGGCGCACAGATAATCAAAGATCTTGGTATCAGAAAAATTAAACTGATGACCAATAATCCCAAAAAGATCGTTGGTTTATCGGGATATGATCTGGAAATAACTGAAAGAGTGGCTTTAGAAATAGAACCCAACTCAATTAACCGATTTTATCTTGAAACTAAGCGAGATAAAATGGGACATCTGATTTTAAATGATAAAAAGGAGAAATAAAAAAATGAAGAATTTTGAAGGTCAATTATTAGCAAAGGGACAAAAAATAGCAGTCGTTATTTCGCGTTTTAACGATCTTATTACAAAAGAACTTCTTTCCGGAGCAAAGGATTGCTTTGTTCGCCACGGCGGAAGTGAAGAAGATCTACATATTGCTTGGGTGCCGGGTGCTTTTGAGATCCCACTTGCAGCTCAAGTACTTGCAACAAAGGATTATGATGCTGTTGTTTGCTTAGGTGCCGTCATTCGTGGTGCAACTCCTCACTTTGATTATGTAGCTGCCGAAGTCAGTAAAGGCGTTGCAAAAGTTTCATTGGATAGCGGGAAACCCGTTATTTTTGGAGTTATCACTACCGACAGTATTGAACAGGCACTCGAAAGAGCCGGAAGCAAAGCCGGTAACAAAGGCTGGACAGCCGTACTCAACGCTATTGAAATGATTGATCTGATCAAAGGAATGTAAGACGTGAAACCTGAGTAGACCTTGCCTGCCCACCTTAGCCTTGTGCCTAGGTGAGGCACTGTGTGCTGGAAGGTGTTTTTTGTCAAATACAATGCATTGGGTCTCTACAATAGAGTTTTTATAATTAATTAGGAGAAGGGTTTACTATTCAGGAAATTCTCAATATAGGAATGTTGAAGCGTTGAAATGTAAAAGTATTGAATATATTCTACAGGGATGTCCTCGACATGGAAGCCTGGGAGATTTCTTCCTGGCAGAAGTAGAGACGCAGCAACCAGTCCGCCGACCTGGGCACCAAAGCTCCGCAGGAGCGAAGGTGTAAGCCCCAAATTATCGGGACGTAGGAGGGTCGAAAAACGATCTTCATCATCCAGTGATCTTGCCATATATTATTTTAGCTACCGCATTTTTACATCAAATCGATCATTTAGGTAACATATGTTACAGCTAATGGTAGCTCACATTTCGTATTATTGTATGTAAAAATAAAAAAGTAAAAGGAAATATAAAATGAAAACAAAAAAATGGCAAGATGTCGAAAGTCGTGAGAATATGCATGGAGTGGATGTAAGAGACCTGTATTCAGATGAGCATGCTCAGATTGTGCATATCTTTTTAAAACCAGGTGAAGAATTAAAAGCTCACCTCACTCCGGTTGATGTTGCTTTTTATGTTCTTGAAGGAAAGGGAACAGTACTAATTGGCGAAGAAAAACAAGAAGTCGAAGTCGGTACTTTGGTGGAAAGTCCCAAAATGATCGCACATTGCTGGTATAATTATAGCGATGCTGACCTGCGAATACTTGTGATCAAGACACCACGTCCGAAGTCCAAGTCAATCATATTATAAAGGAGAAGTTATGAAAATTTTAAACGCACTCAGATCTGTAAGTTTTTTTGCAACTCTATTGACAACAATCCCGCTTTTTATCAATTATCTTAAAGGCGCAGATCCTACTCATCAGATGATCGTACATTTACATGTATGGTTCGGTCTGGCATTTTTTGTTTTTGGAATTACAAGCATGATATTGATGAAAAAAAACAAGGATAAAAGCAAATAAAGTTAAGATAAAAGTGTTGATATTAAAGAAATGGAGAAACACATGAGTGAATTAATTAATAATTCAGCCAAAAGGAAAGCCGAATTAAAAAAGCTTATATTGAAATTACACGATGGTGAATCACAGGAAACGGTTCGTGCCGAATTAACCGATATTTTATCTCAAGTACCTTACGGAGATGTTGTTGAAGTAGAGCAGGAATTGATTAGTGAAGGGCTTCCCGAAGAGGAAATTTTAAAACTTTGCGATATTCATTCTGCAGTTTTACACGGAAAAGTTGATCTGTCCGGCGCAAAAGAAGTTCCCGAAGGTCACCCTATTGATGTTATGAAAAAAGAGAATGTCGAATTGAAAAAAGTAACAGCACAGATTCGCGCACTTCTTGAAAAGATCAGCAAATTGAGCGTAGAAGATGTAGCCAAAGATATTTTGGATTTGCGAGCCTTGTTTAATCAATTATTTGATGTAGATAAACATTATCAACGCAAAGAGTATTTGATTTTTCCTTATCTTGAAACAAAAGGTATTACAGGACCACCTAAAGTTTTATGGGGCAAAGATGACGAAATTCGTGAATTGGTGAAAGGCGCTATTGAGTTACTCAATGTCGAGGGAATTACTCGCAGCGAATTGTTAGCATCTGCAGAAATGATCCTTTTACCTGCGGCTCAAGCTATTGATGATATGGTAATCAAGGAAGAAGAAATTCTCTTCCCAATGAGTTTAGATAACATTACAGATGGCGAATGGTATGAGATTGCAAAACAATCTATAGAAATTGGTTTTTGTCTCTATGATCCGCAGGTTGACTGGCGCCCTGAAGGGGTGGAAGAGGAATCGATAAATGAGATTCAACAAAGTGGCGGACAAATTCAATTACCTTCAGGTGGTTTCTCTGTAGAAGAGTTACTCGCTATTTTAAATCATCTTCCCGTTGATATGACTTTTGTAGATAGAAACGATAAGGTAAAGTACTTTTCTCAAGGAAAAGAGCGGGTGTTTCAGCGTAATAGAGCTATCCTGAATCGTGATGTCCGTCTCTGTCATCCTCCTGCATCGGCCCATATTGTAGATAAGATCATTGATGACTTCAAAACAGGAAAGCAAAGTCATGCACCTTTCTGGATCAATATGGGTGGCAAAATGATCCATATTGAATACTTTGCATTGAAAAACGGTAAGGGTGAGTATCTTGGAACGCTGGAAGTCTCCCATGATGTCACTTACTATCGAGAACTCAAAGGCGAACAAAGAATTCTATCTTATAGCTAGAGGTAAAAAATGATCATTACACCAAAATCAAAATTATTACATGTCTTAGATGAATTCCCTCAGCTTGAAGATAAGTTGATAGAATTTATCCCGGCATTCAAAGAACTCAAGAATCCACTCTTGAGAAAAACAATCGCCAAAATCGCTACCATGCAACAAGTGGCAGCTATTGGTAAAATAAATGTAGAGGAATTAATCAACATGTCACGTAAATTAGTCGGTCAAGATTGTATTGAAAGTTCAGACAATTTTAAAGTAAATCGAAGTAAGCCGGAATGGTTTACAGGAAAAGTTGACGAAAGCTTTGATGCTCGTGAGATGTTAGCTCGTGGTGAACATCCCATCAATCAGGTGCTTAGTGATCTAAATGAACTTGCTTCCGGAAAAACCTATGAGTTGATCTCAAGTTTTCTTCCTGTTCCTCTGATTGAAAAAGGTACTAGTCTTGGCTTTGAGCATTATGTTATCGAAGAAAATGATAGAGTAAAAATTTATTATCGGAAACCAGTGAGCAGTGATTGCTAAATAGTAAAATATCCTGATCAGTATAACTTTAAACAGACAAGAGACAGGGCATTGTTCTGTCTCTTGTCTGTTTTTGGACGAAAATTATTTCTTCCCTCATTGTTTTTTCCGGAAGCTTGAAGTTTAAGTTCTATTTTGTCATGAAAGACATAAAAATAATAAATAAGTTTTATAGCCATTTTTTCTTCTTGAAAAAGCTCAACATTAAAATTGCAATAATAATTAGCACTCCCCAAAAAATAGGGTAGCTATACTTAAAGTGAAGTTCAGGAAAGTAATCAAAATTTGTCCCGTAAATACCTGCAATAAAAGTAAGAGGGATAAAAATTGCCGAGAAAATAGTTAAAACCTTCATGATTTCATTTAGACGATTATTGATGATCGTATTATAAATTCCCAGATAGTCAGAAAGCATATCCCGGTATGCATCGGTAATTTCCAGAGTTTGCGTCATATTATCCAGCAGATCCTTGATAAATGGCCGTGTACTATCAAAAATGAGTTCAGAGTCTAATCTTGAAAAAAGAGAAATACCTTCCTTTGCGGGTCTAAACGTTTTTTTAAGATAATTCATTTCTCTTTTATAATCGTTTATTTTTTCAAGAAGGGGTTTGTCGGGGTTTTTGCGGATTTTATCTTCCATTTCTTCAATTTCTTCACCTAATTGCTCAACAATCGTGGTGTAATTATCAACAACACAGTCAAGAAGGGAATAGGCAAGATAGTCTGTATCCAATTTTCTGATACGCCCTTGTGAATTTCTTATTCTATTTCGAACAACTTCAAAGATATCGCCGGGTTTTTCTTGAAAGCTGATGAGATAATTTTTTCCGATAATTAAGCTAAGCTGTTCACTATGAACGAGATTATCCGAACTATCAATTCTCATCATTTTTATAATAAAATAAAGATGTTTTGGGTACTCGGTTAATTTAGATCTTTGTCCTGTATTTGCAATATCCTCAATTGCCAGAGAGTGGATATCAAAATTTTTACCAATAGATTTTAGGACATTAACATCATGCAAGCCATTAATATTTATCCATGTGGTCAGATCATCTTTGATCTCTAATGGTTTTTTGATATCCTGATCATATTCATTAAGTGAGCTCTCATTATATTCTATCACACGAATGCTGGTTTTTTCAGTTTTTTGTCTGCCAATAAAAACAGGTTCACCGGGCATTTGTCCTATTGTTGCTTTTTTATTCTTGATAAAGCGTGCCATATTGCGCCTCCTTAGATTCTAATAATATAAGCTATAATAAAAATTCCTCGTCACATTTGATATGAAAATCTTTTTTAATTTAACTAAAGCTGTTTTAGAAATAATTTTGAAACGGAAAGTAATTCGTTTATATTAATTCGCTTTTTGATAAAGATTTCTAAAGAATAATCTATGCGCACGTAGCTCAGCTGGATAGAGCGTCGGATTCCGGTTCCGAAGGCCGAGGGTTCGAATCCTTCCGTGCGTACCAAGTTCACCGCAGCTTGCTTAGGTGAACGCAGGCCGGCCGAAGCTTTCTTGTCATCCTTAGCCTTGGCGCAGGATAAAGCAAAAGCTGACAAAAGTTTTGATATTCCATTACTGATCCCTGATTTCTGATTTCTGGTCACTAATACGCGCCATTAGCTCAATTGGTAGAGCACCGGACTCTTAATCCGTTGGTTCTAGGTTCAAGTCCTAGATGGCGTACTAATCACTCCC
>CAZNFT010000002.1:0-5219 GCA_964572745.1 uncultured bacterium
TTAGATATTGAGGATTTCGCAAATCAAAAATCGACATTCCTTGTTCGATATTCAAAGAGGCCCCTCCATGCGTCAGAGTTCATTTTTCCGAAATATACATCTCACGAAAGAAATCATCTTCGTCCAAACAATCTAAAAGACGCAGCGTCCTCCTTCGCCTCCATTCTCGAAGAAACTCCTGCTAAGCTGGCGGCTACGGCGGACAAGGTGCTGCGTCTCTACTTCTGCCAAGAAAAAAAACATCCTGATGACCTTTTTATCTCCACTTCGCTCCTGCGGAGCTATGTAGAGCAGGCTTCTTTTCTTACCCTCTTATCCTCTTATCTTCTTCTTTTCTCACCTTCTCACCTTCTCACCTTCTCACCTCATTCTCCTGATGACCTTCTTACCTCTACTTCGCTCCGATTATTCGGAGCTACGAAGAGCAGGCTTCTTACCTTCTTAACCTCAACCTAAACCTCAATCTTAAGCTAATTATCAAGCTATTCTTTTTTTCATCTTGAAAATCATATAATTTTCATTGAAACCCCTGTCAATAACGAAAAATAGTCAATTTTTATTTGATTTTGCCGAATAATAGTCTAAATTCATGCCATTAAAAAGTTTGGATAGATATGAAAACAAAAGTAATAAAATTTGGTGGTAAGTCTTTAGAAAATACGGACTGTATTTTACGGGCTCTGGATATAATTGAATCCGATATTTCTGATGAGATGCGAGTGATAACTGTTGTATCTGCATTGGGAGGTGTTACAAATACTTTGATCGATCTTTGTAAACTGGCATATCAGGGTAATTCTGAGTATAAGGGGATCTTAAATGATCTTATTTCCCGACATGAACAGATCGTTTTTGAGCTTATTTCCTCAGATCACAGAAAAGAGGCTCTGCATGCCTTGTCTGAGATCTTTCGTGAATTGCGTGATACTCTCAAGGGTATGTTTTTATTGGGTGAACAAACAGCAAGAACCCGTGACCTTGTGATGAGTTGCGGCGAAAGAGCTTCGGTGGTCATTATTTCATCAGCTCTTAAGTCAAAAAATATCGATGTTTCTGCCTGCGATACGCGTAATATTATTATCAGTGATAATAAGTTTGGTGAGGCAAAAGTAAACTTTGCTCTCAGTGATAGTAAGATTAATAATTATTTTAATGAAAATCCCGGAAATCATATTTGTACCGGATTTATAGCTTCGACTAAAGAGGGACAAACTACAAGTCTGGGCCGCTCTGGATCAGATTATACTGCATCAATTCTTGCTTCTTCATTGGAAGCTGAAGAGATCGTTATCTGGACCAATGTTCCGGGTGTGATGACGGCAGATCCCGACATAACTCCTGATGCTTTTGCTATTCCATCCATTTCTTACGAAGATGCTTCGGAGTTATCACATTTTGGAGCAAGAGTTATCTTTCCGCCGACCATGATACCTGCCATGCGAAAAAATATTCCCATTCGCATACGCAATTCTTTCGATCCCCAAACCATAGGGACGCTGATATCCAATAAGGGAACTGAAGCGGATTATCATGCTACCGGCATTGCGTCAATCAATAATGTGGCACTCTTAAGAATGCAGGGTCCCGGCATGGTGGGTGTGAGAGGTATATCGGCAAGACTTTTCGATTGCCTCGCTCAGCATGAGATCAATATTATTTTAATTACTCAGGCATCATCTGAGCATAGTATTTGTTTTGCAATTGATGCAGATAAAGCCGATAAGGCAGTTGAAGCTCTCAATCTCTCATTTCAACTTGAGATCGAAGCGGGCATGATAGACCATGTTATTCCTGAAAAAAATACAGCTATTATTGCGGTGGTCGGAGATAGAATGCGCCAGAAGCCCGGAATTTCTGCAGAAATATTTTCCGCCCTCGGTCGCCGGCAGATCAATGTAAAAGCTATTTCCCAGGGCTCTTCCGAGAGAAATATTTCCATTGTTATCGATGCAGCCGATACTCAGTCTGCCATTAAGGCGCTTCATCGGGCACTTTTCCCCATAAAAGAAAAAACCGCTGTTTATTGCATTGGTAGCGGACTTGTGGCGACGGCATTTATCCAGCTGCTTCAGGATTCTCCTTTACAATTGAACGGTATTACAAATTCGCGTAAAATGCTTTTGCGTGCCAGCGGTTTAAATGTCGAACGGTCTCTGAATTCTTTGGAAGAAAAAGGTAAAAGCGCGGATATCAATGCCTTTATTCAGGCCATGAAAGATGACCCCACGAGCTCTAAGATCTGTCTGGATTGTACAGCTTCACCTCTTATTGCCTCAAAATATCAAGAAATCCTTTCCGCAGGAATTTCTTTGGTCACGCCCAATAAGATTGCTAACACGCGGAGCATGGATTATTACAGATCGCTTAAGAATGCCACATTAAAGCACAATTCCAAATACAGATACGAAGCAACTGTGGGAGCAGGATTGCCTGTGATCTCTACGCTTCAGAGCATGTTGGAGACAGGGGATAAGATTAATAAAATTGAAGCCATTCTTTCGGGAACGCTATCTTATCTTTTTAATAGCTTTTCTCTTGAAAGCACTTTTTCTGAAACCGTTCTATATGCAAAAGAACAGGGATTTACCGAACCCGATCCTCGTGAAGATCTGGGCGGCATGGATGTAGCAAGAAAGGCATTAATTCTTGCCAGAGAAATTGGCTGCGATCTTGAAATGAGCGATTCTATCCCTGAACCATTAATATCTAAAGCTTGTCAGGAAGCAAAAAGTATTGATAAAGCTATGGAATTATTGGCCCAGGATGATGAAAAATGGAAAAAATGTCTGGAAAGACTAGCAAAAGAAAAGAAAGTCTTAAGATATATTGCAGAGATCTCGCCAAAAGGTATTAAAATAGCCTTAGGTGAAATTAATGATGAGCATCCCTTTTATCATTTATCGGGACCGGATAATGTCGTTGCCATTTATTCTCAACGCTATCCCATTAATCCCTTAGTTATAAAAGGAGCCGGGGCGGGTGCACTTGTAACTGCCAGCGGTATGATGGGGGATGTCTTAAGAATTGTAAACGAATAGGTCTGTAGTAGAGATCCGATGAATTCCATCTGGACTATATAAGAAAAAGAAGAATTAAATAATAAAAAGTATTAAGTTGCTATTCTGAAGAAAGTGAAGAATCTATTGATATGAAGCAGGCGACAAAAATATAAAAGGCGATAGGAAAAATATATGAAAGAAATAACAAAAAAGATCCCTGTAGGCATTTTAGGTGCAACCGGTTCAGTCGGACAAAAATTCATTGAGTTACTCAAGGATCATCCCTGGTTTAAAATTACAGCTTTGGCCGCATCTGAGCGGTCAGCAGGAAAATTATATAAACATGCAGCCAATTGGTTTCAGGCTGGAGAGATTCCCAAAAACATTGGGAATATGGTGGTTTCGCCCTGCGACGCAGATTTGCCCTGCAAGATTGTTTTTAGCGGATTAGATGCCAAAGTCGCCGGTCCTATTGAAGAAGTTTTTGCAGAAGCAGGATATATTGTGATATCAAATGCTAAGAATCACCGCATGTTCGAGGATGTTCCACTATTGATCCCCGATGTGAATCCCGATCATCTTGCTTTGATAGAACAGCAAAAAACTCCGGGAAAGATAGTCACAAATCCGAACTGTTCAACCACGGGACTTATTATGGCGCTTAAACCTTTGGATGATGCTTTTGGCATTGATAAGGTATCGGTTGTCACAATGCAGGCCTTATCCGGTGCAGGTTATCCGGGAGTATCTTCTTTAGATATCATTGATAATATGATCCCATATATTGCCGGTGAAGAAGAAAAAATGCAGATCGAGGCCCTCAAAATTCTTGGAAAGTTAAGAAATGGAAAAGTAGAATTTTCCGATCTAACTATTTCGGCTTCTTGTAACAGAGTGCCGGTAGTAAATGGACATATGGAATCGGTGAGTGTTTCATTTAAGAAAAAAGTAAAAAGAGAAGAGATTCTAAAAGCGTGGAAAGAATATAGCTCGGAACCACAGGAATTAGAACTTCCTTCGGCACCTAAAACACCTATTGTATATTTTGATGATCCCCGCTTTCCGCAGCCTCGTTTGCATCGTGATCTTGGAAAAGGTATGACAGTCAGTATCGGCCGTCTACGGGAATGTACCATCTTTGATTATAAATTTAATGTTTTGTCACACAATACAGTTCGGGGTGCTGCCGGGTCAGCTGTTTTAAACGCCGAACTTTTAGTAGCAAAGGGTTATTATGAAGACTAAACGTATTTGCGCTTATGCACCTGCCAGCATTGGGAATGTCTCGGTGGGATTTGATTGTCTGGGTTTAGCACTTGAGCAACCCGGTGATTATGTTTCTATAGAAAAGGGCAAAAAGCCCGGAGTGGAGTTAATCGAGATCAACGGTGACGGTGGCGTATTGCCCAAAGAAGCGGAAAAGAATGTTGTAGGCGTTGTTATACAAAAAATGCTGGATGACCTGAACAGAGATGATGCTTTAGCAATCCGCCTTGTAAAGGGCTTAGCACTTCAAAGTGGTATGGGATCCTCAGCTTCGTCATCTGTGGCAGCGGCTGTAGCAGCTAATGCTTATTTGGGATCGCCCTTTACAAAAGAAGAACTGCTTCCTTATGCAATGGAAGGTGAGAGGGTAGCTTGCGGCGCGGCCCACGCCGATAACGTGGCCCCGGCACTTTTGGGAGGCATCACTCTTATCCGCTCACATGATCCCATAGATGTTATTAAACTCGATTATCCTAAAAATTTATATTGTGCCGTGGTGCATCCCGAGCTGGCTGTCGCCACCCGCGATGCCCGCGCCGTACTCCCTAAGACAGTCCCGCTTGAAACTGCAGTGGCTCAATCTGCACACCTGGCTGCTTTTGTCGTTGCTTTATATCAATCTAAATGGGACCTTTTATCCCGATCCATGGTGGATATGCTGGCTGAACCCAATAGGAAAGAGCTTTTAGCCTATTTTGATGAAGTAAAAGATGCGGGGATAAAAGCAGGAGCTCTTGCCTGCGGTATATCCGGTTCCGGACCAACAATATTTGCTCTATGTAGAGGTAAAGTAGTAGCCAGAAGAGTTGCAATTGCTATGTCACAAGTTTATGATGATCATGAAATCGATAATCAATGCTATGTGTCGAAAGTGAATTCTAAAGGTGCTGAAATAATCTGAACAGAAGCCGGAAGACAGAAGTTAAGAAGTTAAGAAGTTAAGAAGTTAAGAAG
>CAZNFT010000002.1:5319-18367 GCA_964572745.1 uncultured bacterium
TAAGAAGCTAAGAAGCAGAAATCAGAAATTACCTTTTCTCAGCTTCTTTGCAAGAAACCTTAAACTCTTTTACCCAGCTCTCGATTCTCAATATATCGACTTCTTTTCTATTCATTACTATCGTATTCATAGGGCCAGCGTGAGTTGCCGCCCCAATTGAGCATTTTGGTGTATCCTTCGTCTTCAAGATTATTAATGACCATTTGGGCGCGACCGCCGGTTTCACAGTAAAGAATAAGTCCAATGTCTTTTGGCAGTTCATCCAAGCGATCTAAGATCTCGCCTGAGAAAAAATTCCTGGCAGTAGGGATATGACGTCTGTTATAAGCTGCCTCACCACGCACATCAATAATCCAGATATCCGGATCGGGGGTTTGGGTAAGGACCAATAGAGTATCAGGGTCATAATACTTTTCCAGATAAGCACCCTCCGATGAGATGTAGGCAGTCGAACAGGAAAATGTGACAAAAACGAGTGATATAAATAGCATGGTTCTGTTAAAAACTTTCATGAGAGCTCCTTTTATATTAATGACATTAGATAATAAGACAGCTTTTCATGAAAAAGAAGAGAAAAACAATGAAATCATCCGATAAAACCCTTATAATCTATAGAGAATTATTAACGCATTCAGGGAGATAAATGAAATATTTCAGTACAAATCAAGAAGTCGCGGAAGTCGATCTTAAAACAGCTGTTTTACAAGGATTGCCTAAGGATAAAGGTCTTTATATGCCTGTTGATATTCCGCAAATGCCGGCACATTTTTTTGATAATATGCATAAACTTTCCTTTCGGGAGTTGGCTTCTGCCGTGGCCCTGACTCTTCTTGGTGAGGATCTCCCGGCAGATGTTATTCTTCAGATTGTGGATGATACGCTTTCTTTCGATACGCCGCTTGTAAAACTTGACGATAAAAATTATATCCTGGAGCTTTTTCATGGTCCAACCCTTGCATTTAAGGATGTTGGCGCTCGTTTTATGGCGCGTTTAATGGCCTATTATTTAAAGGATAGCGATCAAAAATCCACTGTTTTAGTTGCAACTTCCGGTGATACGGGATCGGCTGTGGCCCATGGTTTTTACGGGGTCGAAAATATTGATGTCGTCCTTTTATATCCCTCAGGAAAGATCTCTAAAATTCAAGAACAGCAATTAACAACCTTAGGCAAGAACATTACAGCGCTTGAAATTGAGGGCTCTTTCGATGATTGCCAGGATCTGGTAAAACAGGCCTTCGTAGATGATGAACTTTCGGGAAAAATGAATTTATCATCTGCAAATTCCATTAATCTTGCAAGAATGTTACCCCAGAGTTTTTACTATTTTCATGCTGTGGCTCAGTTGCGCTCACGAGGCCTTAAAGAAGCGCCTGTTATCTGCGTTCCCAGTGGAAATTTAGGGAATTTAACGGCAGGACTTATTGCAAAACGCATGGGTTTACCTGTTAAGAAATTCGTGGCAGCCTGCAATAAAAACGATAGTCTTACTCGATATCTAAATACGGGCGATTATGAAGCACGATCGACAAAGCAGACGATTTCGAATGCTATGGATGTGGGTAACCCAAGCAATATTGTCCGTATCCAAGACCTATATGGTCACGCAGTGCCTTTTATGAAAAACGATTTGTATTCCTGGTCATTTTTTGATTCTGAGACTAAGGATAAAATAAAAAGCAGCTACGAAAAATATAATTATATTTTAGATCCTCATGGAGCTGTAGGAATGTGTGCAAGTGAGAAATATCATCAAATGGTTTCACCGGATGATATTATCATTACTTTAGAAACCGCAAATCCTGCAAAATTTGCCGATGTGGTAGAACCCATTCTTGGTATTAAAGTCCCCATGCCGGAACGCTTAGCAAAAGTTCTTGATCTGGAAAAAAACGCTATAAAAATGAAAGCTGATTTTAAAACATTTAAGCACTTTCTTCTTCAGAGATAAGAGACTATTTCTATCAGGATTTCAGATAAATAATAATGCTTCTCTATAACTCTCATTATCTTGACTTAGATGGATTTAATTGTATTATAGGGAAAGTTTATAGTTTAAATTATAAATAATACTTTATTTTAATTCTCTTTTTCCTTTTATTTATTTCAGGAAATGATTATGTTCCTAACATAAATTTAGATGAAAAATGTTTAAATCATATTGTTTAAGAATCGCGAAGCTGTTTACAGGAATAGCAACGATCAAAGATGCAAGCGTTATTGTTAAGGATGGAAAAATTTCAGATGTGGTTAGTAATGAGAAAATGAAAAACTGGGACCTTCCAAAAGATATTGAATATATTGATCTGGCAGGTACAATGTTATCTCCCGGTTTTATTGATACTCATATTCATGGTATTCATGGTAACGATACATCTGATGGATCCGTGGATTCAATTCTTGCTATGTCCAAAGCTTTGGTTAATTATGGTGTAACAGCCTTTTGTCCTACACTTTATCCTCAAGAACATGGACAATTTCTTCAATGCATAGAAGCTGTTAACAAAGCTATGGGAAAAGAAGAGGGTGCGAAAATATTTGGCGCTAACCTTGAAGGTCCATTTATTTCTCCAAAGAAAAAAGGTGCTTTAGATCCAAAGAGCATGTCACTTATTGATCTCGATAAAATGAAACAATTCAACAAAGCCGCGGGCGGTAATATAACAATTATGACTGTTGCCCCCGAATTAGATGGCGTTCATGAATTGGCTCAATACTGCGCAGAAAATGATATTGTTCTGGCTGCAGGACATTCAAATGCAACTTTTGACGATATGCTGGAAGCAATTCAAGCAGGTATTTTACACTCCACTCACTTTTTTAATGCAATGCGTCGCTTACATCACCGCGATCCCGGTGTTGTAGGTGCTATTATGATCTATCCTAATGTTGCTTGCGAAATTATTGCCGATGGTTATCATCTTCATCCCGCTATCGTTAAATTACTTCAAAGAGTTAAACCGGTTCATAAGATCGTTCTTATTACCGATAGTTTAGGACCAACCGGCCAAACTGAAGGTATCAAAACAGCTAACAAGGAAGAAGTTTATCTTAAAGATGGATTATTTGTCAAAACAGCTGATGGTACAAGAGCAGGTTCTTCTTTGACTATGAATATTGGTGTTAAAAATCTTGTCCGGGATATGGATGTTCCATTGGAAGATGCCTTACGCATGTCATCATGTAATCCGGCAACCGTTATTTCCCGTCAGACAGAAACCGGCTATATTATGCCTGGTCGCGATGCCGATATTGTAGCTTTTGATGAAGATTTTAATATCAAAATGACCATGGTCAATGGAGATATCAAAATCTTAAATATCTAATAATAAATTGATTTTTCCAAAAGGGTGATTTTTTTCACCCTTTTTTGCTTATGCGCATTTTTTACAAATTAATATGTTATTCCGCAAAACATTACACCACTATATTTATCTAGGATCTGATCTATTTTCTCAGCTTAAAATTCAAGGGTATTAAATGTATTATGAATTTTGTTTTTTAATAGTTCTTTCGCATGAATAAATCCTTCACTCTCTTATCCGATATATCGGAGCGAAGGAGGACGCTGCGTCTATTACAATGTTTTGGCGACAATCATTTCTTTCGTGAGATGTATAATCTTTTTTAGTATTAAAAAACAATCCTGGTTATCCAGTTATCACGTCGAAATTTTTCTGTCATCTCGTCAAAAGCTTTTAAGTGTTTTAATAAAATCAGGATCCGGATAAGCACCGATGCCGATCATATCGTCAGGAAAGTTAACAATGCCGTTTTCAATAATCACACCCCCAATGATAGGTTCATTGATATGACCCACATTTGCATCCAGATCAAAATACTGAACAATGGGATGAGCCATGGCAAAATGTGAAAAAGCTGTATTGGCAAGGCCGGATTCGGACATGCATCCCGTCATACAAGGAATATGTGCTGCTTCACAGATATTGGCGATCATAATGGCATTCTTAATACCACCTGATTTAGATATTTTAATATTGATCATGGGTGCAGCTTGTTTTTGAATGACCATCAGGGCATCTTCAGGTGAAAATACCGATTCATCGGCCATAAGTGGGATACTTGTACGCTCTGAGACATATTTCATGCCATCAAGGTCCCAGCGACGCAGCGGCTGCTCGCAAAACTCAATATCCAGGGGTTCCAGTGCATTTAAGCATTTAACAGCTGTCACGCGATCCCAGCCTTGGTTGGCGTCAATACGGATCTTAACATCCGGACCCACTGCTTCTCGTATGGCTTTTAATCTTAAAATATCTTCGATGGGGTCGATACCAACTTTGGTCTTAATTTTATTAAAACCCTGGTCAATAATTTTCTTGGCATCTTTACCGGCATCTTCTAATTTGCCAATACCCATGGTTAGATCGCTTTCTATGACTCGTTTTTCACCACCAAGGAAACGATAGAGAGGTAAATTAGCATGTTTAGAAGCAATATCGTAAAGTGCCATATCAAATGCTGACTTAATTGTAGCGTTCAAAGGTAAAAAAGCATCCATTTCTCTGATTCTAGAGGCAAAATCCAATGGATTTTTGCCGATGAGCACTTCTTTAAGCTCTTGCGCTGCTGCAAGATTGATCTTTTGAGTTTCCCCGACAATGGCGCGGAAAGATGATGCTTCGCCCCAGCCATCCAGGCCCTGGTTAGTTCTTAAGCGAATAAGAACGTTCTGAGCGCCGCTAATTACCATGGTTGCTATCTTAAACTCATGTTCAGAGCTGAGGTTAAATGGGAAAATGTCGACATCCGTGATCTTCAAATTATGGTGCATTCCGTACTCCTTATGCTATTTTCCCAAAAATAATAAAAAAAACTTCCAAAAGCTTTGAAAATCTGTTGAATCTCTTAATTCTTTTTCTTATTTTAATGTTACTTGTAAAATAGAAATGTATAAATAAGCAGATTATAAGTTTTCAGTTTGCCGAACCCAGGGAAGGAAAGTCTATGGTAAAGAATCGCAGAATAGCATTGTTATGCTTTTCAGTATGCCTGATCTTCTCGCAATCACTCTTTGCAGCTACCACCGGTAAAATTGCAGGAGTTATTCGTGATGATCAAACAAACGCCCCATTAGTCGGGGCAAATATTATTATTCTACAAAATGGTAATGCTACCTCACTTGGAGCAGCTACCGATGCAGAAGGATATTATGCAATCTTAAATGTTGAGCCGGGCATTTATGAAGCAAGAGCTTCTTATGTTGGTTATGGTTCATTGCTAGTGACAGATATCAAGGTTAACATTAACTTAACTTCAGAGCTAAATGTCAGAATGAATGTTGAGGCAATTGGTACGGATGAAGTGGTTGTTATGGCAACCCGTTCATTATTAAAAGATGATTCATTTGCTTCAACGCATAATGTTACATCCGAAGAGATGCAGGTCCAGCCGATTGATAACTTTATGACCATCGCTCAAAATCAACCTGGCGTGGTCGGTTCTCACTTCCGAGGAGGTCGCTCAGGCGAAGTCTTGGTTGTTGTGGATGGTATGCCTGTCCGTGATCCTGCTTCTACATATTCAGGATCCACCGGCGGTTTTACACTGGGTGTACCTACAGAAGCCATCACGGAAATGGAAGTATCATTAGGTGGTTTGAGCGCTGAATATGGAAATGTTCAATCTGGTGTTATTAACGTTGCCACGGATGCGGGCTCTAAGAAACTTTCAGGGAAAGTTACTTTTATGACCACAGATTTTGGCTCAAGTCTCAATGATCTGCTCATGCCTCTAGATAAATTCAAAGAAAAGAATATCGCGATGTTCTCTGACAGATTAGAGAATGATACTCTTGGAGTGGGGCAGGATTCTCTCCGAAATCTTATTATGCCTCGCGATGATCGCTGGTACACCTTAAAATATCAGCATGAATTGCAGAATGTTGCGCGTCTGACTCTAAGTGGACCCATTATTCCTAATTCCGATAGATTGACCTTTTCTTTATCAGCAGATCTGACAAATGAAAAACAAGATTACTTTATTAATAATACCTATAGCTCTCAAAAATTCTATGGTAAATTGACCGCAAAATTAAATGATAAAATGAAACTGTCTGCTTCGGGTATGTACTCCTCTACAGAATCTGATGATTTTTACATTTATGCCTCAAAATATGGGCCTGCAGATGAATACTGGAAAGATATCTATTATTATGATCCAAATCCTGATGTACGCTCAGATACAGCTATAGTTTATCATTATGTTGATGATGCCAGCGCCTATCAAGATTCGGCCTTTGGTATCGGTCGTCGTGAACAAATTGTTGTTGATGGCGATACACTTACCTGGTATGATCAGAGTAAATTTAGATATGTTTATTTAGATGAACGCAGACAGGATTATCTCTGGGACCGCGAACGGGAAGCTTATACTTTTAACTTAGGTTTTACCCACCAGTTAAGTTCTAAAACATATTATGAGATCAAATATCAAAATATGTCATCAAAATATAAATATGGTGTTCGCGATGTTGACGATCGTGACGGCGATGGTGATAGAAATGAATTCCTTAATTGGGATTTTGATGGAGAAGGACCCCATTACACCAATCGTGTACGCGAAAATAATATCTGGTGGACCGGCGGAGATGATCCCGGTTATCGTGACCAGTTATCACAGGTTAATAAATTAAAAATTGACCTTGAAAGTCAGCTAAGTCAGAACCATCAAGTTCGTGGTGGACTTGAATTTACACATAATAATATGGATGTGACGAATATTGCCTGGAGTCAGATAGATTTTAATGCTGTTGATTCTACACATTCAAGAACTTATTTCCGCACGGATATCTGGTCTGAAGATAATATCGATTTTGGCCTGTACATTCAGGATAAAATGGAATTTAAAGGTTTGGTAGCTTTAGTTGGTTTACGTTATGATTACTTTAATCCAAGTGGATTTGGTGATCCAATCAGCTATCCAAGTGATTTTTCAGATCCATTTGCCTTAGTTGACAGTAATGGAGTTCCAATTCTTACTGATCCTATGGAAGCAGAACCCACACATCAGATATCCCCTCGTTTTGGTATTTCTTATCCCATTACAGATCGTGATAAATTGATGTTCACTTATGGTCATTATTTCCAGAGACCCGATTCTTATTATCTATATCGCAACTTAGCTTATGATAATCTGACCACAACGGGTAACTATATTGGTAACCCTTCATTGAAAGCTGAAAAGACAGTTTCTTATGATATTTCAGTTGAGCATTTATTTTCACCGACTATTAAACTGTCTGTCACAGGTTATTATAAAGATGTTACCAATCTGATGAATTATCAAAAATATGTTTTTGTTAATTCTCCCAGCGATGGCAATATCTATGTAAATGCAGATTATGCGAATATTAAGGGTGTTGAATTTGCTCTATATAAAACATTGACAGATTATTGGGGTGCAGCCATCAATTATACTTACTCCTCTGCTCAAGGTCGTTTGTATAATGATTATAACGCTCCTCTTTTTGGTGAAGATAAAAAGATGTTCCCACTTGGTCATGATCAAACTCATACCATCAATGCGAATATAACTTTAAAAACACCGGATCATTTATCTCCTGTTTTAAGAAACTGGAGAGCTAATTTCCAGGTTGATGTCAATAGTGGATCACCTTATTCCTCTTATGGAACCGGTCAAACCAATGATCTTCGTATGCCCTGGACTTACAATATAGATATGCGACTAAATCGCAGAATTAAATTGGGTGAAGTAAAAATGGATGTTTTTTTGGATGTTTATAATCTCCTGAATTCATTTTATATCACGTATATTAATTCAACACAGTTCTATAACATGAAAAATGATGCAGCTATACTTCGTCAGGATGTTGATTATTCATACATCTATAATCCGGAAGTTTATAACGATCCCCGTCAGTTCCGTTTGGGTCTGTCGGTACAGTTCTAAGAGATAAAGGAGACATAATGAGAATTAATAATAAAAAGATCATAGTATTCTGTTCCCTGCTACTGCTTGTCGGTATGCTTGCTGCTCAGAAACCTGTTAGTCCTGTTGTTAGTTATGACACTTTTGTGCATAAAATAGGAATGCTATGGAATAGAATTACAAATCACGGTGAAATTGGTGATGATTCATACACAGCACCGGCTCCTTCCTGTGAATGGCCTGCAGGTTCGGGTAACTCATATTTATATTCAGGTTGTATTTGGCTATCCGGTGGATTCGATAAAGATGGAACAATAAAATATTCAGTTTTGAATGAACGCGATGGCGAATACGCACCTCTTGATAGTATTCATGTGTTTAATCCCGGCGTAAGGGCTGAGCAAGAAACCTATACTAAATATTGGGATGTGCATCAACCACAGTCCAGTTCCGGTGATGATCCTTTGGGATTGACGATTGAAGAACGTACCTATGCCTGGAGTAATCCCTTAGCTGATGATTTTATCATTACTGAATATACAATTAAAAATGTCGGTATCGATACGAATGGCGATTATGTTCCTGATTTATCCCGGGATATTTACGATTTTACTTTTACCATTCGCTGGGATGGTGATATTGCTAAACGAGCAGACTGGCCGGTAGAAGATCAACGAGTCAATCAGGATGATCATGCTTTGAGCAATGCCGATGCTGAATTTACTATTACAGATGCTAAGAATCCGGACTTTAACGGAACATATAAAGGTTGGGAATGGGTCACATTGGTCCCTTATATGAGGCGTCAGGCCGAAAGAGAACCTCATATGCTGGATTCTTTAAAAACATTTCCGCTTGATTCTATGATGACTTTTATGTGGGATGGTGATAATCCTGATGTAAAAGCTGAGGATTGGGGATTGGATACTTCTCTTTTAGATCCACGCTTTTATGATTTTGATCACTTGGATGATGATTTTGGTAACCCTGATGTGGATGGATCTTTTAACTCAGCGGGTTTTCTTGGCTGGCGTTTTCTTAACTCATCAAAACCTATGCCTCCCAAATCTTATGTTACCTGTACTATTCATGATGATCCTCAGACAGATGATGCAAGATGGAATGATTATATTAATGTCAATGATTTTCATAATATCAAAGAAGCTGTAAATCCAGCTTATACTCAATGGCAGAAAGGATATTTTTATCCCGAAGATTATCGTGGTTTGACTTCCTATGGTTCTCTGCCGGTATTTAGGCCGAACGATGAAATAGTTATTACCATTGCTTACGGAGTTGGTGGTGATCAGATTAATGGTGGTATTTATTCTTTGATAGAATTGAATAAGATCATGAATATGGCGCAATTCATTGTGGATAATGATTATGATGTGGATTTTGATGAATTAATGGCACCTCCTGTAGATTTTGAATTGATCGAAGCCAGCGAAGATGGTTTATATAAAGGTGTTGACGTTAAATGGGATGATTCTGCGGAGTTTCACGGTAAATTCGGTGGATATCGCGTGATACGCTCAAACGAAAAATTGCCCAATGGTTCTTTTATCTGGGAGACACTCGCCGAATATAAGATCTCTGAAAATACCTTCTATCCTGAACTCGATGAAGATGGTGTAAGTGTTTATACTTTTAGAGATACCACAGTTGATTTTGGTTTTGACTATTTTTATTGTCTTCAGACTATTTCTTCCAATGTCCCCGGATATGGAGAAATCTCTACATCGGAGGCTCTTTTCCAAGCAATGACCCCAACATCTGCACCTGCTACAACTCTTGATAATATTAAAGTTGTACCGAATCCTTATATAGGTTCTGCAGTTTGGAATAATCCAATTCCAAGTCTTGGAACTTCACCTTGGGAACATCAATTAATGTTCATTAATTTGCCAGCAGATGCAGTAGTTAGAATTTATACGCTTGATGGGGATTACATTGATGAGATCAAAGCATCTGATCCTCGTGCAACAGGTCCTTACGAAACCGTACCGGATAAGAGTGGAGGTACAGCAATATGGGATCTTGTAACCCGTAATAATCAAGAAGCCGCACCGGGTGTTTACCTTTATACGGTAAGATCAGCGGAGTTTGGAAGTACCACCGGTAAATTCGTAATCATACGATAAGGCAGGAGTTAATAATGAAAAAAACACTAATAATATTTTTATTGATCGCATTTAGTCTTATGGGCTATGCGGAACCCTTTGCTCCTGTAGGTACATCGGTAGCTCAGTTTTTGACAATTGGAGTCGGAGGCAGAGAAGTGGCAATGGGTGAAGCTGTAACAGCAAGCAGCATTGGAGCCGGATCTGTATTCTGGAATCCTGCCGGTTTGGTGGATGGAGCTTCGAATGATGTTTATGCGGCATATAATAAATGGCCGGCCGGCATTCATCTTGGGGCAGTTGCTTATGCTTATACCAATGAACGCTTGGGTACTTTTTCTTTGAATGCTAAATATCTCAATTTTGGTGAGATGGAAGTGACGACGGTAGAAAATCCTAATGGTACCGGCGATATGTTACAAATGAGTAACTACGCCATAGGTCTTTCTTATGGACGCTATTTAACTGATAAGGTATCCATGGGTTTAACAGCTAAACTTGTCAACGAAAAATATGGAGAACACGGTTATTCGACTGTTGCCTGGGATGTTGGCTTAATATACAGATCTGACTTTAAAAATTTCAAGATAGGTATGAGCATACAGAACTTTTCCGGTAAAGTCCAATTTAGCGGTACTTTTATTGATTATTCTTATTCTAATTCTTACCTCACAGGAACAGAAATTGAATTTGATGAATGGTCATTACCCATGACATTTCGTTTTGGTGCTGCCATTGATTTGATCAATGAAGGTTCTAACAAACTTATTGCTGCAATTGATATGGTTCACCCCAATGACAATGTTGAACAATACAATATTGGACTTGAATACGCATTCGATAACATGGTCTTTTTAAGAGCCGGGTATAAAATTTCATCGTACGAAGGTGGTTTATCCGGTGGAATTGGTTTTAAAATGAATATGATAATTCTCGATTATGCATTGACAAATCTTGGTAATCTTGGGATTACCAATCGTTTGTCACTGGCTGTTAATATATAGTTGTAAACTAGTATAGAAAAAGGAGAAAACGATGAAAAATTTGCTAAAAGTTGCTTTGATAGTAGTTCTTGCTACGTCAATGGCATTCGCAATTTTGCCTCGAGTATCTGTTTTTGCACCTCCTGATACTAACATGAATGTTGGTGGAATAGGTGCCCTAATTGCCGGCGTAGATGTTGACGGCGATGGAGCAAAAGAGATTTATTTAGTGAACGACAACTGGAATGATTCTGATGCCGGTGAATTGATCCCCAGAATCTATAAACTCGAACGGCCTGTTGGATCAGAAGATTATGAAGTTGTCTGGCAAGCTAATGCTCAGGATTTTATGCCTGGCATTCAGCAGAATACCTGGCCAACATTGGCTTTGACAGATCTTGATGATGATGGCAAGATGGAGTTGACTTGGGGCATTGTAAACTTTAATACTACACCCAGTCCTTACCGTATCTGGGTTTACGAACATGCCGGTGGCGACAACTTTGGTGTACTAAACCCTGTAACTGAGAAATGGGAACCCAATAGTGTCTGGACAATAACAGATGATGATGGTGTTAATATTCGCCCAGTTTCTTGGGAAGTGGCTGACATCGATAATGATGGCGTCGATGAAATTATTTTTGGCTCTCGTAAATCAGGCTTGACTTTTGGTATATGTTCTGTTGATGATATCCCGGATGATGGAGATGGAACAGAAACCTGGACATTGGAGTTTTCACAGTTTGACGTTACTGATTACGGTGGTGACAATAAATGGGATGTTGCTGTTATAGACCAAAGTGCCTATCTTTTTGATGAAGTAAAGATCTCCAAAGTTAAATGGAACGGTACTGAATATGAATATTCCGAAATGATGCCTTTACCTGGGGGTATTTCATTTGATTGTGCACAAGCTTGTGATGTTGATGGAGATGGTCAAAAAGAAATTCTTGTTGGCGAATACTATTATGGTGATGCTACAAGAACTATCTGGCTTCTTCAAGAAGACGGTGATACGCTTAAACATACGGCTTTATTTGATCTGACTGGTCCTGATTATCTGAACGGTGGTAGGATTCTTGGTGGTGATCATGGCGATTTAGATGGTGATGGAAATGTTGACTTTGTATTTGGCTCCCGTTATTCGGGTTTGCCTAATGCTATGATGTTCCGCGTTGAATATAAAGGAAGTGGCGACATTGCGGATCCCGCATCCTGGGAACTAACATTTGCAGATTCTGCAGTGAGTGATATTGGTGGCTTAATGTGGAATGTTATTGATATTGCTAATGTTGACGAAGATCCTGAAGATGAACTTGTCTATACATCTTCAATTTCATCAGGTTCATTTACTCACCCTATTGTCATATGTGATTTTAATGAATATACGGTAAGTGTAGATCAGATTTTCCCGGCAGCGTCATTTGAACTCGGAAAAGCTTATCCTAACCCTTTCAACCCTTCAACAATGATTCCCTTTACACTGGATAAACCAGGTAATGTGACCTTAACTGTATTTGATGTTAAAGGCCGCAATGTAGAAACTTTGATCTCAAATGAAGCCATGGAAGCCGGACAGCATAATATGCTATTCAATGCGACTGATCTGGCTTCAGGCGTTTATGTTTATCAGCTTCGGGTTGATAATTCAGTCCGCGCTGCTAAAATGGTCTTAAATAAATAAGATCAAATTTACACACAACTATATTAAACCCCGGGCATTGTGTTCGGGGTTTTTTGTTTTAAGAAGAAGACAAGAGGCATGCTTTTCCTAGCCTCGCAAGAGCGAAGCAGAAGCCTGCTCTTCGCCGTGCCGTCCGAAGCCTTGGCGAAGGATGGTAGTCCCGAATAGTCAGTGCATAGGAGAGTTTTTCCTGCTTAGAAGAACTATCCAAATAATCTTGTGATCCCGTCAAGAAAGCTATCCAAACAATCCAGTCATCCTGTCAAGAAAAGTTATCCAAATAATCTTGTGGTCCCGTCAAGAAAGCTATCCAAACAATCCAGTCATCCTGTCAAGAAAAGTTATCC
>CAZNFT010000002.1:18467-39470 GCA_964572745.1 uncultured bacterium
AAGAAAAGTTATCCAAATAATCTTGTGATCCCGTCAAGAAAGCTATCCAAATAATCTTGTGATCCTGTCAAAATTCTTCCTCAAATCCTGTCTAAAAACAAAACCCCACACCGGGCGGTGCAGGGTTTTTCAGAAAGAGGTAGAGGGTTTTTTTACTAGTTATTTGCGGGCAAAGAAATTTCTTAAATATGCCGGGGTGTCTTTATTGTCTTCATCTGCTTCATCTATATGTGCTGACATATCACCTAAATATTCATCACCAAAAGTCTGGATATCACAAGCACCCTTTTTACTAGAATCAAATATCGCAATTTGCTCTTCTGCGTCTTTAGATTTTATTTTTGGCTCCTCCGGAATGCTATTAGTAGCATCAAAAAAGTAATCCGGATCTGTATTGATGCTTTCTGATGATTTGTGTTCATCTGTGTCAATATTCTCAATATCATCTGTGTTTAGTCCGGTTGCAATCACAGTAACAGAAATACTGTCCTTTAGTTTTTCATCAATCAATGCACCAAAAACAATATTTGCTTTATCTCCGGCTTCTTCAAAGATCATTGAAGCAGCATTACGGACCTCGTTAAGTTTCATGTCTTCGGATCCGGTAAAGTTGATTAATAAACCTTTGGCACCTCGGATGGAATTGTTTTCAAGCAGAGGAGAGTGAATGGCTTCTTTTACGGCTTTAATAGCTCGATCGTTGCCGCCCGCAAGTCCAACACCAATTACGGCATCACCCTTGCGATTGACTATTGTTTTTACATCAGCAAAATCTAAGTTGATCAAACCGTGTTTTGTAATGAGATTCGAAATACCAGCTGTTCCCTGATTTAATACAGAGTCGGCTATAGCAAAACCATCAACAAAATTGATATCATCAGAAATAATATCAAATATTTTTTCATTAGGTATGACAATAAGTGAATCAACATGTTCACGAAGTCGTTTTATACCTTGTTCAGCTTGTTTGCTTCTTAAAGACCCCTCAAAAATAAAGGGTTTAGTTACGAATGCAATTGTAAGTGCACCACTGTTTTTAGCGATTTCAGCCACAACGGGTGCAGCTCCTGTTCCGGTGCCACCGCCCATTCCTGCTGTAATAATGACCATGTCTGTGTCCCGAACAATATCTTCAATGCGCTCTTTGCATTCTACAGCAGCATGATAACCTATAGAAGGATCTGTGCCGGCTCCAAGGCCACGAGTTCTGCTTGCGCCTATTTGGATTTTGATTTCGGCTTCGTTTACACTTAGTGCCTGTGCATCTGTATTGATGGCAATAAATTCCACATCAGTAAGATTTGACGTGATCATACGTTGTATGGCATTACCGCCAGCGCCACCAACACCAATTACTTTGATCCGTGCTCTTTGGTTTTGTAAACCATCATATTCTATTAACATAATATCCTCCGTCTTTAGATTTTATTTTTCTTTATAATTTTTTAAAAAAGATCTGATAACCATGCTTTGATTTTACTCCCGAAAGTACTTTTGGATGCTTTAGAAGGAGTTCTTTTCATATTATTTTCATTAGCTGACTGTAAAAGTCCTATGCTCATTGCATAATCGGGTGTGAATTTTTCTCGTTCTAAACCACTTAAATGTATGGGATAACCCACTTCAGCGTCCATGCCTATTATTTCTTTAGCAAGAAGATCAATGCCTCGTAAGAGTGAACCACCGCCCGTTAATACAATGCCGGCATTCAATTTCTTTCCTTTAATATGTTCTTTTGCTAAGAGGAGTATTTCGCGGATTCTTGCCTCAACATAAGCAGATAGCAGGTCCGATTTTAAAGCTTTGTCTTTTTTACCATTGACAGGTTTGATATAAAATTCTCTGATTCCTTCAGCTTTTGCCTGTTTAACAGTCGCAAAGGCGTATTCTTTTTTAATACGTTCAGCTTCTGAAAATGATGTTTGGGCCAGTGTTGCAATATCACGCGTTATAATTTGGCCGCCATATCCGATTATATTTGTACTGACAAGGTAGCCATCCTTAAAAATTGTGATGTCAGTTGTACCACCGCCAATATCAATTAAACAAACGCCCAGTGACTTTTGGTCATGCGTAAGCACTGCCTGTGCCGAAGCCAAAGGTTCTAAAACCACCGTATCTACATTCAAGTTTATTTGTTCGATACAATTTTTGAGATCGCTGACATTATTTGAATCTGCGGTGATAACATGGGCTTTTAATTTGAGTTTATTTCCGGACATGCCAATAGGGTGTCTGGTGATCATGTTATCGTTAATAATATATTGTTGTGGAATGATATGAATGATCTCTCTGTCGATACCAATATTCATATTTCTGATCGCTGCTTCAAGCTTGATGAGATCCTCATTTTTAATGATAGTTGTTTTTTTATTATTATCAATCCGAATTGGTATATCTTGTTCGTTATCATAACTCTGGATGTGATTTCCTGCTATACCAATGGTGACGCCCGTGATTTTTTTTATGCCACTTTTATCACATGCAATTTGTATAGCCTTTTCTATGGATTCTTTGGCAGACTTAATGTCAACAACTACACCATTTTTCATTCCGGTTGAGCCTACTTTTCCGATTCCACGAATATGGTATTCGTTGACACTAGCATCAAATTCACCAATAACAGCGCAAATTTTGGTTGTACCAATATCCAAGGCGCACAAAACGTTTTTTTCAGTCATAGCTTGTCTCATTATTTTTCTCTTACAATTATTTGTTTTTCAAAACGCAGGTTAATGTATTTGATTTTTTTAATGTCTTTATTCTCATCTTCCATTTTATTGATAAAGGCTTCTAATATATTGATTTTCTGAATAAGATTGTTTTTACCAAGATGTATTTCGGGATACTGCAGGCTCTTACGAATGGTCCATCCGTTTTTTTCAGACCAACGCATGTTTGAACAGTATTCTAGGATTTTCTTATTTGATGTGCTCACATAATTTAATAGAACAATGGCATTCAATATATCCTGCTGCTCACATAGTTTACCAAGCTCAAAAGCCAGTGAAGGATCAACACCGCGAATTATTGGCAGATTTTCGGAAGGATAACTTTTTGGTGACGGGAGCATAGTAGCAAATGCATCTATCGCATAATCCTTTGCCAGTTCGATCAGTACAATTGGATGGCGCTCTATGACATTGATCTTGACTTTATTTGGGAATTCTCTATAGATGTAAACTTTATTGATATAGGGTTCTTGCATCAGATTTTCTATGCCTTGAACTAAGTTAAGATCAAAGATATTTGCGCCTCGTTTAATTCCGGATATGCGTTCTATCTCTCGGTCACTTAGTTCAAATTGTCCGCTGACTTCAATATTTTCAACGGTAAAGACCTGTTGTGAGCGGCAATAAATGACGACCAGAGCAAGGAATATTATAATGATAAGTAAAGTTCTTATCTGTTTCCTGCGATCACGACTATGTCTTTCTTTATTTGTCAATCTTGGCCTTTCCTAAGCTATCGTTCACTTTCCATATATCACCGGCACCAATTGTGATCAAGACATCGTCTTTTTTTAATTCCACCAAGACTTTTTGAGCAGTATTGGATAGTTTACCCGTATATATGGCATTTTTGAAGCCCTGTTTTTTCATCAGATCAACGATCACTTTGCTATTGATCTTTGCGATGGGCTTTTCGCGCGAGGGGTATATATCTGTAATAAATACTTTATCAGCTTTTTGTAATGATCTTGCAAATCCATCAAGAAAATCACGGGTCCTGCTAAAAAGATGTGGTTGGAATATAGCAACAACTCGCCTACCGGGATGAATATCGCGCAAAGCGGTCAGAGTCGCATTGATCTCTGTTGGGTGGTGAGCATAATCATCGTAAATTGGAATATTGTTTAATGTGTTACGTAATTCAAATCGTCTTTCGACGCCTGCAAAGTCTATAAGTCCCTTTCCGGCTTGAGTCATGTCTAAACGCAGGAGATAGGCGGTTACAAGGGCTGCGGTGGCGTTTAAAACATTATGTTCTCCCACCTGACTCATCTCATAGTCACCGATTTTGTCGCCCAGATAGCTTAAAGTGAAAGATGAACCATTTATATACTTGATATTACTAATAACAAAGTCGGCATTTTCATGTGTACCATAGGTAACAACAGGTCTATCTAACATGGGAAGAATCGATCGCGCACCTATATCATCGTAACAAAGAATGATGGATCCGTTTTCAGGAATGCTGTTGGCATATTTGATGAAAGTTTCTTTCATGTCTTCAAGATCTTTATAAATATCAAGATGGTCGGCATCTACATTGGTAATAACAGCAAGCGTAGGAGGAAGTGCTAAAAAAGTCCTGTCAAATTCGTCAGCCTCAAAAATGACACAGGTTTTAGAATCCATGCGCGCATTTGTATTTAAATTTTTAATTATACCGCCAATGAACATTGAAGGATGTGAACCACAGGCATCTAAAGTTGAGGCAATAATGGATGATGTCGATGTTTTTCCATGAGATCCTGCGACACCAATGCGAATTGGCCATACAGATAAAAGCATACCAAGAAATTCGGCGCGTCGCACCAGTTTAATACCCAGATGTTTTGCGTTTTTATATTCGGGATTATCTTCTTTGATAGCAGAAGAATATACGACAACATCAGGGTTTTTTAAGTTGTCGCGACTATGACCTATATTGATCTTTGCTCCCAGATCAAGCAAATGTTCTGTGATCTTACTTTTGCATGAATCAGAACCGGAAACGCTAAAGCCAAGTCTGAGGAGTACATCTGCAATACCACTCATTCCAATTCCGCCGATCCCAATCATATGTATATTTCGAATTCCTCCAAAAATACTTGTGATCCTGTTATCTTGCATCTTTGCTCCAATTATTTTTTTGGATTAATGTATCTATGATCCTATCCGCAATAATTTTGCCGGCATCTTGCCCTGCTTCAGGAAATGATGCTGACATCTGTTCTAATCTGATAGGATTATTTATCAAATTATTCAAATGTTTATTCAAAGCTAAATTCTTAAAATCTTTTTCTTCTACAATGATAGAACATCCCAGTTCTTCAAGTGCTTTAGCATTGTAATACTGATGATTTTCAGCAGCGGTGGGCAAGGGGATAAGTATAGAAGGTATGCGCATCCGTTCAATTTCAGCCAGACTTAAGGCACCTGCACGAGCAACGATAAGGTCGGCAGAAGAATAAGCAGCAGACATATTATCAATAAAGCTTAATAATTTTACGGACCTGTGAGTGCCATACTGATTCTTGATCATTGTATAAGAGTAAGATCCGGTCTGCCATAAAATTTGCATATTATATTTTTGGATCCATATAGATGCTTGTTCAGCAATTTGACGATTTATAGCCAATGATCCTTGTGAACCGCCAAAAATAAACAGCGTAAATTTTTCAGGCTCCAAATCCATGAGCTTTCGGGCTTCTGCTTTATCCATGGGAAGGACCTTAGAACGAATGGGATTTCCGCTTTTGTACATTAGGATATCTTTATTGATATATTTTTTTACATCATCGTAAGCGTAAAATAGTGTAGTTGCTTTTTGAGCTAATTTTTTAGTTGTCATTCCCGGATATGCATTCTGTTCTTGTAAAAATAAAAGGACATTTTTTTTATTGGCAAGCAGTCCGGGGATCAGTGAAACATAACCTCCGGTCGCAATGCAGGCAAGAGGGTTCAAATCTTTAAAGATCTTGCGTGTTTTTATCCAGCTATTGAGAAATCGCAATGGTAGTAGCATATTTTGAGCAAAGGATTCAAGTGAATGATATCTGGATAATCCTTTAATTGGGATCAATGTATAAGGATAATCATAGGCTTGAACCTTTTTTTGCTCTATGCCAAATCGTGAGCCAATATAATGATATGTAAGCTCTATGTCTTTTGGCAGTCGATCTGCTTTGTCTTTTATAGCATCAGCAATGGCAAGTGCCGGGTAATAATGTCCGCCTGTGCCGCCACCGGTGAAAATAATCGTATATGTCTTTTTAGAGATCATGCAAAAACTCCGCTTCTTTTTGTTCTTCGTAATGTGCCTGCCTCATAGCATTCATACATATACCAAGAAGTGATAAATTGATGAGCAATTGAGAACCACTCTTAGAAATAAATGGCATGGGCAAGCCGGTGACCGGACCTATGCCGACACAAACTAAGGCATTGGCTATAGCATAAAGGATTAAAGAAAAAGCAGTGCCAAAAATTACATACTTCCCAAAACTATCCTTTACACTTTTTGCAAGTCTTAACATGGAAATAAATAATGTGATAAAAATTATCAGGATAAGTAATGTTGTGATAAAACCCAATTCTTCGCCAGCTATTGAAAAAATAAAATCTGTATGTGCTTCAGGGAGAAAGAGATTTTTCCCGGTTGAATTACCAAAGCCACGACCAAATAAACCACCTCCCGAAAGTGAAATAAGCGATTGGTTTATCTGGTAATTAGCATTGCTGACATCATCGGGATTGAATATTGCAAGAATACGGGCGCGTCTATAGGGTTCTATCCACGTATAAACACCGCCTAAGATCATTAATATCAAACTAGTGAACCCAATATGCTTTATTTTAGCGCCACCGATATATAGCATAGTCAGGACAATAAAAAATAACATCACCGCCGATGAGAGATCGGGTGTAAGAGCTATCATTGTTATAAGAGTTCCCGAGATAAGTATAACAGGTAAATAGCCTTTCTTTAAATTATCAAGATTATCCTGATGATTTGCCAGATAAGCACTAACATAAAGAATAAGCGTGAATTTAACGATTTCAGCTAACTGGAATATATTATGTCCGCCAATAGCTAACCAACGCACAGGCTGACTATTGCCACTGGCATATTTCTTGACCAAGGTCATTAACAAGAGACTGAAAGTAACAATAATAAAAAACCAAGTGATCCTTTTAAAGGATTTATAGTCGAATAGAAAAAAAATAAGACCGATCAAAGCAGAGATGATCAAGTATTTAATATGGCTTTCAAAGAAGGAATTAGCGTTTCCTTCAATATTAAAAGCGATCCTGGAGCTTGCGGAGAATAAAATAAGACTTCCACCAAATGCCAGTAGTATCAATGTGATACAAAAGATCTTAAAAGCTTTTGGAAATTCTCTTTTATTACTTATCATTTTGTCTATCCATCATTGTTTTTACAATTTTTTTAAAGTGATCACCGCGTTCTTCAAAATTATTGTAATCATCATAACTTGTACAAGCGGGCGAAAGCAAAATAGCATCTCCTGCACGAGCTTTTTTATAAGCATTTTTAACTGCATTCTCGAGGTCGCCACATTCGAGAACAGGAAAATCATGTAGTTGATTTTTGATTTTTTCAGAGGCTTCACCAATAAGATAAATGCTGTCATCTTTAGAGATATATGGAGCTAATTCTTTAAAATTGCTGTCCTTATCTCGTCCACCAAGAATGAGGTGAAGAGGACGCTTTAAACTTTGGATCGCCATTTTAACTGCATCAATATTTGTGCCCTTGGAGTCATTGTAAAATCTGATATGTGATAATTCAGCAACGAATTCCATGCGGTGAGGCATGCCTTTAAATTCTCTTAGCGATTCAAAAACACCATCGACATTTTCAATAAAGGGTGAAACAGCTGATACAGCTGAAGCAATATTATATTCATTGTGAATACCGAATAAATGGATATCATTTTTTTTCATTTCATGCCAGCTATCATTAAATTTGAATGAAAAAGTTTCATCATCAAAAAAAGCAATAGAGCCTGAAAGTTTTTTACTAGAGACCGGGATAATCTCAGCCTTAGTTTTAGCATTTTCATTAATAACACTATCATCGCGATTAAGAACTGCGAGATCTTTAGTATCCTGATTCATCAAAATTCTGCATTTAGTTAAAGCGTAGTCAAGAAATGATTCGTATCGATCTAAATGATCCGGAGTAATATTAAGAATGACGGCAACTTCAGGATGAAAGCTCGTGATCGTTTCAAGTTGGAAGGAACTGAGTTCAGTAACATAGATTGGGTGTGAGCCGTTGTTTATAGCAGAGTAAACCGCTTGAGAGAATGAATAACCAGTATTTCCACATGCTATCGCGGGTTTCCCGGATCTTAGCAGCATATCAGCAATTAATGTGGTGACAGTAGTTTTACCATTTGAACCGGTAACAGCAATAATGGGAGCTTTTGCAAACCAAGAAGCAGCTTCTATTTCAGAATAGACAGGAATATCTCTATCATATATTTTTTGTACCAAACTTGCACTTCTTGGGATACCTGGACTTAAGATTACAAAATCGGAGTTAAGGATCTTTTCGCTGTGTTGACCAAATTCATAATTTATTTTATGGTCATTAAAAGTATTGACAAGATCAGAGTTTTTGCTTGCTACATTGCTGTCGCTGAGCAAAACATTGGCTTTCTGCAAAGCAAGAAGGATAGCTACGGAAATTCCACTGCGTCCTGCTCCTAAAACCGTGATGTTCTTGTTTTTTACTTTCACGTATTTACCTTTTTAGCGAATTTTAAATGTAGCCAATGACATTAAAGCGCATAGAATTCCAAGGATCCAGAAACGAATGACCACCTTGGATTCAGGCCAACCTTTTTGCTCAAAATGGTGGTGTAAAGGCGCCATTTTAAGCAAGCGCTTAGCTTCTCCTGTCCGTTTTTTTGTATATTTAAAATATCCTACTTGTAGTACAACACTGAGCGCTTCAATAACAAAAACAAAGCCGATCAGTATAAAAACGATCTCTTTCTTTAGTAGAATAGCAATGGTCCCTAATGCAGCTCCATAGGCCAATGATCCGGTATCGCCCATAAAGACTTCAGCGGGCCGAGAGTTAAACCAGAGAAAACCAACCATTCCGCCGACAAGCGCAGCAAGAAAGACCGTCAGTTCGCCTGTTGTAGGAAGATAAAGTATACCTAAATATGCTGAAAAATCCACACGACCGGATAGATATGAAATTGCCAGGAGTGAAAAAGCAGCTAAAGCTATCAATCCTGCCGCTAAACCATCAAGTCCATCTGAAAGATTTACAGCATTAGAAAATCCGGTAATATATAAAATGACCATGGGTGCATAAAATATGCCAAAATTGATCATAACATTTTTAAAGAATGGTACAGATGTTGTTGTAACAAGGTTGGGGTCGCTGGGATACAAATACATAAAACAAGCAACAATAATACCAATAGCGATCTGTCCGATTAATTTGTAGCGGGCAACCAGTCCTTTTTTCATTTTTTTAATAACTTTAAGATAGTCGTCTACAAAGCCGATGAGACCCATCCAAAAGGTGACAAACATGATTAGTATAATATACTTGTTGCTAATATCAGCCCAAAGAAGGGTAGGCACAAATACGGCTAAATGTATCATTAAGCCGCCCATGGTCGGCGTACCTGCTTTTGCTTGGTGGGTTTCGGGACCATCATCTCTGATGGTTTCACCAATATGGTATTTTCTCAAGGCTTTTATGATTTTAGGACCAAAATAAAATGTAATGAGTAAAGCAGTTATAGCCGCAGCTGCAGATCTAAAAGAAATATAGCTGAGAATATTTAACCAGGAAATTCTGTCATGTAATGGGTATAACAATAAATACAACATACTAGAGGTCCTTAATTAATGAGATGACTTTTTCAATCGCTATACCTCGCGATGCTTTGAAAAGAATTATATCTCCGGGTTTAATTTTGCTTTTTACGGCATCTGCCACGTCTTTCTTGTTATAAAAATGTTCAGCATAATGTATGCCATCTTTAATAGCGGTGTTTACTGTGTTAATTGAATCTTCACCCAGACAGTAAAGATAAGTGATATCTGCTTTTGCACATTCGTGACCGATTTCAACATGAGAAGAGATAGCCTCGGGACCCATTTCGAGCATATCACCGAATACCATGTGTTTTTTTCCTTTGCACTGCATATCCCTTAAGGCATGAATGGCATTAGTTGTAGAAAAGGGATTGGCATTATAACTATCGTCAATAAGAATGATATCATTCCATTTTTCTATTTTTCCCCGACCCTCTTTAGCTTCGAATTTTTCTATAGCTAAGATGATATCCTTTTCATCTAAGCCTATTGTTAATGCAAATGTATAAGCGGCTACAGCATTAATTGCTGCACCTTTACCACTACTTTGCAAGTTGATCTCAATCTTATTTTTGCCGAGTGTGTATCTTCCCATATGATCGATATTGATAATCTCGAACTTTATCTCTGCTGAATTTTCGATTCCATAAGTGATGCGTTTGCGTTCATCTGCCGGGTAGGCCGCTACGCGAGGGTCATCATTATTAATAAATAGTATGCCATCTTTTTTAACGGCATCCAGTAATTCGTATTTTGCTTTTTGCACATTCTCTATTGAGCCAAATCCACCCATATGTGCATGAGCTATCGAGGTGATCATGCCATAATCAGGGATGGCAATTTTGCAAAGATCACGAATTTCACCTAAACCGGAAGTGCCTATTTCTAAAACTGCAAATTTATCTCTCTCTCTCATTTTTAGCACCGAAACAGGCACTCCGATATGGTTGTTGAAATTTTTTGGCGTTTCTGAAATTTGCATTTTTTGACGGAGAATATCTGCGATCAATGATCGCGTAGAGGTTTTACCTGCTGAACCGGTAATGGCAAGTATAGGAACTTTAAGTGTTGAAGCATAAATGCTTGCCATATCAATAAGTCCGCGATATGTGTCTTCTACAATGATTAAAGCTTCATTATTATCTGCAGTTTTGGCATAATTTTCATCTACTAGCGCAGCAAGAGCTCCATTTTCTAAGGCTTTCTTAACAAAAAGATGCCCATCGGTATGTTGGCCTTTTAAGGCACAGAATATATAGTCTTTGGGAATATCTCTGGAGTCAATGCTGACACCATTGAATTCCGCAAACTTGATATTGCGCAATGTAAAAGGCCCGTGATGTAATGTTGTCGTTTTCATAGTTTTTAGGATCCCCGGAGCTGGAAGAGCTCCCAGCCCCGGGGTGGTAGAGGGTTTCTATTTAATTTTCAAGCTCCAGTATTATTTTTTCATCTTTAAAGGCTATCTTTCGCCCTTTTATCTCCATATGCGTTTCAGCTCCTTTGCCTAAAACCATGATGATATCGCCCGATACAGATGATCTCCAGGCTCGTTTGATAGCTTCTGCACGATCTAAGCAAATGCTGACTTTGCTTGTATTTTTAATCCCAGTCAGGATCTCATTTGCGATGTCCTGAGCTTCTTCATTTCGGGGATTGTCGTTTGTTATAATAATTTCATTAGCATATTTATCTGCGACAGCTCCCATTTTAGCTCGCTTATCTTTATCTCTATCACCACCACACCCGAAAACACAAATAATCCTTTTTCTGTCTTCTAAGTCTGAAGCAGTTGATAAAGCTTTTTCCATTGCGTCCGGTGTATGTGCATAGTCAACAACAAGTGTTGCTTTGGATGTAAAAAAGCTTTCCATACGACCCGGAATGGCTTCAAAAGCAAAATTATCAAAATTTAATTTCGAGTTTGGATAAAGTGTTTTATAAATAGCCAGGGCTCCCGCAATATTCTCGGCATTAAATTTTCCAAGAAGCGGAGCTTTGATAATAATATCGCATCCCGGTGTTCTGAGTTTTCCTTTGACTCCCTTAACGCCCAGACTTAATTCTTTAAAGTAAAAATCGGCATCACCATTATCAACGGCATAGGATATTTTTCCAACTTCTAAGGAGCTGTATAGTTTTTTGCCATAATGATCGTCAATGTTTATAACAGCTTTTCCGCAATGTTTTAGCTGATAAAAGAGTTGCGATTTTGCTTTAAAATAATCATTCATGTTTTTATGAAAATCTAAATGGTCCTGGGTTAAATTGCTGAAGGCAGCAATATCAAAGCGGAGTCCGTGTACGCGCTTCAGAACAAGTGCATGCGAGGAAACTTCCATAAAAACGCTTTGTATTTCTTGTTTATCAAGCTCGTAAAAAGTTTTTGCAAGATCCGAACTCTCTGGGGTTGTTCTTTCACCTTCAATATGGAAGAAAGGAGTTTTTACGCCTAAAGTGCCAACTACAGCAGGTCTTTTATTATCAGCTTTACTTAGCTGATATAAGAGATGTGTCATGGTAGTTTTACCATTTGTACCACTGATACCGCAAATATCAAATGAATTATATTCTGAACCATAATATGCATAACTTAGCTCAGCTAAAGCACGACGTGTATCGCTTGTAATAAGTTTAGTGACTTCAATATCCATATCATGTTCAATAACAACAGCGCTAGCGCCTTTACTTATTGCTTGTTTAATGTAATCGTGGCCATCGCTTTTGAAGCCCTTAATGGCAACAAATAGAGAATTCTTTTCAACTTTTCTGGAGTCATAGCATATCCTTTCTATCATCATATCTTTTCCTTCAATACGATAGGGAAGGTCAAGTGCTACTAATAATTCTGATAGCTTTTTCATTGCTTTGTTTCCAGTTTACAGCTTTCGCCTAATTTTAAATAAGTTCCGGCTGGGGGATATTGTGATATTACCCTTCCGCGCCTAGAGTTTTTATCCACTTGTAATCCGAAATCTTTTAATTTTTTTTCAGCGTTTAATATATGCATGCCAATAAGTTTGGGCATGATCACATCATATTCTTTGGGATTAAATTCTTTTGTTTCTTCTGCTTTTTTCTCTTTTACGGGCTGCCATACAAGATCTTTTTTATTGTTACTTCTGCTTAAAATGGATAGTGACGTGAATTCATTCTCTTTTTCTTTGTATCCAATAGTGCCTGTATGTTTAATGACCTGTGGGTAGATAGTGTTGAAATCCGGTGTATTTATGATGCGAGTAAAGCAATTCTTGACTGCAGGAACGGCCACGCTTGCTCCATAATGACGACCATATTGAGGTTCATCCACCACAATACCACATACAAGAACAGGGTCCTCGGCGGGGAAAAACCCCATAAATGAAGCATAATATTTCTGGTTAGAATACTTACCATCCACGACTTTTTGGGCTGTCCCTGTTTTACCGGCAACATGGTATCCCTCTATATAGGCTCCTTTTGCCGTGCCACTATCTACAACCGATTCCAGCATTCTTTTTAAATCGAAAGCGACTTCTTTACTTATAGCGCGTCGAACAGGTGTGATTTTTGAAGAGGATAGAACTTTATTTTTATTGTCAAATGTCTGTGATACCAAATAAGGCTTAAGCAAAATACCCCCGTTTGCAATACTCGAATATGCTGACATCATCTGCATTAAAGTAACGGCGAGACCTTGCCCCATGGGAATCTGGGAGTAGGCAACACCGCTCCAGGTACTGGGATTGCTTAAAAGTCCGCTGCTTTCACCCGAAAGACCAATAGCAGTTGCTTCTCCAAAACCAAATTTTCTGGCATAATCGTAAAGTGGCTGGTGCCCAAGTTGTTTGCCGATCTTTCCAACCCCGATATTGGATGAATAAAGTAAAATTTCATTTACGGTCAGCCATCCGTGTTCATCAGTATCATGAATAATATGTTTGCCAACTTTCCAGCTCCCCTCTTCACAGAAAATGCGGCTGGATAAAGTGTAAATATTTCTTTCAAGGGCAGCGGCAACAGGCAAGAATTTAAAAATTGATCCGGGCTCAAATTGGTCCATGATCACGCGATTTCTTCTGTTTGCTACAGTGGATTTTTTTAATTCATTTGGATTGAATAGGGGGTAGTTTGCCATGGCCAATACTTCGCCACTACGCGGATCCATGATAACACCCATGCCCGATTTAGCTTTATTCTCTGTAACTGCCTTTTCTAATTCTTCTTCAAGAATGATCTGGTATTCTATATCTAAAGTTAAGTTTACCTTACCACCGGCTTTTGCAGATATTTTACGAGAGTTTTGAGCTGTGATAATGTTGCCATTTCTATCTCTCTGAATTACAATTTGTCCCTTTTCTCCACTTAAGAGCTTATCGTAATATTCTTCAATACCCGATTGCCCTTTACCGGCGTCGTCAATAAATCCTAATACTTGTCCGGCAGCATCATGATAAGGATAAAAACGGCTCATGATCTTATCGTATTTAAGTCCATGACAAACGTTATTAGCTCTTATCTTTGCTATTTGCTCAGGACTTACATTTGTTTCAAGGGTATAAAATGATTTTTGTTTTTTCAATTTATCCCTATAGTAGGCAGTTGTGCGACCGAAGGTTTCTGCCATATAGCGAAAACAAAGCTCAGGCTTTAAAAGATCAACATAGCGTGCGCCAATATTGTAAACAATTATATTGTCTGCAAGAATTTCCCCGTTGCGATCTAAAATCAAGCCACGGTCTGGGAGAATTTCCTCAGATCTAAACCCTTGATTTTGAGAATAGTTTTTTAAGTCTTCTGAATCAAAAAGTTGGATAGCAACTAATCGTGAAATAACCACAAAGCCCACAAACAGGATGATCAAGGTAACTATCCCGGCGCGGTGTGAATATTTTTCCTGCGATTTTGCTTTCTTGTCCATCATTTTTTCTTTGCAATAAAAATTATATCTCTTTGTGGGGTTGAATTGACCATACCAAGTTTTTCTTTCGCTTTTTTTTGAATTTGGCCGGGTCGTGAAAGGTCATTAATTTCTGATTTTAAATAGACTAATTCTTGTTGTAACCGAGAATTTGATTCTTTAAGTGTAATGTTCCTGGAGTTGTAGGCCTCCAATCCATTCCGTATGTACATGTATGAAATGAGTGATATAACTACGAGCAATATTAAGATGCCATTAAATATAAAAGGCCTTTCTAAAAAAGCTTTCTTGTTAATATTTTGATGTGTTTTTATGCTTGCTCTGCTCATAATTTTTCCAAAACTCGACATTTTGCTGAACGACTTCTTGAGTTATTTTTAATTTCATCTTCGCTGGGAATAATTGGTTTACGCGTGATCTTTTTTGCCACGGCTTTATGATTACAAACGCAAACAGGGATTTCCGGAGGACAAACGCAGTCTATAGAGGCTTCATGAAAAAGGTTTTTAACAATCCTGTCTTCTAAAGAATGGAAGGAAATAACAACTATTCTGCCACCTGGATTTAACATATCAATAGCATCGGATATGCTTTTTTTAATAGATTCTAATTCCTGGTTAACCTCTATGCGTAAAGCCTGAAATATTCTTGCTAAGGTTTTTGTAACATATTTTCCATGAACTACTGTTTTAATGCAGTTTACCAAGGGGAGGGTGCGGTAGTAAGGACGTGTTTCTACTATAACTCTTGCAATTCTTCCTGAAAATCGTTCTTCGCCGTATTCACGAAAAATTCTTGTAAGTTCATCTTGTGAATATGTATTGATAACATCGGCAGCACTCAGATCCGTTTGACCCATTCTCATATCAAGCGGGCCATCCTGCATGAATGAAAATCCTCGTTCTGCAGAATCAATTTCTAATGACGAGACGCCAAGATCGTATAAAATACCGTCAAAGGATTCTATATTCCGGGATATAAGCTCCATTTTTATTTTAGCGAAATTATTTTGTATAAAATGAACATTATTAAAAAAGTCGAGGCGTTTTTTTGCGAATTCCAGAGCAAGAGGATCCAGATCGAAGGCTATAAGTTTTGCATTTTTGTGTAAATGCTTTGCTATCTCCTCAGAATGACCACCCAAGCCGCAAGTTGCATCAATGTACACTCCATCTGGTCTTGTGATGAGCTGTTCAACAGCTTCATTCAACAACACCGTGGTGTGTTGGTACGAAATTGACATAATCTTCCTCTAAATTAGCGGAACATCTTCAAGCTTTTCGTAAATATCATCTGTAAGTGGGGTGTTTTCTTCGTGTTCTTTGAGGATATCGGGATTCCACATCTCCATAAAGCTGCTTACTCCAATAATCCTTACCGTGTTACCATCCTCTATTCCTGCGAGCTGCATGAGATCCGGTGTCAGCATAACTCTACCCTGACTATCCAGTTTGCAGTGTATCGCGTCTTGTGTCAAGCGACGTAGGACATTTCTGTGTGTCCTGTTCATCAGCTGCATCGAATCAGTGATACGATCCCGGATCTTTATCCACATGGGAAGTGGAAAAATATCCAGATGCTTTGAATCCAACGCCCTTGAGATGACTACTTCAGAAACATTTTCTTCAGCCATGATTTTTCTAAACTGTGCCGGTATATTGACACGGTGTTTAGCATCGATCGTAACGTCTCGTTTACCTATGTAGTCTGTATAACCCACTCTACCTATTCCTTTTACCTCTTATCTTGTGGACTTATGATCCACGGAAGTGATAGTGGTCCTCTAACCCCACTATCTCCCACAAATCTACACAATCACCCACCTCATTGCAAGAATTATTTGTAATAAAAGCATTTTTATTGAGATAGAGTTTAGAAAAGTCTTGATTATTAGTGGATTGTGGATGTGGGGGAATTGTGGGGCATATTTTTGAAAATCTTGAGGAAATAGGCTAAAATGATATAAATTTCCTCAAAAATACAGAAGAAAGCTCTTGAAAATGCAGGGGTCAGGTATAATTATCACTTAATATTTCACATATTTATTTAAGACAAGGTGATAAAATAATTAAAAAAACCTTTCTCCATTATCATATTTATTATGATATTATAAGAATTCGAGAACGATTTTATCCTTACATAGTATAATCGAGAAAAAAAATATGTCACATAGTAAAAAAAGAAATTCAAATAATAGTGCGCACAAGTTCGGGGCTTTTGGAGGAGTGTTTACTCCATCGGTATTGACCATTGTGGGCGTAATCATGTTTTTGCGTTATGCCAATGTTGTTGCCTATGGTGGATTATGGGGCGCATTGACTATTTTGTTTGCAGCAAAAATAATTTCCTTGATCACAGGACTTTCTTTATCCTCAATCTCTACGAATATGCAGGTAAAGGGCGGCGGTGCTTATTTTATGATTTCACGTTCTTTGGGAGTAGAATTCGGAGGCGTGATCGCTATCTTCTTCTATATTGCGCAAGCCCTTGCTGTTACCTTATATGTTATGGGTTTTACTGAGGCCCTTTTTTCGGCTTTTCCGGGAATTAGTTGGTCATTTCAGACTGTTGCCCTTGTGACTAATATTATTGTATTTGTTTTAGTGTATGTTGGAGCAAATTGGACAATTAAGGTTCAATATGGTATCCTTGCTATCCTCTTACTGTCAATTGTTTCATTTATTATTGGTGCTTTGCAGAAATCCTCACCAGTGAACCTGCAAATGAATTTACAGCCACAGTGGACAGATAAGTTTAATTTCTTTACAGTTTTTGCCTTGTTCTTTCCTGCTGCTACCGGTATTATGGCAGGCGTTAATATGTCAGGTGACCTTAAAGAACCCCGCAAAGCCATTCCTCTTGGTACACTTTCTGCAATTGCTTTTACTTTTGTAATCTATGTTGCTGTTGCTTATTTACTTGCTGCAAGTAATACTCGCGAAATGCTACTGAGCGATAATTTTGTGATGATGGACACTGCCTGGTGGGGGCCTATGATTTTTGCAGGTGTGTTTGCTGCGACCATATCTTCAGCTTTGGGTTCAATGATGGGTGCGCCAAGAATATTGCAGGCCTTTGCTAAAGATGATATTATTAAGTCATTGGGCTTTATGGGTAAGGGAAGTGGTCCTTCGAATGAACCACGCCGTGCCATCATTTTAACATTTGCTATTTCCACTATAAGTATTTTTGCCGGCGATCTTAATGCCATTGCCCCCATTATTACGATGTTCTTTTTAATTACTTATGGTACTGTGAATCTGGCTTGTTTCTTTGAAATAATGTCTGCTAACCCCAGTTTTCGTCCTGTCTTTAAAGTTTGGCATTGGTCCATCCCTCTTATTGGGGCAATAGCTTGTTTTTCTGTGATGATCTTAATTTCGCCCTTATTTGCTCTTATCGCTATTGTTTTGGTAGCTGCAATGTACTTCTATATCCTGCGTAGGCAGATCTTGGTATCTTGGGGAGATATGACATCGGGTCTGGCTTTTAAACGCGCTCGAAAAGCTTTACTGAAGCTTGAAAAAGAAAAATATCACCCTAAAAATTGGCGTCCCTCCATTTTAGCTTTGAGTGGCGGTGCCTGGAATCGCTTGAACTTAGTCCATTATGCCCGTTTGTTGTCAGCTAATCGTGGTATAGTTTCTCTGGCCCAGATAATGACCGGTGAACTTGAAGATCGCTATGTCCGACGTCAAGAAGCTGAAAAACTTATGCGAAAATTTATTCATGATGAAAAAATACCGGCATTTCCTGTTGTGGTCGTAGATGATACCCTTGTTTCGGGCTTAAAATCTTTATTACAGGTTCATGGAATAGGAGGTTTAAAACCAAATACCCTTTTGTTGGGTTGGACCAAAGATCCTGATAATCGTGGAATTTTTTCTAACTTTCTTGATTTGGCTAAGCATATGCACTGTTCAGTTTTAGTTGTTAGATCCGAGCAAAAAAATGACTGGACTATTCCTTCCGGGAACATCAATATCTGGTGGAACGATGCTACAAATGGTCCTTTATCATTGTTAATGGGTTTTCTTTTGAAGCAAGATCGCCAATGGCATCATAAATCCTTGCGTATTATTCGCACGGTAGCACCCAAAGCAGATATTATGAATCTTAAAAATGAAATTAATCAGATGCTGACTCTTTCAAGAATTGAAGCCGAAGTGCTTGTTTTGCCTTGCGATGATCCTTTTGAAGCTATTCGTGATAATATGGGAACTTCAGCTATTCTCTTTGCCGGGTTTGTACCCGAAAGTGAAGAAACTAAAGCCATGGAACAAATGACAGAACTTAAGAGGCTCATGACTTTGCCCGGTGAAATTATTTTGGTTTATAATGCCGGTGATGCTTCCTTGCTGGAGTAAACCAGGGACCAGAGACTAGGAATCAGAAACCAGTGACCAGAAACCAGTGACCAGGGGCTAAGGACCAGAGATCAGGGAATAGGAACCGGGAATCAGGAACTTGGAATACACAAAGATGACAGGATTAGATCAATTTATATCAGCAACACTGTCTGAACTAGATTGACGATTATATCTTGGAAATAGTATCAATATGATAAGCTGAAACGATACCATATAAAGGTACTACTTGGCCATAAATTGTTTTAGCCCCCTAAAATTACCATTAGGTCAAGAATGTTTTAAAAATCTAGGCTTAAACCGTATTGAGATCCACTGCGATGTGTTGAATGAGAGATCGGCCAACGAAATAAAGGCTTGTGGGTATTTTCATGAGGGGAATTTGCGTGAAAACATGTATGATAATTATCATAATCGTATGAGAACAACAATGCTTTTCTCAAAATTAAGTTCTGAGTATAACCTGAATTCAACAAAAGACGATTTTTTTGATTGGGCTCAAAATCAGGCAGTAAAAAATTCAGAAAGCGCCTTTGGAGCTGCTATTCAAAACTTATTTGTTTCACCTGTATTGAAATCTGTAACAGTCAGAAAAGATTATTTATTGTTTTCAATATACCATATTGATATTGTAGAAAGTGATGTGGTTTATATGGGTGTTTTTAAACAGTTTATTAAGATAAAAGAAAACTAGTATCAGAGCCCCTTGCATAGGCTGGTAGATCTGATTTGAGAGAGAAAACTTCTCTCTTCGATGCAAATATCGCTGTTTATAAGAGTTTATTAATAAGATATTTGCTTCTATCAATGGATTTGAAAAGAATAGTGCTTTAGGAACAAATTTTGATTCCTAGACAATAATGATTTGCATAAAATTGAGAATATCAGAACTTTTTATCTTTAGTGGGATATAAAATTCATTACATTAAGAGGACGAAAATGAAATTAAGTGATTTTAAAGGATTGTTTCAGAAACAAGATATTAAGCTTCTTGAAAAGCGTGAATATGGCGAAGATTATGTGGAGTTTAATTTTTCTTCAGAAACTGTGCAAGATTGGCGAGCCGGTGAGCATGGACTTTTCACCTTTCCTGATAAAAAAATAAAAGGTAAATCATTTCGAGGATTTTCTATCGCCTCTATTCCTGAGGAAAATATATTAAAGATAACAACGCGTATCAGCCCAAATCCATCATCATTTAAGCTTATGATGAAAGAAATGGAAGTAGGTGACAAGATCCGTTTAAGAGGTCCTTTTGGCTGGTTTACACTACAAGATGAAAATTCGCCCTTAGTTTTGATCGCCGCAGGAGTAGGGATAGCACCTATTCGAGCTTTATTAAAAGAAATTGAAAAAGAAAACAATCGTTTTATTGTGCTGATATATTCTGCAAGGAATGAACATTTATATAAAGACGATATTTTAAAAATAGTCGAAAAAGATAAAAGGATCACCGCACATTTTATTTATTCTAAAGAAGAGAGTGCACATTTACTAAATAAAGCCATGATGCGCTATGGTGATTCAGCATATTATTACATTTCGGGTATGCCCGATATGATAAAAAGTACAAGAAAAAAAATAGCTTCTCGTTCAATTACAAGATCACATATTGTGACTGATCCCTTTTACGGATATTGATCTTAGCCGTCCGGAATTGTTAGCATATCTTTAATAATTCCCAATAATTATTTTGATAATCAAATATTATTGTTTTATATAAAAGATTCTTGGAATAAAAAATAAGCCTTGAACACAATATATATCCATGTCCTAATTTTATTTTCTACCTGTTTTTTTGCTGCTTAGGCTAGTTATTTCAGAACTCCGAAGCGTTTTTATATGTCAGCTCTTTGAAGGATAAAAATTGAACCCATATAAAAAAGTGGGTATCTCCCACTCGTAACTCGCAATTCATCACTCTCTTTGTACCCCGAACAGGAATCGAACCTGTAACCTACGCTTTAGAAGAGCGTTGCTCTATCCAATTGAGCTATCGGGGCATTCTCAAGAAGAGAGAAGAATAATCTCCGTAAAAGAAAGAATGAAATTATATTCACAATTTCATTTCTTCTTATTATATCCTGGATCTTATTTCAATGTCGGGGCGAGAAGATTTTCCCAGCGGGACTCCTTTGGAGGAACTTCCGACTTA
>CAZNFT010000002.1:39570-100854 GCA_964572745.1 uncultured bacterium
TGTCGGGGCGAGAAGATTTTCCCAGCGGGACTCCTTTGGAGGAACTTCCGACTTACTGCTAAGTTTACCCATGTCAATTGTCGGGGCGAGAAGATTTTCCCAGCGGGACTCCTTTGGAGGAACTTCCGACTTACTGCTAAGTTTACCCATGTCAATTGTCGGGGCGAGAAGATTTGAACTTCCGACTTCCTGCTCCCAAAGCAGGCGCGCTAACCGGACTGCGCCACGCCCCGAATTATAATGTGACAAATATCAAAGTGGGACTTGAATCCCTAAGGGTGAATGATGGGACTTGAACCCACGACCACTTGGGCCACAACCAAGCGCTCTACCTGCTGAGCTACATCCACCATATAAAGCCCGTAAATATAATGGAAAAGATACTCAAACTGCAATACTTTTTTTAGCTAGTTTCAATATTGTTGTTTTGATCAATAGAGCATTTTGAGTGTTGCGGGGACAACGCCTTGTTCTTTGCAGGTTTCCCCGGCTGCCTGATTGGCATAATGTACGCAGGTTTCTAAAGGTAAACCTGTTGAATATAATGCTGCTACTACTGAAATAACCGTATCACCGGCTCCTGTAATATCAGAAACACTAAGCTCTTTTGCATGGACATGAATGAGTTTATCTTTATTGCAAAGGATCATTCCTTCATTACCCAGGGTTAAAAGAACATTATCACAAGCCAGTTTTTCCAGCAGATCTTTTGCTGCTTTCTTAGCCATGTCAATTTCTTTTATCTCATAATTCAGTTGAGCCTCTGCTTCGTAACGATTAGGTTTTATGAGAGTTGCCGCTTTGTAAGCTTCGATATTTTCAACCTTGGGATCTACAAACACAGGAACATCGGCTTTTTTTGCCAGATGCATAATTTCGGTGATCAATGATTTTGTGAGTACACCTTTGTTATAATCCTGCAATATGATAATATCCGAGATCTTTATGGCACGATGGATCTCTTTAAGCAAGGCATTTTGCATATCCTTACTTATATCGCTGCGAAGTTCCTGATCTACTCGTAATACTTGTTTACCGCCATTGAAAAAACGAGTTTTTTTGCTTGTGATCCTTTCTCTATCACGAAACAGACCTTCGCGTTTTATATTATGTTGGTCGCAAAGATATTCTAAGCTAAAGGCAGTAAAGTCATCACCAACAACACCAATGATCTCTGTGTTCACACCCAGTGATTGTAAGTTCATGCAAACATTCAGCGCGCCGCCCGGGCGTTCTTCAGTATTGTGTATGTCCAATATATCTACAGGTGCTTCAGGTGATCGGCGGTCAATTCTACCTTTGGCAAACACATCAAGCATCAGATCACCGATAACGCAGATATGTTTTTTCTTGAGTTGTTCTATATGTTTTTTCATCATGAATGAATCTATTAAAACAAAAATCCAAATAAAAGTGAAAAGCAATTTGAAAAAAGGGTTTATTCATTGGCTTTTTTTAAGTATATTTAGCCTAAATTTTGGTTAAAAAGGTAGGCTATGTTTAAAAGATCGTTTAACCGTTATAATACGGATTGTGTTAAATATGATAAACTTGAGGCAGTTTTTGGAAGAAAAGACCTTATTCCGCTATGGATAGCAGATATGGATATTGCGGCACCGCGTCCGATTATCAGAGCTTTGCACAAAAGGATCAATCACCCTATTTACGGTTATTCCTTACATAATGACTGTTTTTATGGAAGTATTATATCCTGGATCAAAGATCATTTTGGCTGGGAAGTCGATAAAGAATGGATCACTTGCTCGCCCGGTATTGTTCCTGCAATTAATATAGCAGTAATGAGTCTGACCAATAAAGGAGATGAGGTTATAGTTCAGACCCCGGTTTATTTTCCTTTTTTTCCGGCAGTAGAAAATCATGAAAGGGTTTTACTCAAAAACCCCTTAAAAGAAGTCGATGGCTATTATACCATGGATTTTGATGATCTCAAAAAAAAGATCAGTAAAAAAACAAAAATGATTATTTTATGTAATCCGCATAATCCTGTGGGTAGGGTTTTTAAACGCGACGAGTTAAAAGAGCTGGGGGAGATCTGTTTAAAAAACAACATTATAATTATTTCGGATGAAATTCATGCTGATTATGTTTTTGCGCCAAATAAACATATACCCATTGCCAGTATATCTGAAGAACTTTCACAAGTCACCGTAACTTGCATGGCACCTAGTAAAACATTTAATATCGCAGGTTTTGCTACTTCTGCAATTATTATCAAGAATGAGAAACTCCGCAAAAAATTTCGCTATATAACGGAATCACTACATATTTGCGGAGGAAATATTCTTGGTGATACTGCCTTGATCGCTGCTTATAAAAAAAGTAGCAAGTGGTACGAAAAGAACAAAAAATTTCTTGAAAGTAATATAGATTTTGTGGTCGATTATGTTCGTGAAAATATACCCGATATTAAGATCCATAAACCCGAAAGTACTTTTTTGCTTTGGCTTGATTGTCGTGATCTTGGACTGGACCAGGAAGAATTAAAAGAGTTTTTTATCGATAAAGCCGGACTTGGTTTGAATGATGGTGCAATGTTTGGTGAAAATGGTGTGGGCTATATGCGCATGAATATTGGAACCAGTCGCAAAATCTTAAAAAAAGCCTTAAAACAATTAGAGAAAGCGGTAAATAGAGAAGTTGGAAGGCAGAAGCCGGAAGTCGGAAGCTAAAAACCGGAAGCGAGAAGCCGGAAGGCAGTGGCAAGAGTTGTTTAGAAGCTTAGATGTTGCTATTTTTTTTATAGATACTTAATTTCAAGGATGATTTTTGTTCTTTGCTCTATAAGTTCCAGTTGTTACATTTAAAGATGAAAAATATACCAGAATTATTAGCCCCTGCGGGGAATTTAGAAGCAGCGATCACAGCTTTTGAGAATGGAGCTGATGCTGTTTATGCCGGTCTTTCTAAGTTTAATGCTCGTGAAAGAACTGAAAACTTCAAAGACTTTCAATTTGCAAAGCTCATGTCTTATGCCAATAAAAATGGCAAAAAAGTTTATCTTACTTTTAATACTCTTATCAAAGAAAACGAACTTCAAGAAGCTCTGGATTCATTGTATCAGGCAAGTCGTTTACTTCCCGATGCCATTATTACTCAGGATATTGGTGTAGTAAAAATGCTAAGAGAGTATTTTCCGCACATCCCTATCCATGCTTCCACGCAAATGGGAATACATAATTCTGCAGGAGTTAATCTTGCTAAAGAACTGGGAATAGAACGAGTTATCTTAGAACGCCAGGTTACCATGGAAGAAATTGCTGAGATCAAGAAAAATTCAGATCTTGAGCTGGAAGTATTTATTCACGGCGCACTTTGTTGTTCACTTTCCGGTGTATGTTTGTTTTCTTCTTGGATGGGCGGACACAGTGGAAATCGTGGAAAATGTAAGCAACCCTGCCGTCGCCGCTATTTTTCTAAAGAAGGGAACGGTTTTTTCTTTTCCACTCAGGACCTTTATACCTTAGAAGATATTCCCAGACTGAAGGCTGCCGGGATTGCATCACTTAAGATCGAAGGCCGTTTACGTAAATCGGATTATGTGGCATCCACCGTTAGAGCATATAGAATGATGCTTGATGCTCAAGAAGATGAAATTGAGCAATTATTACCCGAAGCCAAAGCTGTATTATCGGGATCTCTGGGGCGAAAATGGTCGGGGGGTTTTTATGATAAAGAAAAATTTGATCAAGTGATTGAATCTGAGCGCTTAGGTGTTTCCGGTAAGCAGATCGGGAAAGTTTTAAGTTGCAAAAACAATGGTTTTGAGATGGAAACTTCTCAGAGCTTAAAGTTTGGCGATAAGATCAGAATACAGGGCAAGAGCGGACTTGAAGGTCCTGCAATGACTGTGACAAAGATATCGAAGAATGGAAAAGCGGTCACACGGTTGGGTAATAGAGACAGAGGATTTATTCATTGTGACAAAGAAATTCCCAAAGATGGCTTGGTTTATAAAATAGGTGTATCAGCAAAAGAATATGGCAAGTTAATAGAGCAGCTACCTATTATTGAAAGCAATTTGATTCTATCAATTAATCTTAATGCTAAATTGATCAATGTAAAAATTTGCGATCATCCACACATGAAAAACTGGACTTTTAAGCTTGATCTGCCCAAGGCGAAAAAACTTGCTGTGGAGGAAGCAACATTTATTAATGAATTTAAAAAATCATCTATCGATGAAATAGGGATTAAAAATGTCTCCGTGAAATTAGACGGGGAATATTTTATGTTGCAACGCGATATCCGTAAAATAAGACAATCCTTTATGGAGTGGCTCAAAGAAAACTATAGTCCTAATGAAAAACCGGTTTTTGTTTTTCCTGAAAAAGCTAAGCAAAATAATGATCTACTACATACTCAAGCTTTAGAAGCAAACGATCTTCCTTATTCAATGGAAGTGACGCGGGTTGCAAGAACAGAAAAGGTAAAAAAAGGCGAGGAGTATATTCTACCTTTATTTTGTCCCGAAAAAGAACTTCCGGAACTTAATTTAACTATTCAAAACTACTATGATGCCGGCATTCGCCATTTTAGGGCAACATCACTATTCCATTTTGAATTACTAAAATATTATGATGATATAGAGATCAATACCGGATTGCCTTTGCCGGTTTGTAACCATTTGGCGATCCAGGAACTAAAAAAACTGGGATCTACCCGTGTCCAATTGTGGGTAGAGTTGGAAAAAGAGATACTCGACAGCTTATCTGAGCTGATGCCTGATCATGTAGAGATCTATCGTTATGGCAGATTACCGATCTTGCAAACACGCGCAATTATTCCTGTTAGTGGAGATATCACTGATGCTCGTGGAGCAGAATTTTTTATTGAAAAAGCTTATCCACTGACTTCACTTTATCCCTCAGCTGTTTTTGAACTACCGCTTGACGAAATTCCCAAGGTCTCAACCTTTAGCGATTTAAGCCATGCCCGTCCGGGAGAAAAAACTGTATCACGATTTAACTTTGATAGAGAAATGGCGTAAATAAGGCAAAAGTAAAAGATTCAGATTCCAGATTTCAGATACCAGATAACAGATTACACTGTTTTTGAAATCATGTTCAAAAATTCAGCTCTTGTTTCAGCTTCATCACGAAATTCACCAAGAACAGCAGATGTGGTCGTGAGTGATCTCGCTTTTTCAACTCCACGCATTTGCATGCACATGTGACGCGCTTCAATGACAACACCCAAGCCTCTTGGTTCTAATAATTCAAATAGTGTATCAGCGACCTGTTGAGTCAGACGTTCTTGTAATTGTAAGCGACGAGCAAAAACATCTACAACCCGAGGAAGTTTTGAAAGTCCCAGAAGTTTTTTATCGGGTATGTATCCAATATGAGCTACACCGAAAAAAGGTAAAAGATGATGTTCACACATGCTGTAAAATTCAATATCTCTTACTATGACCATTCCCTCGGCATGTTCATGAAAAATAGCTCCATTTACAACATCCTTAATATCTTGAGTATATCCCTGGGTAATATAATCCCAAGCTCTTGCAACGCGTTTAGGGGTCTTAATTAAACCTTCGCGAGTCGGATCTTCGCCTATTTCTATAAGAAGTTGGTGTACAAGTTTTTTTACATTTTCGTGATTCATCTTTATCCTTTCTAATTCAGGTTGAAATTTACATGCTTGAACTCATGATACAAAGGAAAAATCATAGAAGATAGGATGCTAAGAGAGCTGGGGTGTTTCTCATCTCGACCTTGGTGTAGTCCCAGAGTAACATTGAAGTACTATGAATGATGAAGGACGAACGATAAATTTATGACAGATCGAGCGAGTTGCAGGAGAAATCGTGCAAAAGGAAAATATTGATAAATACAGAAAAACGCTTGGTTTTTGTTTTTTTTCTATCTTGTAATGTTTTAAAATATATAGAATAAAAATCACGGTAATGATATGAAAAAGCTAAGTTTATGTTTGATTGTCCTTTTGATTATTTCGTGTAATCTTTTTATATCTGGTGGAAGTATTCAATTAGTCAATACAATTCTTGTTGATCAATTTGTCGTTTCTTTAGCATTTGAAGATGATGGCACGACATGGGCAGGAATCATACGTGATCAATACGGACTTGTAAAGATCAATCCAGATGGAAGTACAGAGATCTTTGATCATACAAATTCATGTTTAGTGGATTTGGCGAATATTTGGGATATGGACGTTGATAGCGATGGGAATTTATGGATGCTGAATGAGGGCTTAGTTCGCTATAATGGACATGTCTTTACAAAATGGGATACAATAAATGAAGGCCAACTGATTGTTCTTGCTTATAATCAATCATTAGTCATAGATGAAAATGATAATATTTGGTGTGTGGCTACTAATCCTTATATCAATTGTCCCAATATTAAATTGATATCTTTTGATGGTAATGATTTTACTGTTCATGAGCCATCCCAATTAAATAGTGGCACAATATACTCAGTTACAGATATTGCGATTGATAAAATGAATAATGCGTGGTTTTCATTTAATGACTATCATGGAGATTTGGTGTTCCTAAAATATAATGGCTCAAAATGGACATCTTTCGATACAAGTGATGTTGGTTATTCTCCCTATAATATTACAGATATTGAATTTGACAGTGAAAATAATTTATGGTTCAATGATGATTTTTCTTATTCTAGTATAGCTAAACACAATCAAGCGGCCTTATTTGTTTTTGACAAGGAAAATAAGGCAACTTCGATTTCTGGCTCTGAATTCATTTCATCACTCTATATTGACGTGAATGATAATCTTTGGGTATCCGGATTTCTGCCAAATTTAGCCGTCTATAATGATGGGAAATGGACATTTCTTGATAACGAAGAAGCCATACCATTTTGTAGTGATATCAATGTAGATAACAATGGTGATATTTGGTATGCTACAAGCTTGGGGATAAAAGTTTTTAGATACATTGAAGAAGATTAAAATAATATTTCGTTTGTAGTTTCAGCCATTCCCAATGCATATCGGGAGCTGAGATGACATTTTTTGCTGAGTTTTGGTATTTTCGACCAGCCAGCATCTCTCCAACGCCGAAGCAAGCTGGCAGGTCTGTTTTGTCCCTATTTCGCTCCAAAGAATTGGAGCTACAAAAGGGAGCTGAATAGTTGAAATCTTGTATATCTTGTAATCATGTCTAAGTATTAGCAATCTTTTATATCCTGTCTAAAAAGCAATCCTAACTATCCAGTTATCCTGTCAAAAAAGAAATCTTTTCAATTTTACTTTCCAATCTAAGTATTAGCAATCTTTTATATCCTGTCAAAAGGCAATCCTAACTATCCAGTTATCCTGTCAAAAAAGAATTCCTGTCAATTTTACTTTCCAAATAAACTTTCAATGTGTATATTTGCTAAAAATCAACAGCATGGAATACAGACAAAACAGGGGAGGCCCGGGCAAATGAGAGAGTATCAAGATTTATCATTGAATGGAAAATTTATGGGACGATCTCTTTCGGTGATCAACGATCTGTCCAAAGATGAACAGTGGTATCTTTATAACAAAACTAAAGAGTTAAAGGATAGCGAAGCAAGTCATGCCGATCTTGATCCATTTCGCATTAATTCAAAGAATGTAGGTGCTTATCTGGTCTTTATTGAGCCCAGCACCCGTACAAAAGAATCATTTCTAAATGCTGTAAAATTTCACAATGTTAAAACCAATAATTTCGACTCAACAACTTCTTCTTTCAATAAAAAAGAGAGTTATGCTGATACATTTAGGATGTTAACAACTTACAGCCCTTATTCAATTTTTATCATTCGTTCAAAACTGGAAGGCCTCACACGCTGGCTTGATTATGATCTGGGACTTTTTGCAGAGAGAATGAACTTACACAAACCCTCATTTATCAATGGCGGTGATGGTAAACACGAACACCCCACGCAGGAAATTCTCGACGAGTACACATTTTTAGAGCAAAATAATTTTAATCGTGATCACATACATATTGCTCTTGTCGGCGACCTTTTTCATGGTCGCACAGTACATTCAAAAGCAGATGGATTAAGCATATATAATAATGTTGAGGTTGACCTGGTCGCTCCAGAAGAATTAGGAATGCCGGAGTTTTATAAAAAGAAAATGTTGGCAAATGGTTTTAAGATCAGGGAATTTGCTTCCATTGATGACTATATGAAAGATGATAAGCGTGCCAATATCTGGTATTTTACCCGTTTGCAACTCGAACGAATGGGTGAAGATGTCAAAAACCATTCAGATCGTTTGACCAAAGCTGTGACGTTTCGTAAGGAATGGATAGATCTTATGGATGAAGGAACAAAATTCTATCATCCTCTTCCAAGAAATCGAGAATTTCCGACTATTCCATTTTTTCTTGATAAAACTCCCCTGAACGGTTGGGACCTTCAAGCCATGAACGGCTATTATACCCGAGCTGTTCTTGTGGGTATGTTGGGTGGACGATTAGGGGAAGACTTTGAAGGAGAATGTCCGCATCCTAAAAAGAAGGGTCCCAGATATATTGAAGAAGTAAAAAGCTTTAATTCCGTAGTCAAAGAATTTAAAATCGGGACAAAGCCTGTTGAAAATGGTATTGTGATCGACCATGTTGGTAAGGGTGAGGATATAGCTACAATATGGGAACACATATATAAAACCCGTAAAATTCTTGAGCTAAATGTTATTTCCTCACACGGAGTCTATAAATCTCATAAAGATGGACAATATAAAGGAGTTTTGTCTCTGCCAAATATTGAGCAATTCAATCTGGTAAAAATGAAAAAACTCTCTGCAATTGCTCCCGAAGCAACATTAAATATCATTAAAGATCATAGAGTCCTTAAAAAGATCAGGATACATTTTCCACCCAAGATCTATGATTTTGACGAGATATCCTGTAAAAATCCGGATTGTATTTCCCACCCATCTCACCATGAAAATGCTACACCCTTCTTTTACAAAACTGAAAACAATACCTTTGTTTGTAAATATTGTGATAAAGATCATAATTATAAAGACATCTGGGACATTTAACACATAGGAGACACATGGAAATCATTGCAAGAAAGATCGCCAAAGCTGCCTTAAAGATCAAGGCTGTTAAACTTCAACCCGATAATCCTTTTACCTGGGCATCGGGATACAAAATGCCCATATACAACGATAACAGATTATTCCTCTTTTATCCGGAATATCGCCGTTTGATTGCTGAAGGTTTTGCTGAATTGATCAAGGAAAAATCCTTTGACTGTGACATGATAGCCGGGACACCTACTGCCGGTATTCCACATGGTGTATTGTTGGCAGATATCATTAAAAAACCATTTATTTATCCTCGCAAATGGCAAAAAGGTCATGGTTTGTTAAATAAAATTGAAGGTGTTCCTCATATTGACATGATCAAAGATAAACATGTAATCATGGTAGAAGATCTGATTTCTACAGGTGGAAGCTCGGTAGAATCCTTAGAAGTTGTAAGAGCAGCCGGAGCAAAAGTCGATACCTGTTTATCGATCTTTAGTTATGGTTTTAGCAAAGCTCAGGAGGCCTTTGACGGGGTTCAAGCTAAGTATTTTTCACTTATTACTTTGGATACTCTCATTGAGGTGGTCGAGGAGGAAGCTTATTTTAACGCAGATCAAATAGAACTGTTACGAGAATGGCAAAGATCTCCCTTTACCTGGGGTGAACGTTTTAATTAAGGATTATTTATGACTTATTTGGATAGCTTAAGAAAAACAGCTGAAAAAACTGCCAATATTGTTTGTATAGGACTGGATCCCGTGATGGATTTTATCCCAGAGGGTTTAGCACCTAGTGTAGAAAAGATCATTCCGACTTTTTTTGAATCTTTATTTCAAGAAATGAGGAATCGTCATTTAAAACCCGCTGCCTTTAAACCTAATCAAGGTTATTATTTGATTCATGATAATCCCTTAGATGGAGATTTTAGTGGGTCGAAAGCCTTGGCAGAGACAATTAAACTATGTCGTCAATATTTTCCGGATATTCCGATAATTATGGATTATAAACGAGGAGATATTGCAAGTTCTTCCGCCAACTATGCCAATGAAGGATTTATTCATTGGGCAGCAGATGCCGTTACTATTTCACCTTATATGGGGTCAGATTCCGTCATACCTTTTCTTGAGTATGCAAAGGAGGGACAAGGGACGTATATTCTGAACCGAACATCTAACAAAGGCGGCAAGGATTTTCAAAATCTTATTTTAGAAAATAAGCAAAGCTTATATCAGGCTGTAGGACAAAAAATTGTTGAATGGTCTAAGGATTATCCGGGGACCGGAGCAGTTGTTGGCGCTACAAACCTAAATGAATTAAAAGATCTGGCTAAGCATTATGCCCATGCCGAAGTTCCTCTATTAATACCGGGTGTAGGATCTCAGGGCGGTTCAGCGACTGAGGTTATGTCCGCTCTACAAGAATGCAATTACGATCTTAAACTTGCTCGCATAAATTCATCCAGCGGAATTACTCATCCATGGAAAAAATCGGCTCATATACCTGACAATTGGTGTGAAGTTTCTATAGACGCACTGGAAAAATTGATAACTAATTGTAAAATATAATGTGGTTCTAATAACTAATAGCCTGGAGTATTAATCCATGGCTATTAAATGTATAAGCAAAAAAAGGACTCTGCTGAGTCCTTTTATACATTCCGGATCATTCTTTTAAAATAATGATTAATATTTAGTCACAATCTCTTTGCCAAAGGGGAAAAAAGCTATGCGAGCTAATTTAATATGTTGTTTAGCAAAAGGGATACCAATAATTGTAATAGTAAGGAGGGCGGCAAAAACAACATGAGTTAAGGCTATCCAAACCCCGCCAATACAGAACCAGATGATATTCATAATAATTGAAAGTATATTGTTTTTGTTGCTTTTATCTTTAATGGTAGAATTAAAAGGGAAAAGAGTCATAACACCAATCTTAAATGTTTGTATGCCAAAAGGTATGCCAACAATGGTGACCATAAGAGCAAGCGATGCAAGGAAATATTCCATAGCTGTCACAAAACCACCAAAGATCCACCAAAGAATATTGCCAATAAGTTTCATAAAGATCTCCTGTAATAATATTTCTTGAGCAACAAAAGCAATATACGATGTCTCCTTATTAATTAAAAATTAAAAAAAGAACTATCTTTTATATGAAAATGCTTCTCTTAATAAAAGTGACGTGTTTTTTATATCATTTAGAGTGAAAATTTACTATCTTAATTGCTGTAAATAAGTCAAAAGGGTAGCATGAAAACAGCAAAAGAGATCACAAAGATTTTTCTGAGCGGAGATTTGAAATTTGCCACTGTATCGGGAGTATGGACGACCAAGCCTAATTTGATCAGGCGAGTTGATGAAGAAGTAAAGAATATTGACATAATCACTACTAAAAGTTTTCAAGTGGAAGCTACGCCCGGGAATCGTGAGCCCATTATTGCAGAAGTTGAAGTAGGCTCTTATGTAAATGCTGTTGGATTGAAAAATCCCGGTATGGAAATAGCTTACCAAGAGCTAAAAAAACTCCGTGATGAAAAAGATCTAAGATCTATATTAAATATATCAATTGCCGGAAATTCACCCGAAGATTTTATTAAGTTGGTCAGAAAGTTTGAAGATATTGCCGATATGTTCGAGCTGAATTTTTCTTGTCCTCATGCAGAGCCGGGCTATGGAGCTTCGATAGGTGTTTCGCCGGAACTGATTAAAAAATACATGCTCGCTATCCGTCCTCATACGAAACGTGCTTTATTTCCAAAATTGACTCCAAATGTAAATAATATAGGTGAACTGGCAAAAGTCGCTGTAGAAGCAGGAGCTGATGGAATTGCAGCCATAAACACTGCAGATCCCATTGAGTATAAAGAGCCTGTTTCAGGTCAAGCTGTTCTATATAATCCCATGGGGCATAAAGGTGGAAAAAGCGGAGAGCACATATTTGATATAGCTCTTCAAAAGATAAAAGAAATTCGTGAAGCTCTTGGCCCCGAAGTGCCAATTCTTGGAATGGGTGGGGTGAGTCATGGTTCTCATGTCCGCGCTTTACGGGAAGCCGGCGCAAATGTTGTGGGTGTGGGGTCTGTTGTGGCGCGCATCCCGGACAATAAATTTAATGAGTATTTTAAAGCTTTAGCATTTGATGCCGAGAATATGACCGATTCTGCAGCTAATTATTTATCTGTCAGGTCTTTAGCGAAATATAAAGAATACACTATTTCAAAGATTAATAAATTGAGTGAGACCATGTGGGATCTCGAGCTTGAGGGTGATGCCATTTTGTTCAGTGCCTCACAGTATGTTTTTGTCTGGATCCCCGGAGTGGGAGAAAAACCCTTTGGGATCGTTAGCTCATCACCTTTGAGATTACTTGTTAGATTACGTGATACTGAACCCGGTACGAATAAAGGTGAATTCACAAAAGCATTTTTTACAAAAGCAGAAGGTGATAAGCTTTACATCCGTGGTCCTTATGGTAAATCTATTCCCGAAAATTTTATGTCTTTTGCCTTTGTTGTTTCAGGTGGGACGGGACTTGCTTTAGTCCCTAAATTGGTAGAAGCTCTGGCTTCTGCGGGTAAGATCGTTCATGTTTATCATGGTCTTAGCAATGAGAATGAATTTTCTTATCAGGACATGATCAAAGCTTATGCGGAATTTGATCTAATCCCCGATGATGGTAAGCCAGGGAGAGTTCTTGATGTTTTGGCTGAAAAACTAGAGCATACCGATACGAATAATTGTACTATTTATACTATTGGTCCGGATGCTTTAATGGAAAAGGCATTGGATTTAGCTGAGAGTAAGGGTTGCGATCCTAAATATTGTTATGCGTCTTTGGAAACAAATAATATGTGTGGTATTGGCATCTGTGGTGAATGTGAATGTGGTGGTGTTTTGTCTTGCAAAAGCGGCACATTCTTTGACTTTGATTTTTTGAAAAAACATTATTTTAATAAATGATAATCAGTAAAGGAATTCTATGTTGAAAAGACTTGCGATAATGATTACTGCTTTGATCTTTCTTTTTTCTTGTACTAAGAAAGAAGAGGAAGTGAAAGTTGATACTACAGTCAAAATTGTTGCTTCGGAAACTCAAGAGCCGGAAGAAGTAGAAGATAAAAGAGCTCTTAGTCCGGATGATTATGCTGAATGGGAACGTTTAGCTGATTATGTGATATCCTCCGATGGAAAATGGGTGCGTTATATTGCTCAGCCGAATCGGGGTGATCTCTTATTATCACTTCACGAAATTGAAAGTGGTCGAAAGATCGATTTTGAGCGAGCTTCTCAAGCTGCATTTGCTCCCGGGAATGATTTTCTTGTATATAAAAAAGGGCCAAAATTCGAGACCAAGAGGAAAGCCCAATTAGATAAAGTCAAAAAAGATAAAATGCCCAAAGATTCTCTTTGTATTTATATTTTTGAAGAAGATACGCTTTTGACCATTCCTCGGATTAAAAATTATAAAATGAGCAAGGAAGGCACAAATTGGCTGACTATTTTACATGAAAAACCTTTGCCACCGGCTAAGGATACCACGAGTACAAAAGATACCAGCAGTGTCAGCGATTCAACTTTAGTAGATTCTTTATTGCTTGCCGATACGACTTTAGTAGATACGGGAAAAGTTAAAAAAGAAGAAAAAAAGGACGATAAAAAGAAGAAGAAGCTTAAGAAAGTACGGGAAATTGGAACTCCTCTCTGGGTTCTTGATCCGATAAATGAAGATACTACCATTGTAGAATATGTTAGCTCATATAGCATAAGCGAAAGTGGCAAGCACGTTGTTGCTTTAACTAAACTTAAAACAGATTCAGTCAGAATTTCTATTGTTGATGCTGAATCCGGCAATGTAAAAACTATTCTCGAAACTTACGGAACGGCAAAAGCCTTTTCTTTTGATAAAAAAGAAAAGCAGTTGGCTTTTCTTTTTTCGGCTGATAGTTCTAAAGAAAAGATATATGATATCTATTACTGGAAAAAAGGTCGGAATAAAGCCCGGAAATATCTGGATGGAAAACCTCGTGGCCTGAAAGAAGGTTTAGGTCTTTCTCCCATTCGTCTTCCACGATTTTCTGAAGATGGTAAACGACTATTCTTTGGCCTGGCACCTTTGCCTGAAGATGCGGCTAAGGATACCTTGCTCTCAAATGAAAAAGCAAAACTGGACATCTGGTCATGGACAGATCCTTTGCTTCAAACTCAGCAGAATAAAGAATTGAGTCGCACAAAGAAGCTCAATTTTATCGCTTATACCAATCTTGGTAGTAAAAAGATCATTCAGCTGGCAAACGAAGAAGTTCCGGTTGTAAAAGTCAGTCGGGAAGGCAGTGAAGATATTATTCTTGGTGAAAGTAATCTCCCATATCGTCAGCTAATTTCTTGGGAATCAATAGATTATTACGATTATTATTTGGTTGATGTAAAAACAGGCAAAAATAAACTTGTGCTGACAAAGAAAAGTTTTTCACCGCAATTATCGCCCGAAGGAAAGTATTTGGTCTGGTACGATCATGAAGATCTGCATTGGTATGTCACGGATACAGAAACACTTGAAAGTCGCTGTTTAACTAAAGATCTTGATGTTGCATTTTATGATGAAGATGATGATCATCCCTGGCAACCTGGACCACATGGTTTTGCAGCCTGGGGTTTATCTGACAGATATGCTTACATATACGATAAATATGATATCTGGAAATTCGATCTGAGCAATGAAAAAGAAGCACTGAATGTAACGAATGGAGCCGGTCGCAAGAATGAAGAGGTCTATCGTTATGAAAAGTTGGATTCAGATCTGGACTATGTTCCGGTTTCTCCGATTATATTAAGTGTTTTTAATGATAAGACCAAAGCCTCGGGCTATGCCACAGTAAATATGTATCAAGGTGGTGAACCGGAAAAATTAGTGTATGGCGATGCTCAATATAGTAAGCTTAAAAAAGCTAAGAATGCCGAAGCAGTGATCTGGAGAAAGGGAACATACAGAGATTATCCTGATCTATATATATCCGATCTAAAATTTCATCATCAAGAAAAACTCTCCTCACTTAATTTGCAGCAGTCTCAATTCCGTTGGGCATCTGTAGAATTAGTAGAATGGGAAAATTCTGATGGAGTAAAATTACAAGGTATGCTATATGTCCCGGATGATCTTGATAAAAGCAAGAAACATCCAATGATCATTTATTATTATGAAAAATATTCGCATTATTTTCATCAATATTTTATGCCATCACCTTCTTATTCAACTGTAAATAAGAGCATGTATCCTTCGAATGGTTATATTCTCTTCATTCCTGATATTGTTTATAAAACGGGTCATCCGGGCAGATCAGGTTTAGATTGCGTTGAAACAGGTGTTGATATGTTGCTTGAAAAATATGATTTTATTAATGAAGATAAGATCGGGCTTCAGGGACAGAGCTGGGGCGGATATCAGACAGCCTATTTTATTACACAGACTGACCGCTACGCAGCAGCCATGGCCGGTGCACCGGTCAGCAATATGACTTCTGCTTTTGGTGCTATTCGTTGGGGCTCAGGATTGAGTCGAATGATGCAGTACGAAGATGGTCAAAGTCGTATGGGCGGAACGATCTGGGATTCATTTGATCTCTATGTCGAGAATTCCCCAGTCTTTTTTGCTGACAAGATAGAAACACCTCTTTTGATGATGCACAATGATGAGGACGGAGCTGTTCCATGGACACAGGGAATTGAAATGATGGTAGCCATGCGCCGTTTACAAAAACCGTCATGGATGTTGGTTTATAATGGCGATTCTCATAATCTTTCCACAGGTAATTGGGGTAACCGTATGGATCTGACGATTCGCATGAAACAATTCTTTGACCATTATCTCATGGATAAAGCAATGCCACGTTGGATGGAAGAAGGAATATCTGCTCTTGAAAAGGGTAAAGAACTTAAATATGAACTAGTAGAGGATTAAGTAAAATACTTAGCCAACATGACCTTGTACAGCTTTCCGCAGCTGTTGCTTTCATATTTACTTTGGCAAAATCCCTTGAATATTCAGGGACATAATACATAAAACGCGATGATCTCACCGGCTTAGCAGCCGGTGGGAATAAATCCCGAAACTCCAATGCCTTATGGCCGGAGTGTTAAAGCAGAATTGCGATACAGTGATCACAGCAGGTGACCTGCAATCTAAGCAGCTAGGAGCTGCGGCCCACATTAGCGGAGAACTATGCATCACTTGCTGGGATATTTAACGATTTGACATTTGAACGAATATGATTTCAGTAAAACTGACAATAACTAATCAAAAAGGTTTTTCATGTTAAAAAAATATATGGCAATGAGCCTTCTTGTCTTACTTCTTTTATCTTGCGGACAAAAAGAAAAAAGTGCAGAAACGCTTAAAATTATTGATCCTCAAGCAAAACAAAATATTGAAGTCAGGCAAGAAAAAAGAGCTATTACACCCGATGACTATGCTGATTGGCAGCGTTTGGGTAATTCCCTTATATCTAGAAATGGGAAATGGGTATATTACACGACTGTAGTTAATCGTGGTGATCCAAGTTTAACTCTCTATGAGATAGAAACAGCTAAGACCCAGGATTTTGAACGTGCTAAGAGTATCCTGTTTTCACCTGAAAATAGTTTTATTATTTTTAAAAAAATTCCACGCTTTGAAACAAATAGACAAGCAAAGATCGATAAAGTTAAACATGATAAGATGCCGAAGGATTCACTGTGTATCTATCTTTTCGATGATGATACCTTGCTAACCATCCCCAGAGTTAAATCATATAATATCAGTGCAGAAGGATCACCTTGGATAAGTATTTTGCATGAAAAACCTTTACCACCTGCCAAGGATACGACAAGTGTAAAAGACAGCAGTGTCACGGATTCCCTCATGCTGGCCGATACAACAAAGATTAAGAGCCCTGTTGTTGATATTTCAAAGAAAAAAGCCAAGAAAAAGAAAATCCGCGAAGAAGGAACTCCTTTCTGGTTGTGGAATCCTCTTAGTCAAGACACGCTCATAGTTGATTATGTTACGAGCTATAAAGTCAGCAAAAATGGTGATCGTGTTTTGGCTTTAACTAAAATGAAGAAAGATTCTGTCCGACTTTCAATTATAGATGCCAAAACCGGCAAAGTAAATGTGATCCTTGAGACCTATGGCAGGGCAAAAGCATTCAATTTTGATGAAAAAGCTGATCAACTGGCATTTTTATTCTCAGATGATACAACAAAAGAAAAAATATATGATCTTTACTACTGGAAAAAGGGACGGTCAAAAGCCAAATGCTACCTTAATGAAGAGGCTCCCGGCATTAAAGAAGGTTGGGGCATTAGCTCTAGTCGTTCAGCAACTTTTTCAAAAGATGGTAAGCGATTATTTTTTGGAACAGCACCCTTGCCCCTAGAAGAACCGGAAGACAGCTTGCTTAAAACAGAGAAAGCCGAATTTGATCTTTGGTCATGGACTGATCCTTTACTGCAGAGTCATCAGAAAAAGGAAGCCGCTCGAGAAAAGAACCGTAATTATCAGGCTATGGTCAATATAGGCAGTAAAACAGTTATTCAACTGGCCGATGAAGATCTTCCTAGTGTGAGAATAAGCCGAAATGGGGATGAAGATATTACTATTGGTAAAAGCAATTTGTCTTATCGTCAGTTGATTTCATGGGAATCGCTTGATTACTATGATTATTATTTTATTGATGTTAATACCGGCGAAAAAGAGCTGATCATGGAAAAGCAAAGCTATTCACCGCTACTATCGCCTGGACAAAAATATATGCTTTGGTATGATCATCTCGATTCAAACTGGTATGTTATGGATGTGGAATCGCGCGTTCAGCGTTGTTTGACACGTGACCTAGCTGTTGCTTTCTATGATGAATCGAACGACCGACCGTCACCTGCCAATCCTTATGGTTTTGCCGCTTGGGGACTTGGTGCGCGTTATGCATATCTCTATGATAAATATGATATCTGGAAATTTGATCTTTCGGGTGAAAAGGATCCCTTGAATGTAACGGCAGGCGATGGCAGAAAGAATAAAGATATCTACCGTTATAAAAAGTTGATCTCAGATTTAAAATATGTTCCAATTGCTCCCGTCATCTTGGAAGTATTCAACGATAAAACAAAAAAATCCGGCTACGCAACTGTCAATATGTATGAAGGCGGCGTGCCGGAAAAACTGATCTATAGTGATCATAAATATTCAAGACTAAAAAAAGCTGCCTGCGCTGATGTGATTTTTTGGCGAAAAGGAACATATCGCGACTATCCCGATCTTTATATCTCCGATTTAAAATTTGAAAAAACTGTTAAAGTATCAGCTATCAATCCTCAGCAATCTCAATTCCGCTGGGCATCGGTTGACTTAGTCGAATGGAAAAACTCCGATGGCATGGAATTGCAGGGAATGCTTTACACCCCGGATGATCTGGATACGAGTAAAAAACATCCGATGATCATCTATTATTACGAAAAATACTCAGAGTCCTTACACAGCTACTCTATACCAAGAGCAAGTTTTTCAACTGTAAATAAATCAATGTATCCCAGCAATGGTTACATTTTGTTTATTCCTGATATTGTCTATAAAGATGGGCATCCCGGAAAATCCGGACTGGATTGTGTGATGAGCGGTGTGGATATGTTGCTCGAAAATTATTCTTATATCAATGAAGAGAAAATCGGGATCCAAGGACAGAGTTGGGGTGGTTATCAATCTGTATATTTTATTACTCAAACAAATCGATTTGCAGCCGCCATGGCCGGTGCACCGGTTTCTAATATGACCTCAGCTTATGGTGGTATCCGTTGGAGCTCCGGTGTAAGCCGCATGATGCAATATGAAACCGGACAAAGCCGTATTGGCGGAACACTTTGGGATAGTTTTGATCTTTACATTGAAAATTCCCCGGTGTTTTTTGCCGATCGTATTGAAACCCCTCTCCTGATGATGCATAATGATGAGGACGGCGCTGTTCCATGGACACAGGGAATTGAAATGATGGTAGCCATGCGTCGTTTACAAAAACCGGCATGGATGCTGGTTTATAATGGTGATTCCCACAATCTTTCCGCAGGTAATTGGGGCAACCGTATGGATCTGACGATTCGAATGAAACAATTCTTTGACCATTATTTGATGGATAAACCTATGCCACGCTGGATGAAAGAAGGTATTTCCGCCAAGGAAAAGGGCAAAGATTATAAATATGATCTAATTGGAGAGGAATAAATGAAATATTTACCTAAGATCACACTGGCTCAGTTGCCAACACCTTTGCACGGCATGCCAAATTTGGCAAAGGCACTCAATTATTCAGGAAAATTATATATCAAACGCGATGATCTCACCGGATTGGCAGCCGGTGGAAATAAATCCCGAAAACTAGAGTACCTTATGGCCGAAGCCTTAAAACGCGATTGTGATACAGTCATTACAGCGGGTGGATTACAATCCAACCACTGTATACAAACCGTAGCTGCTGCGGCAAAACTGGGGCTTGAATGCCATGTAATTCTTTCAGGTGAAGAACCCCGTCATAAAAATGGAAATCTATTTCTAGATTTGATATCTGGAGCTGAAGTGCATTATGTAAAGCGAGAAAATCGCGACAGCAGAATGCAGGAACTAGCCGAAGAACTCAGAGAACAAGGCCAACATCCTTATCTTATTCCTGTAGGTGGCTCCAATGCCTTGGGAAGTGTTGGCTATGTTATGGCCATGCCGGAAATTGTCCGCCAAATTGAACTCATGAATATTGATTGTGATCGCATTGTTCTTGCCTCATCCAGCGGTGGAACTTTGGCAGGAGTGGCTCTAGGCGCACGAATATCAGGCTATAAAGGCAAGATAACGGCAATAAGTATTGACCGCCTTAAAACCGGGAAAGATGCATTTCCTCCCGAGCTTTCAGAATTGGCAAACAAGACATCAAAACTTTTAGGACTGGATATAGAATTTAAACCAGGTGATTTTGACATAGAATATGATTATTTGGGTGACGGTTATGCTGTAGTCGGCGATAATGAACGCAAAGCCATTAAAACCTTAGCACGTAGCGAAGGTCTGCTTATTGGACCGGTTTATACAGGTCGTGCCATGGGTGCCCTGATCGACAAGATCCAAAAAGGCGAATGGAAAGACGAAAGCATTTTATTTTGGCATACCGGTGATACCGCGGCACTATTTGATTATACGGAAGAAATATAAATTTATTGAGCCAAACACAAATCTATTGACTCAATAGAAACATAAATCTATTGACTCAATAGAAATCCAAATCTATTGACCCAATGGAAACACAAATCTATTGACCCAATAGAAACGCAAATCTATTGACCCAATAGAAACGCAAATCTATTGACCCAATAGAAATCCAAATCTATTGACCCAATAGCAAATATCTTTGATGCACAATATGTCGATGAGGAAGATGAATCCAGATTCCAGATTCCTGGTTTCTGATTCCTGATTCCTGGTTTCTGATTTCTGGTTTCTAATCTACATCAAATCCAGCAATATGGTATCCAGCAGCAACCAGCCTTTCAGAGTACATTTTATCGTATTATGATCGTGTATGAGCCAGTCGTTGTGTTTTTGCTGATAAGCTGAGAGTTTTTCCCAACCTCCGGGTGATATATCGTGCTTGTATAAGCCTTTAGAGCGTCGTAGGCGTGTTATAAGTGTGTCAGCCTCCGTGATATCATCTTTGCTATGAAAATGGCTAGGATCCTTAATGAAGGCTTTTAAGTCTGCATCAAAAGCATAGCGATGTTGGCCTATCCTGGAATGCGCTGAGGGTCCGATTCCTAAATAATCCTGATCTGTCCAATAGCTGGAATTATGTTTGCTTTCCCTATCATTCAAGGCGTAGCTCGAAATTTCATAATGATGATAGCCTTTTTCTCTCAATAAATTATGAATGGTATAAAAATGCTCTAGCTCAGCATTTTCACTTTGAGCTGTGAGTTCGCCGTTTTTGAGCATAGTGGCGTAGAGAGTGCCTTCCTCCGCAGTTAGGTTATAGGCCGAAATATGCTGAGGTTTTAGATCGTAAACTTGCTTTAATGTTTTTTCTACTGAGCTTTTATCCTGGCCGGGAATAGCATAAATAATATCCACCGAAATATTATCGAAGATCTTTTTTGCGTTTTTAATACATCTTATAGCTGTATCTGCATTGTGTATTCTTCCAAGCATTTTTAATGCATCGTCATCTAATGATTGAATACCAATTGACAGACGATTGAATCCAATTTTTTTTAAGCTACTCAGTGTTTCTATAGAATTTGAAAACTCGGGGTTGATTTCTATGCTAATCTCGGCTTGTTCATCAATGTGGTAGTTTTCGTTTATGCACGTCATCAATCTTGCAAGATCTTTAGGTGGCAAGAAATTTGGAGTGCCGCCGCCAAAATAAATTGTTTTGACTAAATAATCATTTTTGCGCTCGCCCAAAGCATTCTTGATAGAGTTACAGGCAGCTAAAGTATAAAGTGTATGATCCCGGAGAGATTCCAGAGAATAAAAATCACAATAGTGGCATTTGCGTGCACAAAAAGGGATGTGAATGTAGAGAGATAAAGCTTTCATAAATAAAAAACCCCGCTAAAATAACGGGGTTCCTTTTGAATCTAATTTTTAATAGTCCATTGTACGACCGCCGCCCATACGCAAGACCTTACCTTCGATGTTTTTTAGATCTTTAGTGGCATTGCGACTATCGATAACAAGATTTGCATGATCGACAACGAACTGATAATCAATGTTTTTATGTGCCGTGGTTATCACAACAGCATCCAAGGATCTTAGTAGCTCGGCTGTGAGTGGAACCGACTCAACCATGGTTTCAAAATGTTCGAATTTTGGACAGTAAGGATCGTGATAACAGACTGTAGCGCCACGACTTTCAAGAAGATTATACACATCAAAAGCCGGAGATTCTCTCAGATCGTCAATATCATTTTTATAAGCCATGCCAATGAGCATAACACTGGAACCATTTAAAGGTTTTTTCTGCATATTCATGCCATCCATAAGCGTATGAACAACATATTCGGGCATAGATGTATTCACTTCAGCAGCAAGATCAATGAATTTTGTCTTGTAGTTGAGCGTTTTCATTTTCCAGCTTAAATAATGAGGATCAATGGGAATACAATGACCACCTAAACCGGGACCGGGATAAAATTTCATAAAACCAAAAGGTTTGGTTGCAGCAGCATCAATCACTTCCCAGGCATCTACGCCAAGTCTGTCACACATAATTGCCAATTCATTCACCCAACCGATATTGATCATACGGAACGTGTTTTCGAGTAATTTTGCCATTTCGGCAGCTTCAGCAGAGCTAACCGGGACCATTTCATCAAAGATCTGGTCGTATATTGCGATTGAATGCTTAGTACAGGCTGCTGTAATACCACCCAGAACTTTTGGCGTATTCTTGGTAAGATAAACAGGATTACCCGGATCAACACGTTCAGGTGAAAATGCCAGATAAAAGTCTTTACCACATTTTAAACCGGATCTTTCAAGTCGGGGTAACATAAATTCGCGAGTGGTTCCGGGATAGGTTGTAGATTCAAGAATTATAACCAGGTCTTTGTGCATATATTTTTCAATTTCATCCAAAGCGGATGTAATAAAAGACATATCAGGGTCTTTAAGCTTATTCAGAGGAGTGGGGACGCAGATAGACACAACATCCATTTTTTTGATGACGGAAAAATCAGTTGTTGCGGAGATCAAGCCCTTATCAACAGCAGCTTTTAGTTCTTCATCTTTTACATCACCAATATAATTGATGCCTTTATTGATCTTTTTGACTTTTTCTTTATCGACTTCAATACCAGTGACTTTAATACCTACTTTAGCAACTTCAACTGCAAGAGGTAAACCAACATAACCTAAACCGATAACGCAAAATTCCGTGTCTTTTGTCTTGAGCTTTTCTAAGAATTTCATTTGTTCTCCATTATTTTTTTAAATATGGTAAATTTGAATCCTGTACAGATAATATAGGATCTTTAATAATTTCACTTAATTTTAATTTTGGCTCATCCCAACGAATGCCGGATTGATATTCGGGAGCGTAAGGAGCCGATACCTTATAAGAAATAGTTGCTTGGTCGGAAAGGACATAATAAGCATGAGCAAAACCCACAGGAATAAAGACTTGTTCATTTTCTTTTAATTCAACTTGAACCTGTTTTAAGTAAGTCGGGGAGTCAGGTCTTATATCAAGGGCAATATCCAGTATTTTACCGGTGATCACTGTGATAAGCTTTGCCTGTTCATAGGGAGGAGATTGAAAATGCAAACCTCTAAAAACACCTTGTTTAGAATGAACCACATTATCCTGAACAAAACTGCAGTTAATTCCTAAAGACTTATAACGCTTTTCCTGATAAGTTTCCCGAAAATCACCGCGAGCATCAGAAAAGATTTTTGGTGTTATGAGTAGGATGTCTTTGATATTTGTTTGTGTAATTTTCATGTATTTTGTTAATTTATTTTCTCAAATTTAAATCATGTTATAAGGTATGAGATCTATCAACCTAGGCTCTTTAGGAGCTTTCACCTTCGCTTAAGCTAGGGTGCACAGGTCAGTGGGCACGGTGTCACACGATCCGTCTTACGAGCGACTGAACAATCATGAAGCAAGCACAGCCAGATTAATGATTGTCAAGATGACACTAAGTTTTTTCATATCAATGAACAATTATTCCAGATTTTTTCCTCTACTTCCCCTCAGCCCACGCCAAGGCTATGGCCAAGCAGAAGGCTTCGTCGCTCAGGAAGGCTATGGCTGACTAGAAGGCTAGGGCGAGTCTTCGACTTTTGCCCTTTTACTTCTTTAGTAAGAGCATTTCGTTCTACCCGTACACACATAGGTAAAACCTTTTTCTTTCATGACATGAGGATCGTAAATATTACGCGTATCAATAAAAATAGGTGATTTTAGGAGCGACTTAACGCGTTTTAAATCTAAAGAGCGGAATTCATTCCATTCTGTCATTAGTATTAAAGCATCCGCACCGGTAATTGCATCGTAAGCATCTTTTTTATAATCCAGGTCAGGAAAATCTCGTTTAAAATCGTCTGCTGCAACAGGGTCGTAAACCTGGACTTTTGCACCTTCTTGTTCAAGGATTGGGATCACGATCTTAGTGGGAGAAAAGCGAGTATCATCTGTCTCAGGTTTAAAAGCCAAGCCAAGGATAGCAATGGTTTTACCTTTAAGGTCCGGCATTACTGAACGCAATTTATCAACAACAGCTTGTTTTTGATGTTCATTTGCTTCGATAGTGGCTTCGACAAGGCGTGTTATAACATTGTGTTCTTTAAATATTTCAACAAGAGCTAATGTATCTTTTGGGAAACATGATCCGCCATAACCGGGACCCGGACGAAGAAATTTTGGGGAAATTCGGGAATCAAGTCCCATAGCTCTTGCAACTTCTTGTACATCGGCACCTACCACATCACATAAATTAGCCATCTCATTAATAAAAGTTATTTTTGTAGCCAAGAAGGCATTGGAGGCATATTTAATAAGCTCAGCACTTTCAATATTTGTTTCTACATAATGTACGCCACGAATGATCAAAGCATGATAAACATCTTTCATAGTCGCTTGAGCCTTTTTACTGCGTGAACCAACTACCACTCTGTCCGGATTTAAAAAATCACCAACAGAAGAACCTTCTCTTAAGAATTCAGGGTTAGATACAACATCAAAGCAGTTTTTTCCACCGGATTTTTCTTTGATCAATTCCCATGTTTTCTTGCCGGTTCCAATAGGAACAGTGGATTTATTAATAAAGACTTTATAGTTGTTGAGGTTTTCAGCAAAGGATGTCGCAACGGTCCAGACTGCTTTAAGGTCAGCTTCGCCACCTTCGCCTGGAGGTGTGCCAACTGCAGAAAAAACCACGTCGGATTTTTGTATAGCTGTGTCAATATCAGTTGTGAAGCTTAAACGACCTGCTTTAACATTTCTTTCCACGATCTCAAGCAGACCAGGCTCATAAATAGGGATACCGCCATCTTGCAGGATCTTGATCTTGCTTTCATCGATATCTGCACCAATTACGGAATTACCAAAATCCGCCAAACCGGCAGCTGTTACCAAACCAACATAACCCGTACCAACTACACAAATCTTTTTCATTATTCCTCCATTGAACCATCCTCAAGAGGACGGATAATATTTACATAAGTGCCCGCTTCAACGAGCTCAAATAATTCTATGATATCACGATTGCTCAAGCGAATACATCCCTTAGATTGAGGTGTCCCCAGCAATCCTTCTTCATGAGTACCGTGGATATATACAAAACGCCAATAGGATGTTTTATTTATGTCTTCAAGACCCTTAAGCCAAAATATTCTGGATGTTACAGGATCATCATCAATATTAGTTGTATCCGTATAAATCGTCGCAATGTCTCCGGTAGGGCGACGATCATAAAATCGCATACCTAAAGGAGCATTATCACCATATTTACTATCAATAACATGAACACCCCAAGGGGTTTTATTGGATCCTCGTTCACTGCCATAACCATATTTAGATGCTGAGATAGTATATTCTTTGAGAATTTCAATAGAGGGAAGCGCAGAAAGCAAATAAAGTTTATTATCATATCCATCTATCAGGATCAAGGTATCAAGATCTGTTTTGCCACTAACTACTTTTATTTCATCAATTGCTTTTTGCAGGCGCGAAAGATCAGGAGTAAAAACAGTTTTTATGATTGCTGCACTTTCTTCTTCTTGCTTGATATTATTTTTGCTACCACAGGCAAGGAGAGTCATAGAGAATATTATTACGATCAACAGGGCAAAAAAGCCTTTATAAATGGTATTATGTTTCATAGACATCGATTCTTATTTCTTTGTACAGCTGGGGAGACTCGAACTCCCACACCCTGAGGGCGCCAGATCCTAAGTCTGGTGCGTCTGCCAATTCCGCCACAGCTGCATTTATTGACTGGCGAATATAGGCAAGAAAGCATCAAAATCCAATAATAAATATTTATCATTAAGATTTATTTCCTTCAAGTATAGCAAGGCCGGATGAAGCACCTATTCTGCTAGCTCCTGCATCGATCAAAGCTTGTGCATCTTCGTAAGTTCTTACTCCGCCTGAAGCCTTCACTTTGAGCTCTTTACCGACGGTTTTATACATTAATTCAACATCTTCAACTGTAGCGCCACCGGTGCTGAATCCTGTAGAAGTCTTTACAAAATGAGCTCCGGCAGAGCGGGCTAATTCACAAGCTTTTACCTTTTCTTCATCACTTAAGAGGCAGGTTTCAATAATAACTTTGACTGTGTTGAATTCTGCAGAATCGACTACAGCCTTAATATCGGCTTCTACAAGCTCATATTTTTTGTCTTTTAAGGCACCAATATTGATAACCATATCAATTTCATTGGCGCCATCTTCAACTGCCATTAAGGTTTCTGCAGATTTAATTGAGGGAATTGAAGCTCCCAATGGAAAGCCAACAACAGAGGCAAGTTTTATCTTTGTGCTTTCAAGAATGGAAGCACAGTAAGCAACATTGCAAGGGTTTACACAAACAGCTGCAAAATCATATTGTATTGCTTCTTCACATAATTTTTTCAGTTCGGCTTCAGTTGCCTGAGGTTTTAAAAGGGTATGGTCAATATATTTTGATAATTTCATCTTTCACCTCATTAGTTTTTTAATTTCATCCATAAAGCGTTTACTTAATTCATTGGCTTCTTCAGCTGTAGGTGCTTCAGAATAAACACGCATGATGGGTTCGGTATTTGATTTACGCATATGTACCCAGCGGTCAGACCATTTAATATTTAATCCATCCAGGGTATTGCAAGTTTCATGCGCATATTTTTTCTTGAGCTCATGTAAAATTTTATCAGGATCAGACTTGCCGATCTCAATTTTTTTCTTGCTCATTTTATATTGTGGAAGTTCGGCATATTTTACGCTGAGGGGTCTATCATCAGATGCCAGGAAGTTCAATACCATAGCACTGGCTACCAAAGAATCGCGACCAAAATGAGAACTGGGGGAAATAATTCCACCATTACCTTCACCACCTATAAGGGCATCAACTTCTTTCATTTTCTTGGCAACATTAATTTCGCCAATTGCAGTGCGAAAACACTTTGCACCATATTTTTCAGCGATATTGTCAACAGCCATGGTGGTGGAGAGGTTCGTCACAACTTTTGGCTCACTCTTCTTGCATTGAGAGAGAACCGTTTCCATTGCCATCACAAGAGTATATTCTTCAGATAAGTAGTTGCCTTTTTCATCCACAACAGCTAAACGATCTGCATCGGGATCAACCGCTAAACCCAGATCGGCCTTATGGCTTTTTACAGCTTCTAATAGATCCAGAAGATTTTCAGGTAATGGTTCCGGAGGATGGGGAAAATATCCGTCGGGGATGCAGTTGAGCTCAACAACTTCGCAGCCCAAAGCTTTTAGCATAGCAGGAACTGCAAGTGATCCCGCACCGTTCACTGCATCGATCACCACCTTAAATTTTCTTGAACGAATTTTTTTAACATCGAGAGCGGGAATATTCAAAACATTTTTTACATGGAGATCAATGGCGTCGTCTCTGACTTCATATGTACCAAAATCACCGGATCCCTTAAAAGAGAAATCAGCTTCCTTTTTATAAGTCAAAACGGTTTTGACTTGTTCGGCATCTAAAAATAAACCTGTCTTGTCGATAAATTTAATTCCATTCCAGGGAAACGGATTATGAGAAGCTGTTATCGCAATGCCACCCTGAGCATTCAATTTTTCGGTTAACAGCTGAACGCTGGGTGTGGGAACGATACCAATATCAATTACATTGAGACCTAGCCACTGCAAGGTAGATGCAAAGATCTTTGCAATAACCATACCGGAAACACGAGAATCACGCCCTAAAATAATAGTACCCTTATTTACCCATTTTCCATAAGCAGAAGCATATTCAACAACTTCCTTGGGTGTCATGCTGTCACCGATCGTAGCGCGTATTCCCGAGATTGATTCTATTAACATCTTGTCTCCATAAACAATTGAACTTTTAACATCCTTTAAGATAAGAATTTTAAGCAAAAGAGGAAAGAGAATAATAAGCTCTAAGAGCTAAATTGCAAGAAGGCAAGAAGGTCGCTAGAGTGATTTCTTGCTGGCAGAGGTAGCGACGCAGCAATCTGTCCGCCGACCTGTGCACCAAAGCTCCGCAGGAGCAAAGGTGTAGGCCCTGACTCCGAAAAATCGGGGCGGGGCGAAGGAGGATGTATTAGGTCTGTACAATAGAGTTTTTTTAAAAAATTTGTTGAGGGATTTTCGATTTAGGGAATCCGTGATATAAGCACATTGAATCGTTGAAGTGTTGAAAATATCCACAAGGGATGTCTTAGACATTAAAGCCCGCCGATGCAGTTTAAGAGACTATCTTCTGGGAGGAGGAATTATACTCTTGCGCTTCGGTGGGAGAGTGGAAACTGGATGGTTTTTTCGTGAGATTATATGTTTTTGATTACATCCAATATTGCTTTATATTTACCATTAAAAAAACACGAGGAAATAACATTTATCAAGAAAGCTAAAATGAACTCTATACTCTTGATAATTTTTTTAGTTACAGATGTCAGGTAGTTTTTTATGATAATACAGTAGATAGAATTTCTTGCCTAAAGTGACCGTCTAGCAAAGTAATGACTGCACTTTAATGAGGTGAAGAATAGAAATTTAAGCAATAAAACACATATAAAATTAAAATAATTGTAAGAAAAAAGGAGAAATCATGGAAGGACTATTAGGAAAAATCCTGGAGAAGGTTGCGCTATTTGGACCTCGTGTTATAGGTGGAATCGCTGTATTGATCGTGGGAGCTTTGATCGTTAAAGTTTTAAATCGTAGTCTGGTAAAAGTATTGGACAAAAGTAAGCTTGATGACTCTCTTAAACCATTTATTAAGAGTATGGTTAGTATTCTGTTAAAGGTACTCTTATTCATTGTAGTCTTACCAATTTTTGGCATAGAAATGATATCCTTTACAGCATTATTAGGAGCTGCTGGATTAGCTGTTGGTATGGCTCTATCCGGTACTCTACAGAATTTTGCAGGTGGAGTTATGATTTTGATCTTCAAGCCCTTTAAAGTTGGTGACTATATCACTGCACAAGGTTATAGCGGATCAGTATCGGAAATTCAAATTTTTAATACCATTTTAAAAACTCCTGATAATAAAACAATCATTATTCCCAATGGTGGATTATCTACCGGCTCGATGACGAATTTTTCAGCTGAACCCAGACGTCGTGTCGATTGGAAATTCGGCATTGCCTATGGTGATGATCCTAAAAAGGCAAGAGAAGTACTTAGGAAGTTGGCTGATGCCGATGAACGTATCCTGAAAGACCCGGAAGTAAATATTGTTATTTCTGATTTGGGTGATAGTTCGGTCAATTTTTCTGTGCGTGCCTGGGTAGAAGCCGGAGATTACTGGTCAGTATTTTTTGACATGAACGAAAAAGTTTATAACACCTTCGAAAAAGAGGGCTTGAACATTCCTTTCCCACAAATGGATGTACATGTGCATAATTAAAATTGACTTAAGTCAATTTTAATTGCAAGACAAAAGAAAAGTCAAAAGTCGAAGACGCGCCGATGTTATAATTTTTAGCTCTCTATTTTCGGTACATAATTTATGAGGCAAGGTAATATTTCTAAATCTGCTAGGCTAAGATTATTGAGTCAATGCGCTATTTAATACCACCCATTTTATTCTTGGGTTTCATATTCAATCTTAATATCTTTATTAAAACATGAAAGGGCTAGAATGAAAAAATCAGGGATTTTTTTCGTATTGATAGCTGTTTTGCTATCATCTTGTCTTTTACCAAATAATTACGAGCTTAATGTTGTCCTTCTTAAGGATGGAAGTTTTGATATGCTTTACGAGGGAGAGTTAATATACACACCCGTATTAGATGCTATCAGTAAAGGAGAATACGATAAAGCTAAAAAGAAAGAATTCAATGAACTTGTTCAGAGTCTTGAAGAAAGCGAAGGCTACACTTCCGTCAAGAACAAGGGCAAAGGAACAATAGAAGTAAAATTCAAAAAATCAGTTGATGAAAGCTCAGACTTTTATTTTTTAGATAAAGATTTTAAATACTATTCATTTTTGTATAATAGTGACGGTGAATTAAGTATTAGCGGATTTGAAGTCGATAAAAACAGCAAAGAAGGTCTCAAGGCATTCAATATAAAATTAAGTGGGCAATTACGAGTGCAGGTCCCCAAAAACTTAGATGTCACACAGCACAATGCTGATAAAAGTAAAAAGTTAGACAAGAATACCATGGAATATTCATGGAAATTGGATTTGAATTCCAAGAAGCCTGAAATGCTAATTAAACTATAGCCGAAATAGAGTAACTCATACTTATTCGCCATAGCTTTGACGAAGGCGGAATTATTACCATGGCAAATGATCAACACTTTTTAGATTTCATTATGGAGCAGCTCGAAGAGCTGGGAGATGTTCGATATCGCAAGATGTTTGGGGAAGCGACACTTTATTACAATGATAAGGTGGTGGGCATGATTTGCGATAATCAATTATTTTTAAAGCAGACTAAGGCAGGCAAGGTCTTGCAGGAAGAAGTCGTGCTTGCTCCGCCTTATGAAGGCTCTAAAGATTTCTTTCTTATCACTAATGAACTGGATGAAGCATCAAAGCTTTGTGAACTTATTCGTGAAAGTGCTAAAGAACTTTCCGTTTTAAGGAAAAAACGAAAGTAATCATAAAAGGCGCAATAAATGCGCCTTTATAATCAATTTTATATTTACTTTTATTTAAGTAGCATAATCTTTCTTGACTCAGCAAGTTTTGAATCTACCATTAATCTGCAGATATAAATGCCGGATACCAATTCTTGGGAAGCCATATAATTAAAACTATATTCACCGGCAGAGCGATATCCATGCGTAATAACATCGATCTTTTTTCCGTTCAGATCAAAGATGGCTAATTCCACATTACTGTTTTTTGCCAGATTGAAAGTGATAGACGTGCTGGGGTTAAATGGATTTGGATAAGAAGTCAATTCATAGGAGGAGGGAAGTGCATCAGTTGTTTTAATCGAGACAACTTCGCGGGTATTTTCGTAATAGGTGAATGTTCCATCGTAAGCACCTAAAATAAGGTCCATATCGCCGTCACCATCCAGGTCTGCAAAAGCAGGAGTTGCGAGTTGACTTGCATTTAATCCTTGTGTCATAGTTGTATCTTCTATCCAGGAGCCATCAACATTTTCAAAATAATGAATGGTATGGAACATAGTGCCAACCATCATATCGTAATCGCCATCAAAATCCAGGTCTGCAAAAGCCGGAACAGCGTTAGCACTGACGTTAACATTTTCGAAATAATTAGATACTTCAGACCACTGAGCTTGAGTAGGGGTGCCTATATTTTCATAATAGAAGAGATCACCTTCTTCGTTACCCACAACAATATCCATATCACCATCATGATCCATATCAATAAAGCGAGGAGCAGCCCATTCACCCACATTGAACAAGGGTGCGGCTGAGCTTGAAGGTGCAAATCCTCTTTCATGTCCATCATGTAGATAAACAGTTCCATTAAAATCGCCAACAATGGCATCGTAGTAGCTATCACCATTAACATCAGCTAAGGACACATAGGAATACATACTGTGCTTTAAATTGCCATGAGACATATTGCGTTCAAAAATCGGTGCTGTTCTGGTTCCAACATTTTTATATGAAATGATATCACCCATATTGCTTCCTGTTATCAGATCCAGATCACCATCATTATCGAGATCTATAAAGAAAGGAGAGCTAGCTCCGCCAATATCAATTACTCCACCGAACAATGATGTATTTTCTGTCCATTTAGGTGATGATGCTGATCCGGTATTCTTGTAATAGACTAGAGGTCCGGAAGCATTACCATAGATAAGATCTTTTTTACCGTCACCATTGATATCAACGATAGCAGGAGAGTTAAAATAAGTGGTAGTAGCTAATCCACTAAAAATGGTACTTGCCTCTGACCAAGCCGGAGCAGTAGCTGATCCGGTGTTTTTATAATAGTAAAAACCCAGGCCATCTCTGCCGGTAATAATATCCAGATCGCCATCGTTATCCAGATCTGCTAGAACAGGATAAGCATAAAGACCAACATCAGCAACGACTTTGCTATTAGCTTCAAGAAATACAGCTGCGCTTGAATCACCGCTGTTAGTATAGATCCTGATCTCGCCGCTTTCACTTTTACCTATAATAAGGTCGAGGTCACCATCATTATCCAAATCACCAAGATCGGGGACAGGATACATGCCAACATCAAGACCTGCAAAAAAGTCATCTACTTTAGTAAATGAGGGATTAATAGCATTTCCATCATTTCTGTATAAGGTCAACCCCGAGAAGCTGCCACCGATAAGATCGAGATCGCCATCAGCATCAATATCGTAGGCGACAACAACTTCACCATAGGCTACTGTAGGAAAAATATCATCAGAAAGTGTAAACTTGGGAGCTGTTTTGGATCCTGTGTTTGTCAGATACAGGGGTTTATCATTCATTGAGCAGAGGATTAAATCAAAATCTCCATCTCCATCCATATCGGCGAATTTGGGTTGAGAAAAACTAAGAGATGGGACTCCACTGGGATTAAATATACCAGAATTTAATTTCCAGTCTTGAGCAGTCAAGAATGCGAATGAAGCGATCAAGATGATCACGAGCGAGAGTTGTTTTTTATTAAACATTTTACCTCCATTTTTTGACGAGCAATGTATTGAAAAAAAAACTGGTATGAAAGGAAAGCTTTATTAAAAAACGATTAATTTAAAGATAAAAGTGATTTGTGTTAAAAAGTTTGGCTCAAACTCGAAAACAAAGTTTGGCTCAAACTATTATGCTAAAAAGCTCAACATTATTATTAGCTATAAGTTCTCGCTTATTTAAGCTATATTTAACAATGATTAATATCAAAAAGAAAAGTCTCTCTTCTAAAGCTCTCGAAGGGGTATTAAGAATCATCCGTTTTAAAGAAAAAAATTCTTATGAAAATTTTCTAAATATGAGATCCATTCCTAAACCACCGACTTTCTTTTTTCGGGGCTCGGAAATCACTTCGGACAAAGGAAGGTCTTATTCGCATTGGAACATTGTTTCGAATGACAAAAATATTCATAAGTTTATTCTCTATTTTCATGGCGGTGCTTATGTAACGAGTTTTTCCTTGGGACATTGGTTTTTATTGGGAGAGTTATATCGTAAAGCTTTATATAATGTACTTGCACCGGATTATCCGCTGGCGCCGGGAACGACTGCGGATCTTCTACTAAAAAAGATGAGATCGCTTTATTTTGATAGCATAGAAAAGTATGGTCGTGAAAATATTATTTTGATGGGGGATTCAGCAGGTGCCGGTTTAGCCCTTGCTTTAAGTCAATCTCTGAAAAAAGAAGAACAGCCTGTTTCTCTTTACCTTTTATCTCCTTGGTTGGATCTGAGCATGGAAAATCCAGAGATAAAAAATGTTGATGATAAAGATCCTATATTAAATATTCAGGGACTTAAGGATTGTGCAAAAGCCTATGCCGGCAGTTTAGATCTCAATGATCCCAGAGTATCACCTTTGTATGGTAAATTAGATAATCTGCCCCCCATAAAAATTTATACAGGAACCCATGATATTCTTATGCCGGATTGTAGAGTTTTAAGAGATAAGCTCGAGAGATCAAAATCAATATTTGAGTATCATGAAACAGAAAATATGCAGCACTGTGGTATGTTATATCCTACAAAAGAGGGTAGATTATGTCTAAAAATGATTAAAGAGAGTTTAACTGAGCTGTCCGGACAAGCAGAGTGAAGAAAACAATAATCCTGTTTTTCTTATTTTTTCTGGTTATGGCATCAATGTCTTGTAGCAACACATCTCAGGCAGTAGAGCCTAAACAATGTGAGAATGAATTTATGAGTGATTCTTTAGAACAAAGTTGGATAGCCCGTATGCTGGAAAGCAGTATGCGTTCAGCAAATATTAAAGAGGGCGGTCGTTTGTCTGATTTTATTAATAATCGGACGAAAAAAACTCCTGCCAGACCCATGGCTAATATGTATTTACGCTTTGATATTGAAGTCGATGATACTCATGGTCATAATGTTTGGAGCATCTCACCCAAAAATGAAATGGGTGACAAGCTTGTGCTATATTTACATGGTGGTGCTTACAAGTATAATTTTATTATTCCGCACTGGGCTTTTATTGGAAATATTTCCAGTGAGTTAAGTGCCACAGTTATTGCTCCTGACTATCCTTTGGCACCGGAATATAATGCCACGCATGTATTCGATCTTTTGCTAAAGATCTATAAAGATCTGCTTAAAGATCATCATCCCAAGAATATCAATATTATCGGTGATTCCGCCGGGGGTGGCATGGCTTTAGCACTTTCGCAGCTGATCAAAAAGGAGGGTTTACCGCAACCATATCAGCTGATCTTATTAGCACCTTGTGTTGATGTAAGGCTTGAAAATCCCGAGATCAAGGAAATAGATAAAAATGATCCCTTACTTAATATTAAGTCCATTCGTGAAGCAGGAATAGAATATGCCGGTCCACTTGATACCAAGAATTACTTAGTCTCGCCCATTTATGGTGATATAACAGATCTGGCACCAATTTCTATTTATGTTGGCACTCACGATCTTTTGGTTGCTGATTGCCGAAAACTAAATCGTATGGCTAAAAGTCAAAATATTGAAATTAATTACAATGAATATCCGGGTCTTTTTCATGTGGGAATGTTGTATCCAACTCCGGAAGGTCGAGAGATTAGAAAAACAATTATCTGTAAATTAAATAATTAGAAAATAGTCTTTTGAACGCTTATTTAATACTTTTTTAGATGAATATTTGAGTATATAAGCTATTTGCATCATTTGGTACTGTAAAATAGTTCTTTCTATTCCGAATTATTATTGTTATAATCAAATGAAAGTCTGTGAATTATATCAATTTAGGAGATATAGAGATGAAGAGAAAAATATCTATTATACTTATCCTCCTTGCATTGCTGCTGCTCGGCTCATGCGATCTTTTTAATAGAGATCAAGAGGATGGGCGTATTATTATAAATAATAACGTATCTGAATTGTCCTTGAGATTGAACATTAAGGATGAACAGGTGCCTTTTCATGGTGTTGAGGGTTCTACACTTAATAAAGCGAGTGAGGAAAAGCAATCTTCTTTTGTGCTAGTCCTTCGGGCAGAAGTTGGTGCACCTGTATATGAAGGAAAAACTTTACGAGCAACTCATGTTGCTATCGAAAATTCTTATGCTTATGTCACGTACAACCGCGAAGGTGAGGAATATCTTGGCGGTATTGATGTATTTGACGTGTCTGATATTCATAATCCTACACTGGTTTCTCAAGCAATCTTTACTGATACAGATATTTCATCTGTTGCTTACAAAGAGGGTGCATTGTATTTAGCAGAAGCTCAAAACCCATATTTAAATGATGATCTCAAGAGCCCCGCAATTCTTGAAAAAATGATTTTATCAGATGGGCTGTTGACGACAAACACTATAAAAGCTGACTTGGGATCCTATGTAACAACTGATGTCGATGTCTCTACCGAAATGCTTTATGCAACAACAGGTTCTGATGGCCATATTTATGAAATGGACCCTCTTGATCTTACTGTTACAGATACAATTTTAGAAAATAACTTTTTGGCATTAGCAGTTCAAAATGAAAATCTTATTTATCTATTTGCAAATAATTTTACCCAAGTGGGAAGCTACAATAGGGTAAATAAATCAGGTGGTTGGGGACATGGTTATTCTTTGACTCTTCCTGAATCTAAGGCAGTTATTGCCATAGATGATCATTTTGCTTATGTCGCTATGAATGAAAACGGTTTGAAAGTGATTGATCTCGATGGACATCTTGTGGATGAAATTGATAGACCCATTACTCCATCGGGTGCGGATGACATAGATTATGTGACAAATGGTGTATCAGTAAACGGTGATCTTGTTTTGATTGCCAATGGTGCCGCGGGTGTATGGGTTGGCTCTAAATACGATGGCAATCCCATAGAAATTTACGGTTCTATGGAATTTCAGTCTTCGACTAATTTTGTAGAAGCTAAAGATGATGTAATTTTTGTCGCTTCCGGTTATGGTGGATTAAAAATATTAGAAATACAGCATTATATGCCCGAGGAAGGTGATTTTTTAACTTTAGGTGAGTGGGATGAAAATGGCTTACCTTTTTATCTTGAGAATGAAAAAGCTAGTATAGATGATTCCTTGTTAAATGATATTCATGAGGCTTTACCTTGGACAGAGTCGGCTCCCGATCATAGTCCGGAGTTCTTTGATGATGTTGTTACAAATTTAGTAATGACTGAAGATGCTTCTTTGTATATCAGCTATCTTTATGAAAGCGCGGGATTCAAGAATAGTCTTGGTTTTTATACCTTCGATCCAAATAATCCCCCCGCAAGTCCGGATGATATCAATGATATGACAATTATATTTCCCAATGCATCTGGGGTGGGTAGTGGTGGCTCTTTAGAAGTGGGTCATACAGTTTGTTTGGGAGATTTTTCATCTGGCACAGGAGTCGGTTTCTTTTTGATATCTAATGGATGGAAAAATGGAGAAGTAACAAAAGGTTTATACTCTCATTATACACATTATGATATAAATTTTGAAGTTGATCCCGCAGTTCGACAGCATAGTGTTCTTTTAAAAGATCTTGAGAGAGATTTACTAGTAATGGGATTTGAAGATGTCAGTAGAAAATATGCTTCATGTGATCAGGATTTCGATGATGCGGTATTTTTAATCAAATCTGTTCCCAAGAATGCTTATGTCACAAATAACATACCCAATCTAAAATAAAACAATTTTTAAAAAAAATCATTTAAAGCCCTCAATCAAGGGCTTTTTTCGATAAAAGCAAGAAATAAAAAAATATAAATTTTTGTTTTTTTTTAAGGCTTTGTGATGTATACTCGCACAACCGGACTAACCGGGTGTAAATAATCGAAAAGAGACATAATGACAGAAAAGACTAGTTTTAGTGATTTCGGATTATCCGAGAGTAGCTTAAATGCGATCAGAAAAAAAGGTTTTGAAGAACCCACAGGTATACAGGTATTAACTATTCCTGTAATGTTAGAGAACAACAAAAATATAATTGCTCAAGCGCAAACCGGTACAGGTAAAACTGCTGCCTTTGCTCTACCTATCTTAGATTTAATAGATCCGGATAAAACAGGTGTTCAGGCACTTATCCTTACTCCAACAAGAGAATTAGCCATTCAGGTTGCCGAAGAAATTCATTCTCTCAGAGGTGAAAAACAGATCAGAACGATGCCAATTTATGGCGGACAGTCTATTGATCAACAGTTACGACGCTTGAAAAAGGGCGTTCATATTGTTGTAGGCACACCAGGCAGAATTATTGATCATTTAAAAAGAAAAACTTTAAATTTACAATTTATTGATCACCTCATTCTTGATGAAGCTGATGAAATGTTGAATATGGGCTTTTTAGAAGATATGGAAGAGATCATGAAACATACGAACCCTGATAAAAGGACTTTATTGTTTTCTGCGACCATGCCTTCTCGAATACGGACTCTTGCTAAAAAATATATGGGCGATTACCATCTTTTAAAGGCCAAAGACGAAAATGTAACCACTGATCTTACGGATCAAATCTACTTTGAGGTAAAAGCTTCCGATAAATTTGATGCTCTTTGCCGTATAGTGGATTATGTGGAAGGTTTTTATGGTCTGGTATTTTGTCGGACTAAAATGGATGTGGATGAGCTCGTGAGCAAATTATTGAGTAGAGGCTACGATGCAGAAGCTATTCATGGAGATATTTCTCAAGCTCAGCGCGAACGCACATTAACTCGCTTTAAAAAACGCAGTATAAATATTTTGATAGCAACAGATGTAGCTGCTCGTGGAATTGATGTTAATGATCTTTCACATGTGATCAATTTTGCACTTCCCCACGATCCCGAGGCTTATGTTCATAGAATAGGTCGTACAGGCAGAGCCGGTAAAGAAGGTACAGCTATTACATTTATTACCCCCAGTGAATACAAAAAACTTATGTACATCCAAAAAGTAGCTAAAACCAGGATCAGACGATCGAATGTACCTTCTATAGACGATATTATTACCAACAAGAGAAAAAAAATATCAGAAGACCTAAATAAAGCTATGCTCGATGACGTGGATTCAACTTACTATAACTGGGCAAAGAGTTTACTGGAAGCAGGTAAACCCTCACAAGTTCTTGCCTCTGTATTAAGCATTGCTTTTGCTGATGATCTTGACCCGGATAGTTATGGTAAAGTAAAAGAATTTTCTGAAAAACATATAGATCTCGATTCAAGTGGTAAAGCACGACTTTTTGTAGCTCAAGGTAAAAAAGACAAATTACGGAAAGACAGTTTAATTAGAATGATCATGTCTTCTGTCAGGATCAAATCTCGCGAAATTGAGGACATTCAGATCATGGATAATTTTTCCTTTATTACTGTGCCATTTGAATATGCAGAACCTCTGATCAGAGCTTTTAAATCGAACAGACGAGGACAAAAGCCTCTTATTACTCATGCAAAAAGCAAGTAAATACAAAGAGCAGAGACTAGTAAACAGTAAGCTGTCGGATAATATGTAATAGTGAAACGGGCTCAAGCTTTAGCTTGCTCTTAAACTCAATCAAACAGCCATCAACAGCATTTGCATTGCGTCATTTTATTTACTAAAAATTATTATATGGATATTGTCAAGAAAAGTATATAAAATAGGTTTTACTGAATATATTTTTGACGATAAGGGGAAAAATGATATGAATGAAAAACAAGTAGTAGGGTCGTATTCCAACTTGGAAGAAAAGATCAATGTTATATCGCATGCTGTGGGACTTTTCCTTAGCATAGTCGCTTTTGGTCTACTGCTTCAGAGGGCAGTGAGTGAAGGTGGAGCGCTTCTTTTTATAAGTTTTACTGTTTATGGATTAAGTCTTATTCTTTTATACTCTGCTTCTACATTTTACCACTATTCAAAAGATATTAAAACACGTGCAAAACTGCAGATATTTGACCACTGCTCGATTTATGTACTTATAGCCGGGACTTATACGCCTTATATGTTGTTAACACTAAATGGTAGTTTGGGGTGGACTATTTTTATTCTGATCTGGGCTCTTGCATTGATAGGTATTGTATTAAAGTTATTTTTTACCGGTAGATTCAATTTTATTTTAACCATCATGTATATTCTTATGGGCTGGATGATCGTTTTTACAATAAAGCCTTTACTCAACAGTTTAGCCAGAGAAGCGGTAATCCTGCTTTTTGCCGGAGGTCTTGCTTATACCTTTGGAGCACTTATATACGGAATCAAAAAGATCAAGCTAAATCATGCCATTTTTCATATTTTTGTTCTCATCGGTAGTTTGTGTCACTTTATTTCTGTCTATTTTTATGTTGCTTTATAAAAGTTTGGCTCAAACTATTTTTTTGAGTTTGAGCCAAACTTTTTAAAAAATGCTTAGATGGAAGCTTATACATAGGGTTCTGTTATTTTATCAAATCGGCTATCCATACAAACGCTAATATCTGTTGTCACGAATTTTCCATTTAAAAATAGACTAAAAATCGTTGCAGGACTTGGGGAATTTTGAGCTTCTTCAACTGTTTTTAGCTTAATAACTTTCAGTGCCAGGTTCCTCTTATCTGCTGTTTCTCTCAATGATTCTTTAGCGTGATATTGTGCAAATGGGCAACGGTTAGAATAATAAACTACTATTCCATTTTTATCAGGACATTCACCACTTTTTACAGATTCATTGAATCTAGGTGTTTCCGCTTCGGGATTTAACTTTTTTACTAAGAGACTAAATCCACTAGATATTTTTTCAATTTCTTTAAACCCCTGTTTTAACAGCCATTTTGTATCGTTCATAAAATGATACTTTTTAGTCCCAACAACAGTTACTAATCCGTTTTTTCCTTGTTTTATCGCATTTTCTAAAGCTGTTTTTAGAAGTTCTTTTCCATAGCCATTCTTTTTATATTTTCCTGAGACCCAGAAACAATTAATATTCAAGTAATTTGCTGCGCTAATGGGAACCCAAGCTTTTTCTGCAGGTCCATATTCTATGAATACCTTTGCTCTCTGATCAATTCGCCTAAAAACATATCCCTTATTAAATTCTTTAGTCAACCAATCTTTTTTAGCTTGATAACTATCGGCACATTTTTTATCGGATATTGCGCAACAAATGTGCTCCTTGGAAATATTTTCTGCGTTTAGGTCGATTAATTGTTTCATCGTTTCTCTATTTTTAAATTAAGAAAAACCTCGGCACTAAGGATTAACAACTCTTGATTACTTACTGAAGCTCAGTATTTTCTGATCACTTTTTTCTTTTGCTTTTCTTGAACTTAACACCGGGATAAGGGTCTTTTTGATCATCAGGAAATGTCTCCAGTTTTTTGGGATTTTGAAGATAATCATTGAGTACGTGAAAGGTGTTATTAAAATATACTCCGTCAGCAATGCGTTCATCAACGCTTATACGCATAGGAATAACTGTTTTAACGCTGGTTTCGCCGGTTTCCTGATCGACGATCAGGTCTTTTTTCAATCCGCCGAGGACAAAGAACAGGGAAAGATCGCCATAATCATAAAGATGATGGAAGGGAGGATTTTGAACACCAAATGAGCCTAGGTTAGCAATATAAGCAGAGCCATGGACACTATCCGTTGATGCAAGACTTTCAGGCATCATATTACGTTCATCCAGGAATTTATACATGAACCATGTAAAGAATTTGACGAACCAGCGGGGTAATTTCATGAGTATTTCAACCGCTTTTTCATCACTTTTATCCGATTTTTCGCTTTTAGATTCTTTAATTTCTTTTCGGGCTTTTTTGTGAACTTCAAAAATGCCGTCTCTTGGACCGAGTTTTAATCCAATAGTACGCTCTTCGCCATCATCTGTCAATTCACGCTTTGAAATAAAGAAATAGATATGCTCATTTCTTTGAAAATAACGACGACCGATAATGAAACGGTTTAGACGCGGACGATCTAAAAACATACGATGGATGGCTGCTAGGTAAAGATCAAAGATCTTGATCTGATCATCTTTAGGGCGATCTTTATTAACTTCTTTTAGGTAAGCTAAAGTATTTTCCATTTCAATATTAATATCCGAATAGACAAGCGAAGCATTTCGGTTTGGCATAATGTAAGGAAAAAAACGATTGATCGCGCTTACTGTCTTAATGGGTGTACCATTATATCTTCTCATGTGTTCCCTCCTTGTAATAAAAAACACGGGAGTATATTAGTCATAAATGCTATCAATTGAAAATAAAAAAATAAGAGCAGCAGAATTTTAGTTTTAGATTTAAAAAGGGAAGACAGATAGTACGAGCCACAAGTTGCGGGCACAGTTTGGAATTCACAGACTTTTGATCTCCGGCTTCCGGTTTTTTGCTCAGGATTTTCTTTTGTTTTTTTTAAACTTAACACCGGGGAAAGGATCTCTTTGATCATCGGGAAATGTTTCCAGTTTCTTGGGATTTTGAAGATAATCATCAAGCAAGCGAAAAGTTTTATTAAAATATACACCGTCAGCAATACGTTCATCAATGCTTATACGCATTGGAATAACTGTTTTAACGCTTGTTTTACCAGTTTTTTGATCGACTATAAGATCTTTTCTCAATCCACCGAGGACAAAGAACAGGGAAAGATCACCATAATCATAGAGATGATGGAAGGGAGGATTCTGAACGCCAAAAGAGCCCAGGTTAGCAATATAAGCAGAGCCGTGGACACTATCCGTTGATGCAAGACTTTCAGGCATCATATTACGTTCATCCAAGAATTTATACATGAACCATGTAAAGAATTTGACGAACCAGCGGGGTAGTTTCATGAGTATTTCAACCGCTTTTTCATCACTTTTATCTGATTCTTGGGTTTTGGAATCTTTAATATCTTTTCGAGCTTTTTTATGCACCTCAAAAATGCCGTCTCTTGGGCCGAGTTTTAGTCCGACAGTACGTTCTTCGCCATCATCAGTTAATTCACGCTTTGAAATAAAGAAATAGACATGCTCATTTCGTTGAAAATAGCGACGACCGATAATAAAACGGTTGATACGCGGACGATCCAAAAACATACGATGAATGGCTGCAAGGTAAAGATCAAAGATCTTGATCTGATCATCTTTAGGGCGGTCTTTGTTAATATCTTTTAGGTATGCTAAAGCATTTTCCATTTCAATATTAATATCTAAATAGATCAGGGAAGTATTGCGGTTTGGCATCATATATGGAAAAAATCGATTTTTACCGCTAATTGTTTTAACGGGTGTCCCATTATATCTTCTCATGTGTTCCCTCCTTGTAATAAAAACACGAGTATATATTAATCATAAACACCTTGAATTAAAAGAAAAAATCAAGGCTTCCACAGCCTGATATTTTAACTACAATTAAAAAGGGCGAACATTTAGCTCGCCCAGTAGTTACTTGTCATTCTTCACTATTTTATATTTCCATCCAACGAATTAATCTGGGTTCGAATTTTGTCTTCAAAAGGGGATAAGTCGGACGAACATGAATACCGTATTTATATCTTCCACCCTTAGGTATTTGAAGGACTCCGGAATAGATATGGCGTTGAGATGTTGCTTCGCTGATCTCTAATTCTACAATCGCTATAGGTTCTTTATCTTCATAACCTTCACGGACAAGCAGAGCTTCAGCAACCACATCTTCGGGTTTTAAGCCATCCAGATCTATATCAGCATTCAGGGTAATATTTAACTCATTGGTAAAATCACCCATGGGATTGATCTCAGTGATCCAGATCTTATCCCAAGCCTTTGTAACTTTATCTTTCCATTCGCTTAATGCTTTTGCACCCTTTTGATCATCTGCATTGAGATCTTTACTATATTCATGTGCAGGGATATAAAGTTTATTGACATAATCTTTTACCATGCGAGATGTTGAAAAAGTAGGGACGACTGATTTGATCGAATCTCTCATGCGTTTGATCCAAGCAGGAGAGAAACCCTTGTCGCCAACTTCATAGAATTCAGGGACAATAGAATTTTCAAGTGTGTAATACATGCTGATAGCATCTTCGCGGTCTTGGATTTCCAAATTATCATATTCTTTTTCTTCGCCAATGGACCAACCGTTCTTCCCGTTGTAACTTTCACGCCACCAACCATCAAGTACAGAGAAGTTAATACCACCATTAATTGGAACTTTCTCGCCTGATGTTCCTGAAGCTTCACGAGGTCTGCGTGGATTATTCAACCAAACATCAACACCGGATACCAGGTAACGGGCGAGTGACATATTATAGTTTTCAAGAAGAATAATTTTACCAAGAAATTCATCACGCATGGATAATTCATAAATCTGGCGAATCAATTCCTGTCCCGGGCGATCGGCTGGATGTGCCTTGCCTGCAAAGAACAGTACTACAGGATGCTTTTTATCATTTAAAATGCGTTTTAATCTTTCTTCATCATGGAAAATCAATGTTGCGCGTTTGTATGTAGCAAAACGACGGGCAAAGCCAATAAAAAGTGCATTTTCGTTGATATTTTTGCAGATCTTGTCAGAAATATGATTTGGAATACCATTGCGCTCATTACGGGCACGGATGCGACGTCTTACGACGTCAGCCAGACGAGCTTTACGTTGATAATGAGCCTCCCAGAGTTTTTTGCCCGGGATATTATCGACACGTTCCCACACGAGGGGATCGTCAATTTTATTTTGCCAGTCATTTGTCAGATATTCATTATATAAAGCTTTAAAGTTTTTAGCCATCCATGTTTCGGTGTGAACACCATTTGTAATATGGCCAATCGGGACTTCATAGGAGGGAATATCTTTCCAGACTTCATTCCATATTTGTCTTGAGACTTGACCATGAAGTTCACTCACACCATTTGCACTCTTTGAACAATTAAAAGCAAGAATGGTCATACTGAATAAACCTGTGCTTACATCTTTACCCATAGCAAAGAACTCGTCCCAGCTAATGCCATAAGGATCAAGCTGAGAACCGAAATATTCTTTCATCATGTGTTCATTAAAGGCATCGTTTCCGGCAGGAACAGGTGTATGAGTAGTAAAAACAGATTTAGATGACACCAATTCTTTGGCAAGATTGACCGGATAACCTTTAGCGATATATTCACGGATCAGTTCTATACCAAGAAAGGCTGAGTGACCTTCATTCATGTGATAAACGCTGGGTTCTATATCCAGAGCACGTAAAACACGAACACCACCAATACCCAAAAGAATTTCCTGAGTGATACGCATATTCTGATCACCACCGTAAAGCTGTGAGGTTACAATGCGATCTTCGGGAAGGTTTTCGTAAATATCAGTATCAAGTAGATAAATTGGAGTACGACCTGCTTGCATTTTCCAGACTTGTGCATAGATCTTACGACCCGGGAACAAGACAGAGATCTTCACAGGATCACCATTTTTATCAAGAACTAGTGTTACGGGAATATCTTCAAAATCGTAGGTCGGATAAACATTTTCTTGTTTACCTTCACTGTCAATTCTTTGGATAAAGTAACCTTGTTTGTACATCATACCAACACCGACAAGAGGAATACCCAGGTCGGAAGCTGATTTACAATGGTCTCCAGCAAGAATTCCTAAACCGCCTGAATAAACGGGGACAGATTCGTGCACACCAAATTCTGCAGAAAAATAGGCAACGGTAAAATCTTTTTTGTCTTTAAAAGTTGTATCATACCAGGTGTCTTTTCGCGTCATATAATGATTAAAATCATCTAAAACTTCGCGGAAAAGCTCAAGAAAAGCAGGATCGTTGCTTTTAGCGTTTAATTCATGTTGCGAGATCTGTTTGAGTAGGGTCAGGGGATTGTGATCTACCTGTTTCCACAGATCACCTGCTAATTGGCGAAAGAGTTGTAATGCCTTTGGTTGCCAACTCCACCAAAGATTGTATGAAAAATCCTTGAATTCTTTTAATTCCTCAGGTACTTCATTTTGAACCGTAATGTTACGGAAACGTGACATATTTTCTCCTCAGTTGATTAGGCTCAAACATAAAAGATTTTTATTTGATAAGCCAATGAAAAATCTTAATTTTATCGCTGAAATTGTTTGAAAAGTAAATGATGGGAGCTTAAATGGCAGAATATATTTTAGCTAAGCATATTTCGAAATATCTTGGCAAAGAGATCACACTTAAAGGCTGGGTCTATAATATCCGTAAAAGTGGGAAGATCTGGTTTTTGATCTTTCGTGATGGTACTGAATTTATACAGTGTGTTGTTCTTAAGAATGAGGTCAGCGAAGAATTTTTTGATTTTAAAAATACCTTAACTCAAGAATCTTCATTATCTGTAACCGGTATTGTTCAGGAAGCTCCTCGTCAGGAAGCCGGATACGAATTACTGGTAAAAGATATGGAAGTGATACATATCGCAGAAGAATACCCCATCGCTTTAAAGGATCATGGTGTTGATTTCTTGCTGGATAACCGCCATTTATGGTTACGCTCACGTCAACCTTATGCTATTATGAAAATTCGTTCTGAGCTTGAAAAAGCTTGCCGTGATTTTTTTGACGAACGCGATTTTACTTTAGTGGATTCACCCATGTTCACACCTAATGCCGCCGAAGGCTCAACGACCTTATTTGAAACAAAATATTTTGATAAAACGGCTTATTTAACACAATCCGGACAGCTTTATTCTGAAGCAGCCATTATGTCCTTTAATAGAACCTATTGTTTTGGTCCATGTTTTAGAGCTGAAAAATCCAAAACCCGCCGACACTTGACAGAGTTCTGGATGGTTGAACCGGAAATGGCGTTTGCTGATATTTTTGATACGATGGATCTGGCCGAGGAATTCGTTGAATATTTAGTTAAACGCGCCCTGAAAAATTGTCGCCGTGAATTAGATATTCTTGGAAGAGATATTACAAAATTAGAAGCAATACAAAGACCTTTTCCCAGAATCACTTACGATGAAGGACTTGAGCTTCTCAAGAAAAAAGGTTTTGATATAACATGGGGAGACGATCTGGGTGCACCTCATGAAACCGCCATTGCTGAAGATTACGATCAACCGGTCATGATCTGGCGTTGGCCGGGCGAATCTAAGGCTTTTTACATGAAACACGATCCCGAAGATGACCGCTATGTTTGGGGTGTTGACATGATCGCTCCCGAAGGTCACGGTGAGATCATTGGTGGTTCGCAGCGTGAAGAAGATATTAATGTCCTTTTGGCTCGGATTGAGAAAGAAAATCTGCCCAAAGAAGATTTTGAATGGTTTCTGGATCTTCGCCGATATGGCTCCGTTCCTCATTCAGGTTTTGGACTTGGACTGGAACGCACCGTCGGCTGGATCTGTGGCACGCATCATATCCGTGAGTGCATTCCATGGCCAAGAACGATGGTGAGGTTGAAGCCGTAAGGCGCCTGCCAGCCGAAGCCTCGGCGCAGGCTGGTAAATCGTAAGTCGTAAGACGTGAAAATATACGTAGGGGCTCGACATGTCGAGCCCTTTGTTTTTGCAAATAAATAGCCTTGGGTTTTAACCCAAGGCTATTGAAATTGCAAGAATATTATTCATGTGAAAGCAATACCTCGTAGAGGTTTAATGTCTGTAGACAAATGATTGTCAAATAATTTCCTACGCCGTAGGTGTGGAATGTAAATATTTATTGCACTCCTACGGAGTGATGGTAATTAGAGAATGATTCTTTCTACAGACATATTTCCCCTACGGGGAATCAAATGCAAATCGCAAATTGATAATTTCCGATTTTAAATCGATTTGAAATTTGAGATATGCGATTTGAGTTTTGGTACAGCTTAGACTATTATCATACTTATGTTATCTTACTACTTTCTGTTAACTCAATATTCTCAGGATTTTTAGCTAAGCCAATCCATATGATCTTCTTGTAAAAATCACCCAGCGAAACAAGTTTAAGTATAATGACTAAAGAAATAAGTCTAACACCCACTATCCACCATAAATTTGCGCCAACGATGACATAAATAATAGTATCTTCAATAAATGCATGAACAAGGCACATTGAAATTGTCAGTAAGCAAACATCTTTGTGAGTTAATTTATTATCTTTATTCATTTGAAAAAGGATACCTGCGCCGTAGGCGATACCAATAAAAAAACCAACGAGCCATGTGCCTAAAGCGTTAACCGACATTCCAAAAAATCGCGGTAAAAAACTTAATTTTTCTTTGATTTTTGAACTTTGTTTCCAAAATAAAAGTAGTTCATACACAAGCATAACTATCATCATTAGTCCAATGATCTGTCCCGATGTTGTTAGTATTTTCATCATGTGATTTCCCCAAGAAAAATCCTGAGTTGCGGAAAAGGGATTCATGACAACACCATGTATCACTTCCGGCATGATAAGATTTAAAAACATGCCCATTAGCAGACTGAAAATAATTCGCGTGAAAGCAATTCCAACTCGTCCCATTTTGAGTTTAATAAGGACTAATGTTTCTAAAATTAAGTTATGGGCAAAACCGGTAATAATAGCAATGATGGTAAGTTGTCTGAAAGTCAATTCAATGACGGAAGCAGCTGCAATTGCAGCAAAAAGATTATTTATCCAAGCAGCCAGGAGAACCAGAGCAGCCTCGCCCGGCAATCCAAGCAATTTCATAAAGGGTTCAAATATAGGCTCGATCAAGTCAAGAAATCCTATCTGATCAAGAAAAGCGGTCAAGAATGAAACGGGAATATAAATTTTCAAAAGCATCCAGGAAACTTTTAGTGCCTGTTTACCGGCTTTTACAAATACATCCTTAATGCTGTGAGGAATGAACTGCTTATTAAAATTTTTTGGATTTTTTTTCCTGCCTGTCATGAGGAAATTTGAGGATATTTTTTGGGAAATGCAATTAATACCTTACACACCTTTCCAACTACGTTCTTCGAGCTTCGTCGGACAGGTGTGAGAGGTATTTTTATATTTGTATTTGCATGCATCAAAATTTGTCCGTATAATCAGCCATTGAAAAGTGGGGAAGTCCTGTGAAAATCAGGCGCAGTCGCGCTGCCGTGATGGTGACGAACTCAGCAAAGGCCACTCTGTAAAAAGGGGAAGGCGCTGAGGGAGGAAGACCCTAAGCCGGAATATCCAAATGTAATAAATAAGCTTCGCGAAAAGGCTGAACATGATCAAAAAAATTTCAACATTCTGATCTTTCATCCCTGCTGCTTTTGCAGTTTTCGCGTTTTAAGGAGTAATTTTTGTCTCACTTAAAGCGAATATGTCTATTGATTTTATTTAGTTTTTTGTTTGTTCAAGCTGCAGAGCTCAAAGGCTTAATTATCAATTCGGAAACATCTAAAGCACTAAGTTCCGCTAACATCTATTTTACTAATTCACAAATTGGCACAGTTTCGGATAAATATGGCGAATTCTCCTTAAAAATACCCACAATTGCTCAGGATACTTTATGTGTTTCAATGATGGGCTATCAAAAATATTGTCAGTTGATAAAATTTCCTGTCGATAAGGATTTCTTGATAAAATTAAGTCCCGCTGTTTTAAAGGGAGACGATGTCATCGTTTTTGCCACCCGAATTCCCGGATCTGCCAGGCAAAGTTCAATTTCTTTAGATATTATTAATCAAGATGAACTCGTTTTGTTTTCAGCCACTGATATTGCAGGAATACTTAGAGGATTACGCAGCTTACAGATCAGGGATTATGGTGGAGCAGCTGCCATGAAAACCCTTTCTTTGCGTGGCGCTACAGCAGGACAGACTTTGATCATTCTTGATGGTCAACGTTTGAATAATCCACAAAATGGAGAAGTAGATCTTTCTTTGATACCTTTGGATCATATAGAAAGAATTGAGGTTTTACGCGGTGGCACTTCGGCTCTTTATGGTGCTGATGCCTTGGGTGGCGTGATTTCTATAAAAACAAAAGAAGCTGCGGAAGATAAAATTGAATTCTCATTTGAAGGCGCATTGGCATCTTTTTCTACTACCTTATTTAAAGGTGATCTTCAGCTATCAACAAATGGCTTACAACTTTTTTCTTCCTATGAACATCTAAGTTCTCAAGGTGATTTTTCCTACACCAATATCTGGGGAGAGCAATTGATTCGCGATAATAATGATATAGTACGATCTCACTTTTATTCCAAACTATCTTATACTCCCAAGAATTATAAAGTCTCCTTTTCTCTTGATGCTCTTAAGTCCGAAAGAGGTGCTCCGGGGCATATTGAACCTTATTATCATTATGCAAGAATGGAGGATAAGCGCCAGAATTATTCTTTAGATATAGAAACTTACTCACCTGACAAGAAGCATAAATTCAGATCTCAATCTTTTTTATTTTATAGCTCTAACCATTATATCAACGAAGACGAAAGGGATGTTTTAGTTCCTATCAATGATAAGTATTTGACGTATTCTTGGGGAGAAGAGCTACAAGTACTATCAACTTTCAGGCCGGAATTAATATTAAACTATGGTGTTAATCTGAGAGTGGACCAATTTAAGCATCAACGATTGAATATGACATTTAAGCGGATATCCTATGATGCCTTTATTATAGATGAGAGCTATTTTGACTTTAATTCCAAGATCATTAAAGGCTTAAAAATAAGTCCATCTCTTCGATTTAATGGGAATACGGATTTTTCCAATAAATTAACACCAAAGATCGGTCTACTGTTGGGGCTTTTTGATAATAAAACATTTGCAATCACTGCAAATGCCGGATTATCGTATCGCTCACCGACATTTAACGATCTGTACTGGCCGGAAGACAGCTTTTCTCGCGGTAACCCGGACCTTCGGCCGGAGAGCGGCCGTGATTGGGATATGGGTCTACGCTTGAAACTTGATAGGTTGAAACTTGATATTGTGTATTTCGATCAGCATATGAGCGATCTTATTTTGTGGCAGGATCATGACGGTCTGTGGTGGCCAGAGAATGTATCAAAGGCAAGAATTCGTGGTCTGGAAAATTCTTTATCTTGGGATATTATTCCTGAACATTTAGAGCTTTATGCCCAGTATACATTTATGGATGCCCGCAATCTTTCTCAGCAATATTATAATAAATATTTAGTATATCGTCCCTTACATAGTACTCATATTCAATTAAATGGAAAAATAAATGCTCTGGGTTTATCTTTTAGAACCCATATGGAGAGCAAGCGCTATACTTTGGCTGATAATGCTGAAATTCATGCCTTAGTTCCTTATATCAAGCATGATTTTTCGGGCAATTATTGCTTAAAAACGGCCTATTCTGATATACTGTTTAAGGCCGAGATCAGAAATATTTTTGATGTCAGTTATACTTTATTAAAGGATTACCCTCTCCCCGGGAGAGAGTATATTATTTCTGTAAAATTTAACTTTAAACAAAAAATACAGGAGAGAAAATGAAAGCAAGAAAAATGACAGTTCTACTGATCGCCTCAATCATACTTTTACTATTGAACGGATGTTGGATCGATCCTACGGGGCCCGCCGCGGGAGTTGCTTCGAATGAAGCGGTTTATGTTTTAAATTCATATAGCTCAACGATATCTGTTATAGATGTTGAAGAAGATTCTGTATACAATGATGTGGCTCTAACAGGTAAATGGTCGAATCATCTTTCATTATACGAAGGGAAACTCTATTGTGTGAACTCAGGAAGCAATAATATAAGTATTTATAATACAGCTGATATGAAGATGGAAGCTCCCATTGATCTAGGTGCCGGGAATAACCCTATGGAAATGGTAATTCGTGATGATATTGCCTATGTCACCAATTTAATCTCAGCAAAAGTTATTAAAATCGATCTGGCGACTAAAACAGTCATTGATAGCATTGATGCAGGTGTGGGAGCTACAGCTATCGCATTGAGAGAAGATAATATCTATGTTACCAACAGCGGATATGATCCTGTGGCTTATTCTTATGATCCGGGTACTGTATCTGTAATAGATATTAATACTGAAGAAACTTTTGCAACTATTCCCGTTGCACTTAATCCACAAGATATTGCAGTTGATGCCTTAGGCTATATTCATGTTTTATGTTCAGGTGATTATTATAGTAAATTTGCTAAAGTATTAAAGATCGATGCCCAAAGTAATACAGTGATCGATTCCCTGTGTTTGGCTGATGGTAATTCTTCAGGTGTCATTTATATTGATAAACTTTCCGGAGTAGCTTACTGTGGGGCTTGGAATAAGCCTAGTTTAAGTTATGATACAAATACGATGGACGTGCTGAATAATGAATTTTCCTTTGAAGGTGCTAGCGGCTTTGTTACTGACGATGACGGAAATATCTGGATCAGCTATGTCAATCTGAATTCTGTCTATAAATATGATGAAGCAGGTACAATACTAGATTCTGCTAAAGTAGGGATGGGACCGCAAAGTTTAGCCTATATCAAGAAGTAGATAGGATGAGGGGCCATTTTCTCGACAGGATAATCCTTCTACGCCCCGAAAATTCGGGGCGTAGAAGGGCACGGCAGGATTTACAAGATTGTGAAATAAATTATTTACCCTTCGCTGTGCCGTCCGAAGCTCGCGGAGCGAAGCAACGATTCATCGGAATGCAGTAGGGCATTCGCCCGATAATTCGTGGCTACAGCACATCTTCGACTTTTTCCTTTTTACATGAAAAACGTGATTTACATCACACTTTTTTTTCCCTCTTTGTTTTTCGGGTATTTTATACATATATTTGCAAAAATTTTGAAAGGTAATGAATGTCTCAGAATTGTATCATCGTAGAATCCCCGTCAAAAGCTAAAACTATCAAGAAATATCTTGGTAGTGATTATAATATTCTTGCAACAGTAGGTCATATCAGAGATCTTCCTAAAAAAGATCTTGGTATTGATACAGCAAATAATTTTGAACCTAATTATGTCGCATTGCCCGGTAAAAAGGATGTAATTTCCAGTCTTAAAAAGGCCGTGAAAGCTGCTGATACTGTTTATATTGCAACAGACCCCGACCGCGAAGGGGAGGCTATTGCTTGGCATTTAACTCAAATGTTAAAGCTGGATGATAAAACGGTAAATCGTATAGCTTTTCATGAAATCACTAAAACTGCCGTTCAGGAAGCCGTGAATAATCCTCAGAAAATTAATATCGAATTAGTTAATGCACAGCAAGCTCGTCGGGTTCTTGATCGTCTTGTTGGTTTTGAATTATCTCCCTTGTTATGGCGTAAAATCAAACCTTCGCTATCAGCCGGCCGTGTTCAATCTGTAGCTGTTCGACTTATTGTAGAGCGCGAAGAAGAGATAGAGGCATTTGAAAGTGAAACATCTTTCAGAGTGACTGCCACTTTTATTTTGCCCGATGGAACTGAAGTCAGTGGCGAGATCAGTAAACGTTTTAAAACCGAGAAAAAAGTTGAAGCTTTTCTTAATTCTTGTTTATCAGCATCATATCATATTTCCAATATAGAAAAGAAACAAGCAAGTAAAAAAACACCGGTACCATTCACGACGTCCACACTTCAGCAGGAGGCAGGTCGAAAATTGGGCTATTCTGTGACTCAGACCATGGTTTTAGCTCAAAAGCTTTATGAAGCCGGACATATTACCTATATGAGAACTGATTCTCTCAATCTTTCTAATACTGCTCTTGCGATGATACATGATCAGGTTGTGACCATGTTCTCTGAAGAATATTCACAAACCCGAAAATTTAAAACTAAATCCAAAGGTGCCCAAGAAGCGCATGAGGCAATTCGCCCCACAAGTATGAAACGCATTGAAGCCGGTGAAAATAAAAATCTAAAAAACCTATATAAATTAATTTGGCAGAGAACAATGGCATCTCAGATGGCTGCTGCAAAAATAGAAAAAACAACGGTTAAGATCGCTAATGATAAAAATGATGAGCTCTTTGAGGCAAAGGGCGAAGTTGTAACTTTCCCCGGTTTTTTAGCTGTTTATAAAACCGGTGACGATGAATCCAAAATATTACCTCCCATGAAAAAAGGTGACGTGATGATCATGGATGAGATGACCGCTACTCAAAAGTTTACTCAAGCTCCATCACGTTATTCAGAGCCAATGTTGGTTAAAAAAATGGAGGAATTGGGCATAGGCCGTCCTTCAACTTATGCACCTACTATTTCGACCATCCAAAAAAGAGCTTATGTAGAAAAAGCCAATAAAGATGGTGTTGAACGTGACTACATTGTATATATCTTAAAAAAAGATGAGATCGAGAAAAAAGTTAAGCAAGAAAAAGCCAATGTTGTTCGTTCTAAGCTTTTTCCCACTGATATTGGTCGTGTGGTTAATAAATTTCTTGTCACATTTTTCGATGATATTTTAGATTACAATTTTACCGCACGCATAGAAGCTGATTTTGATAAAATCGCAGATGGGAAAAAAGAATGGCATGAAATGATAGCTGAATTTTATGCTCCTTTTCATGCAAAGGTAGAAGAAACAAAAGAAAAAAGTGAAACCTTTAAAGGCGAACGTCTTTTAGGTGTTGATCCCGAAAGCGGAAAGAATATTTATGTTAAAATTGCTCGTTTTGGACCGATAGTACAGCTTGGGGAATCTAAATCTGAAGAAAAGCCTCGTTTTGCCTCTTTGCTGGAAGATCAGAGAATGGATTCTTTGACCCTCGAGCAAGCTTTAGATCTTCTCTCTTTTCCGAAAACCATTGGTATTTATGAAGATGAACCTATGGTCGTTGCCTTTGGACGATTTGGACCCTACATAAAGCATAAAGCAAAATTCTACTCTATTTCTAAAGCTGATAATCCTGCCGAAGTTGGTCCGGAACGTGCAATTGAAATCATTGAAGTCAAGCGCGAAAAAGATAGAAATAAAACAATTCACAACTTCGAAAAAGAAGGTATTCAAGTCTTGAATGGTCGTTATGGCCCCTATATTGCTTTTGATAAAACCAATTATAAGATCCCTAAAGGTACTGATCCTAAAGTATTGACGCCTGAAGCGTGCTTGGATATTATTAAAAATAGCAAGAAGCCGAAAACAAAGGCAAAACCTAAAACTAAAGCGAAAAGCAAGCAGAAATAATAAAGAGGCTTAGAGTATAGCAGGCTGATGGCTTAGAAACTAAACTCTAAAAATATTTAGCTCTTGACCTAAGCGTTAAGCACTACAACTCTAAGCTTAGAGTTGATATATTTGAAATGAAACTTAGTAGAGTCAAACGAAATGGCAAATAAAACGAAAGAGAATAAAAAATGTCCCAGAAACCAATGTCTTATCCTTTAATGGAAAAACTTGTAGCACTTACACGCCGTCGTGGGTTTTTATTTCAGAGTTCTGAAATTTATGATGGTATTAATGCCGTTTACGATTACGGTCCCATGGGCGTGGAATTAAAGAGAAATATCAAGAATCTCTGGTGGCAGGATATGATCACTGCTCGTGAGAATATTTTTGGTATGGATACCGCAATTTTAATGCATCCTCGCGTATGGGAAGCTTCCGGTCATCTGGTTAATTTTAATGATCCACTGACCGAATGCAAGAAATGTAAACGTCGTTATCGTGTGGATCATTTGCCCGAAAACACTGAAAAATGTCCTGAATGTGGTGGTGAATTAACAGAGCCCAAGCAATTCAACCTGATGTTTAAAACCAAATTAGGTTCGACAGATGAAGGTGCGATGGATCTCTATCTTCGTCCCGAAACAGCTCAGGGTATATTTGTCAATTTTAACAATGTTGCATCTTCTAACCGCGTAAAATTACCTTTTGGCATTGGTCAGTTGGGTAAAGCTTTCCGTAATGAGATCACCACGGGTAACTTTATTTTCCGAACTCGCGAATTCGAGCAAATGGAAATGGAATTCTTTATTCGCCCGGGCGAAAATGCCGAATGGTTAGAATATTGGTCTCAAGAAAGATTAAACTGGTATATCTCACTTGGTATTGATCCTAAAAAACTTCAGTTGCGTCCTCATGGTGATGACGAATTAGCGCATTATTCTGCAGCGTGCTACGATGTGGAATATGAATTTCCCTATGGTTTTTCAGAAATTGAAGGTATTGCGGATCGCGGTACATTTGATCTGGATCAGCATATTGAGCACAGTAAAAAGAAAATGCACTATGTAGATCAGGAAAATCGTGGCGCTAAGATCGTTCCTGCCGTTGTCGAAACATCTGCCGGTGTTGATAGAACCGTTTTAATGGTCATGGCAGACGCTTATTGGGAAGATGAAGAGAATGATCGTATCGTCATGCGTTTTTCTCCTAAAGTAGCTCCATATAAAGTAGCTGTATTTCCATTATTCAAAAAAACCGGCATGCCGGAGCTTGCTCGAAAAGTCTATGATGATCTGCGCAAACATGTAGCCACGGTTTATGATGATGGTGGCTCAATTGGCAAACGTTATCGTCGCCAAGATGAAATAGGAACACCATTTTGTCTGACCATTGATCATGAATCTCTTGAAGATAATTGTGTAACACTTCGTGATCGTGATTCACTTGCACAAGAACGCATTCCTATTGACAAAATTGTAGGCATGATCATAGAAAAGGTAAATGCTTAAAAAAGCTTAGTGTTGAGCTGTTTAGAAGCTTAGCTTCTGATCAGAGATCAGAGATCAGTGATCAGTGATCACTGATCTCTGGCTTCTCTTTCAACACTTCAACAATTAAGTGTTTATTATTATTCATATCTTACTATATTCAACCGCTTTGTGGTTGTTCATCAGAGGGCGTAAATTTGTCTATTATATTTAACCGCTCTGCGGTTGAAGACTCTGTATTCCTTTAGCCCTTAAAAGTAAAAAATATACCCTGTACATGATATTTTCTTATTCAACACTTCAACGATTCAACATTTCAACAATTTATCCTTAGTAATTGCGTCTTTACACCTTCGCTCCTGCGGAGCTTCGGTGCACAGGTCGGCGCACAGGTGTATGTGGTCTTTTTATATTTTATCTTTTTCCGCTTGAGTTAAAAACTTATCCAAGGCATTGGTAAAATCCTGCACATTATGCTTATCCAAAGGTGGTGGACCGCCGCTGATGGCACCACCTATACGAAGGGTTTCCATGAAATCACGCATGCTTAAACGAGCTTTAATATTATCTATAGTGTACATTTCACCACGAGGATTAAGCGCTACGGCTCCTTTATCTATGGCATCTGAAGCCATAGGAATATCAGCAGTAATAACCAGATCATTTTTATCAAGTAATTCAAGGACCTTTTCATCCGCTTCGTTAAAAGCATCTCCAACTTGAATAAAATTGAAGAGATCCGATTCCGGGATGCGCATAAATTGATTGGCAACCAAAGTGACTTCTATTTTTCGTCGTCGGGCGACTTTGTAAATCACATTTTTAATTACATTAGGACAGGCATCTGCGTCCACCCATATTTTCATATTATCCTCCGAGAAGTGAGTAATTTAGAGAAGCTTTTGCATAAGTTAGCACGATCTGATTTATAAACATGCTTTATATTTTATATAATAAAACCATAAAACAGCAAGCCTAAGGCAGCTGATATAAAAAGAAAGACAACAGGATGCACTTTTTTACATTTACGCATGCCTATAAATGATAAGACCATCAGTATTAATCCAAACCAGTTAAAATCGATACCAGCATCGTTTTTTGATATGAAGATCGTTGAGTAGGCAATGGATAAAAATGCCGTAAATATAAGAGCTATAACAGCCGGTCTTAAGAAAAGGAAAACACCTATAACATATTTGTTCGATGAAAATTTCCTTGCGATATAAAAGATGCATAAAATTATAATAAAGGGTGGTAATAGTATTCCGGTTGCAGCAGAAATTACACCTAAGATCCCGGCGAGATCATATCCAATAAATGTGCCAATGTTTATTGCAAATACTCCGGGAGTACTTTCTGCGATACCTATGAAATTGATCAGGGTTTCAGCATCTATCCAGCCTTTTCCTATGACAGTAGATTGAATTAGGGGTATCATTGCGTACCCGCCGCCGACCGTAAAAAGGGAGATCTTGAAAAAACTTAAAAAAAGGTCAAGTAAAATATTCATAGCTTATTTCCCTTGTCCTTAGTGCTGTTTAGCTTATTATTTTTCTTGTATTTATCTTGGATAAATGTATAAAAAAGACCAATCAAAATAGCTCCAACAATGATAAATATATTATCGAAGCCCAATATGTTAAAAGCAGAAAGTATACTGAAAACAAGTGATATGAATAAGATTGCAAAAACTGCGGGTCTTTTTTCTTTTTTTAAAAAACCACCTAGATTTATGACAGCATTTAATACAAGTGCAGAAACTCCTGCTCGCATTCCAAGAAAGGCGTAACGCAGATATTGATTATCAAAGAATGGAGTTAAAAAAGCTGAAATTAAGGTGATAATGATAAGTGCAGGAAGCAAGACTGAAACAGATGCGATAAAAGCTCCCACAAAACCAGCTACTTTTGCTCCTAAGTAAGTCGCCATGTTTAATGCTATGGGACCGGGAGTACTTTCTGCAATAGCGATAACATTTAACATTTCTTCTGACTCTATCCATTTTTTCTTTGTAACCGCTTCTCTTTCTATGATTGAGATCATAGCATAACCACCGCCAAAAGTAAAGGCTCCTATTTTGAAAAATGTTAAAGCTAAGTCGATCAGATCAGATAGTGTGTTTTTTGATTTTTGTTTCATATTTCTAAATTTATTCCTTCAGGATCTGTAATAGTAGAGAAAATATTTTAATCATCAGTCATATCTTTTAGAATATTGGACAGGCAGCAATCTTAGCCCGTATTTTTAATTTTCCTTCAATTAAGCGCTCAGCTGATAATGTTTTTTATGCGACCGACTTTACCGTCGCTGAGTTGAACTTTTATTCCATGTGGATGTGTTGATGAATTTGTCAGGATACGCTTTACAATTCCCCATGTCAATTCACCGGAAGGCTGATGATGCTTCTGCACTATGTCTACTTCCATGCCGACCTTAATATTGCTACGATATGTGCCATCATGATTTAACATACAATTTCCTTTTGACCTTGCTATATTTTTTACTGTTTGGAAAAAATACAAACAAATGAATATATGTATTTTAGCTGTGTTTATCCGTTTTCCTGCATAAATATACTTCCGGGACTTTCAAAAAGGTCTTAAAAGTCAACACCTTCTTGTTGTTCCTGGACACCATAACCATGCACCTGACATTCTTCCTTGGGTGCATAGCGAACATTGAAGAGTTCATATTCTACAGGACAAAAGGGTGTAGGAATAAGTTTAGTTTCTTTACAGATCTTGAACTTTCTTACTGTTGCAGGTTGTTCAAAATCCACAGCCGGAATATTCAGTTCATTGTAAGTGTCTGTCATAAAATCTGCCCAGATAGGTAAGGCAGCTTTACTACCGGTTTGCATACTACCAAGTGGAATTCTTGCGTCATCAATACCCACCCAAACTCCGCTTGCCAACAGGGGCGTAAAACCAACAAACCAGGCATCGGTATAATTGTTTGTTGTTCCTGTTTTACCACCGATTGGCACTGTAAAATTATAATCACGGGCAAGAGCTCTACCAGTACCGTATTTAATGACTGATTTAAGCATATCAACCATGAGATAAGTTGTTTCTGCAGACAAAATTTCTCTTGTTTCTCTGGGCGAACGATAAATTTCTCTACCATTACGATCCAATATGCGCTCAATGGCATAAGGTGAGTTCCAGATACCTTTGTTAGCAAAAACTGAATAAGCTGAGACCATGTCACTTAGCAAAACTTCACCTGAACCCAGAGCTAAAGAAGGATAGGCGGGTAATTCTGAGCTGATACCCATTTTTTGTGCATAATCGATCACAACCTCGGGTGTTGTTAACTGAGTAATTGCATTTGCGGCAATTAAGTTGATAGAATTTTGTAAACCGTCCCTTAAGGTCATTAACCCACCGGTACTATTATCAAAATTCTTGGGGATCCATAAAGTACCATCAGGTTGTGGAATTGCCGGAGGTTGGTTAAGAAGTTGTGTTGACGGTGAATAACCATTATCAATAACAGATGTATAAACAAAGGGTTTAAATGTAGAACCCGGTTGACGTTGAGCCTGGACTGCCCGGTTAAATTTACTTTCTTCAAAATTTCGACCACCGATCATAGACAGGATAGCTCCCGAGGAGGGATCCATAGAAAAAAGTGAGGCCTGAACAGTTTTAGGTTTAAGAGGTAAGGCAGATAGTAATGAATCCCAAACTATGGATGAAGAATCAACAAGGATAGTGTACCAAGTTTTTTGATCAAAAGTAAGAAGATCGCGTTGTAGTGAATCATTTATAAAATATGAGTATAAAGTTGTGTCTTGATAAAGAGTATCGTAGTAAAAGGAAGTATTCCTATATTTGACAAGCTTGTCATATTTGTTAGATAAGAGTGAATCCTCTTTACTGCCATCTGAATTAATATTGAAATTCAATTGATCATAGGGAGAGGAATTCTTGTTTTGAGCGACTTTATTTTTTTTAGGTGTAATGGCAATGATCGAGTAATCAGAGAAAAAGTTTAAGGGGAGTTCCTGCTTAGGGAAATACTCTTTATAGAGTTTCATTAAATAATCGGGATCACGCAATAAACTCTCATTTAAGATATCTTGTTGCCTTTCTAATTGTTTATTTATGGCTTTTCTCGCGATCTTTTGCATATCATAATTAAGCGTGGTGTATATCTGTAAACCATCACGATAATAATCAATGTCATTTCCTCGACAATATCTTGCAACTTCTAAGCGGACATATTCGGTAAAGTAAGGCGCAATTGACATGTTTTCTATGTAATTAACAGGGGTTTCAGATGAAAGAGCATCCATGAATTCCTGTTGGGTGATCTTTTTATTTTTAACCATATTTCTAAGAACAATATTTCGTCTCCATAAAGCTTTATCATGATAAAAACGCGGCGAAAAGCGTGTGGGTGCAGGTAAAATACCAATTAACATGGCTGACTCATCAAGAGTTAAGTCCTGCACTTTCTTGGAAAAATAATAATCTGTGGCAGCCTGAATACCATAACATCCATGACCCCAGAATGAAGAGTTTAAATACATTTCCAAAATCTCGGTCTTAGAGTATGAGCGCTCGATCAAAATTGCCACTATCAATTCCTGAACTTTACGCTTGATTGTTTCTTGTCGGTTGAGATGAAGTGTTCTTGCTAATTGCTGAGTAAGAGTGGAAGCACCTTGAGAACCAAATCCATTGACAATATTTAAATAAACAGCCTGGATAAAACGACGCATATCCATGCCCCAATGATTAAAAAACTTTTGGTCTTCTGTTGCCAGTACGGCATTCTTGATATAGTCGGGAATTGAATCAAGCGGGACGAGGGTTCTGTTTTTAATACCAAACTCTGTTAGAACTTTTCCATCTGAAGAATATACCGTGGAAACAATGTCAGGCTCAAATTGCTCTAATTCTTCAAGGCTTGGAAGATCACGAGAAAAATAAAATAGCGAGCCAAAGGTCACCAAAGCGATAAAAAGAAATATCGCGACTGTAATTAAGATAGATTTTTTAATTGTACTAAGCATGCGCGAAATTTATTATATATAAATCATTAATCAAAATGCAAAAATGATTTTTGTTCGAATAATAGCTCTTACAAAGCTTGCTCACGTAAAATTAGTGAAGTAGAGGCAGGGAGAACACCTCAGAAGTCAAAGATATACCATAGCCTCAAATTATCAGGGCGAAGGTGTGCCGGAATAAGAAGAGAAATTTGTGCAGACCTAATGCATTGGGTGTCTATCAGTTTTTCAACTATGAATCATCAACACCGATATGTGATTTACGAAGTCCTTGAATATCGAACAAGGAACGCCGATATGCGATTTACGAAGTTGTTGAATATCGAACAAGGAATATCGATATGTGATTTATGAAGTCCTTGAATATTGAACAAGGAACATCGATATGTGATTTGTGAAGTTCTTGAATATCGAAGAAGGAACAGCGATATATGATTTATGAAGTCCTTGAATATTGAACAAGGAACATCGATATGTGATTTATGAAGTCCTTGAAGATTGAACAAGG
>CAZNFT010000003.1:0-21735 GCA_964572745.1 uncultured bacterium
GCGGATGCCCAAAGGTTCAAACAGCTGCCTTATCCTTTTTGTGTTATGTTTTATGTTTTTGGGCGTCGCTTTTGCTGATGTTGTTGGTACTATAAGGGGTACAGTAGTTGCCGCTGATACCAATGAGCCCTTAACGGGGGTAAATATTTTAGTTGATGGTACAACGATTGGTACATTTACAGATAATACCGGATACTATACTCTTATAAACCTTCCTATCGGTAATTATGATGTTGCTTTTAACATGATCGGCTATAAGAAGCTTATTCAAAGAGGAGTTCATGTTACAAGAGACCAATCAACCAATATTAATGTACGCTTGGAAGTTGAAGTTGTTCAAGGTGAAGTGGTCGAAGTAGTTGCAGAAAGACCCGCAGTTGAAAAAGACATTATTGGTCGCAAAATTACCATGGAAACAGAACAAGTTGTCAATTTGCCTGTTCGTGATATGAGCGAAGTTTATACGCTTCAATCAGGTATTATTGAGATCAAGAACGCGGATCTGGGTATTCCCGGTTTTGAAGACCGTGGAATTGAACAGATTCATGTTCGTGGTGGACGAGCCAACGAAACAGGTTTTATGATAGATGGTATGTATATTGAGAACCCCATCTATGGTGGTAAAGGTAAAGGTACAAGATTGAATCAGTTTGCCGTGGCAACCGTGGATTTTCAGACCGGTTTTTTCAATGCTAAATATGGTGATGCCATGTCTGGTATGATCAATACGGTTACCCGGACGGGGCCTGAAGAATTTACCGGTTCTTTTCGTTTGGAAAGAAGTGATTTCGGCCCTCTATCATCTCGGCAAGACCAAATAAGAGGTTATAAAAAAATAGCCGGTGGTTTTGGTGGACCTATTCCATTTACAAATAAGCAAGTACGTTTTTGGACAAGTTTTGACGATTCGAAAGAAGCTTATGCTGTCTATGAATTTGATGATATAGTTTTTAACCTGGAAAAGCCAAGAAGTATTTATAATACAGATAACAGTATTAACCCTCTTGATACTATTCCTGGTTGGAGATCTTTTGGTTTTGATAATACCTTTGATATTTTTTCAAAATTATCATTTATTGTATCTCCTAAGATGAGATTTAGCACATCATATTGGTATGTAAATTCTAATTACAAGACCTTTGATCCCTCATTTATGTACAATGAAGAAGGTAAAAATGAAACATCCAAAATTTCAAATCGTTTTACGGCTGAATGGCGTCATCAAATAAGTGATAAAACATATTATACAATCAACTATTCCGATTTTATCCAGGAAATGACCATGGGTGTTAGAAATTACGATACTGATGGTGATGGTTATCCTGATTGGATAGAAGAACGCTATTATTCTGATATTCAGAATCCGAACTCTTTGCCATTATTTGATTATGGCGATGGTAGTGGTAATGTTCCTGTTCAATATATTGTTACAGGATTAGATACTATCTGGCGTGTAGGAGATGGCTTAAAGACTAATCATGACAGTGAGCAAATTCCTGATTGGTGTATTAGCCCGGATATGTATAATCAGCCTGAAGGTTATACCAACTATTGGCTTGGTGGTAAAAGAGATGATATAATCCTTAAGTATGGTAATAGTCCAAATTTAAGTGCATATGGAAATGAATTTTACTATTCGGGATCGGATGATTATTATCACTATACCCGTTCGCATACAAGAGAAATAAAATTTGACATAACATCTCAAGTTAGCAGACATAACCAGCTGCAGGCCGGCTTGGATTATAAGACTCATGATATTTATTATAATGAGATCGTTCAGCCCTATCTCGCTAACCCCAATGTTGAATATTTTGAAAGAAAGCCACAAGAATTTGCCGGCTACCTTCAGGATAAAATTGAATATCCTTGGATGGTGATCAATGCCGGTTTGCGCTTTGACGCTGCAAATACAAATGATATTATGTGGTCTGATCCCCGTAATCCCGATACAACGACAATTGTGCCGACTGAATGGGAATATTTGTGGAGTCCAAGACTTGGTTTTTCACATGTAATCACAGAGAAATCTACTTTTACATTCGGTTATGGTGTTTATTATCAGAACCCAACATATCGCGATGTATATACAAATGTTGACGCTCGTGATGATATTGATAAATTTTTCCAGTCTCCAAATCCTATTATGGGAAACCCCGGTGTAACAGCTCAGCGTGTAACAAGTTATGAATTCGGTATTAACACAGAATTTTCACCCGGTTATGTTTTTGGAGCTGTTGGTTGGACTAAAGATTACAGTTCTATGAACTCCACCGAGAAAGTGAATGTGGGGTCAGTCAGTTATACTGTTTTTGTTAACTACGATTATGGTTCATCACGTGGTTTTGATTTTATTATTGAAAAGAGAAGAGGAAAGTTTCTGACTGGTAATATTCAGTACACATATTCCGTCGCAAAAGGAAACCACTCTGACCCTTGGGCAGGTTATCTTAATAATGAGAACCCTTTAACTATGCCAAGAAAAGAGATTCTGCAGAGCTATGACAGAACACACGATCTTAGTGCACAGTTGACATTTAAAATGCCCAAAGGTTATGGTATTCCTGTTGGAAACTATAACTTGTTCCAGAGTACAATGACAAATTTAACATTTGTAGGTATTTCTGGCGCACCTTATACACCTGTTTTATCGAATGATCAATACGGACCAGAAAACAGCGAAAGAATGCCTTTCTATTTTACAACCAATATGGCTTTTAGAAAGTATATTTCTATTCACGGTTCTAAAAGAGTTGTCTTAGGTTTTGTTTGCACAAACTTATTTAACAAAAAGAATGTTCTGATGGTTTATCCAAGAACAGGCGATCCTGAAAACCCTGGTGGTATTGAAGAAGGATATATTCTTGACGGAACAAGAAGTTCTACTATTTATGATAGACCTTGGTATTATGATGAAAAACGTAATATTGACTTCTTTATCGAAGTAGAATTTTAGGAGAATAATTTACTATGAAAAAATTAAAATACATTTTTTGCTTATTGATCCCCTTTGTTCTTTTAGCGATTCCGCTAGAAGTTAAATATGGAAATAGGTTTGCAAAATCGACAGCTACCGGCAATCCAATTTATGAGAGAGCAAAAAGCTATGTGGATCAAGGTAAGTTTAAGAGTTGTATCTTGAACTATGGAAACTTTATTGATCATTGGCAAGGCGATGTTGCCGGAGCCTGGGGTGACTATCAGTATGTTGCTAACGTATCATTTATGGTCGGTGTCCCCGGCATGGATGACGAAGGCAATCCTCATCCCTGGGCAATGCGTCCTCATCCCGATAACCCTGATTCTATTATTTATTGGGGGCCTACAGTTTCTGAATCTTGGTTTGATAGAACATCTAATCAGATCAACACAGATTGGGATGCTGTTCTTGGTTCTAAAGGAAGAGCGTATTCCGGAGAAATTACGGCCGGTGAATATGCCGGTGGTGTCTGGACGGATGAGAATGATACATGGCCGCTTCTTGCTACATCTATAGCTCCGGAATCTTGGCCAAAACGTATTAACGAAGATGGTGAAGAAGAAAGATTTTGGCCGGGTTGGTATGCAGTTGATACCGATCCATCATCACCGACTTTCGGACAAAGGATTGAAGGAAGATTTACATCGGATGTTGATGTTTATCTGGAGATCGATGATATGCAGGCCAGCAGAGAGCCAATGCAGAAGACAATTGGTTATCCAACCGGTACGCGTGTTTATGCTACAGTTCACTCTTACAGTAGAACTTATGCCGAAGATATTATATTTGTTACAATGTTTGCAGTCAATGAAAGTGATAAATATGGCTTGAATGGCGGTTTAGGTTACGATTACGAAGATACATATTTTGGTTTTTACTTTGACGCCGATATGTTCTCTGCCTTCTACAATGGTGGCAACAGACCTTGTAATACCAATGATGGCGACATGATGGGTTACGATCTTGAATATAACCATGCTTACATTTATGATATGGATTTTAAAGAATGTGATGGTGCATATGATGTAGATGCCTTTGTTGCTGTAAAATTATTAGATACACCTTATGCAAGTGATACAGTTTATTTGGATCTTGACTCAACTATGTTCATTGCACCCGGTGAAGAACTGGGTTTAACCGATTGGCATTGGTTCGATTGGTATAATCGCCCCGGTGTTAAGGATAAAGAAGATAGTGGTGGTCCCTTTGTTGGAGATGGTGTAACACCTGAATCTCCCAGAAAAGAAATGTTGATGTACCAGATTATGTCCGGCGACAAGACCGGCTTGAGTGCTAAAGAAAAAGAGTGGTTTTTTCACAGAGATGCTGATAACAACCTAAATCCGCATTTTGACAGTATGGAAAATCTAAAAAAAGAATTCCCGGACGGTCTTGACTGTACTTGTATGATGTCATCCGGTCCATTTACTTTTGCTGTTGGTGATACAAATATGTTCTCTTTTTCCATTGTTATGGGTGAGAACCTGGCGGATCTAAATAGAAATGCTAATATGGCACAGGTTATGTACGATTTAAGATATCAGGGTTTTTCAGCTCCCGATGCACCTGTTGTTTCTGCTGTGAGTGGTTGGGATGAAGCAAAAAAAAGACCTTTTGTTCGTTTGGTATGGGGCGATGAGTCTGAATCTTCTGTAGATATTGTTACCGGTTACCCTGATTTTGAAGGATACAAAATTTATAAATCAACCGATGGTGGTCAGACTTGGGGTAAACCACTTATTGATACTTATCAGACCCAAGCCGGTTGGAAACCCATTGCGCAGTTTGATTTAACGCGCGAAGAAGATATAGCACGCTATGGTCGTGAAATATCGGGTCCCGATCCTTTAGCTCCTTGGGTAAGCCTGGGTTCCAATACAGGACTTCAGCATGAATTTGTCGATTACGATGTTAAGATCGGTACTGAATATACATATTCTGTAGTTGCTTACGATATTGGTATGGAACCGGGATATACCATTCAGATCAGTTCTGATAATAATATATTTTACTTTAACCACGATACTATCTCTGTCAATCAGGCAATACCTTTTGATTTTTATGCAACAGGTGAACGTATTGGCGATAGCCTGATAGTTATTGCTAATCGCAATATTGTTGATGAAATTGTTTATGATACGACATGGTCAACCACCAATGTTGATGATCAATGGGCCGGTTTCTCTGTTCCAAGTCTTGAGAACTCTAAAGGAACCACCCCTATGTCACCACAGTTTACCAAGATAATACCTAGTAGAATACCGCTTAATGTCACAGGATATATCACCTTGGTACCCGGAGAGGGAACTAAGGGAGATGGCAATACTGTTGTTCGCATTGCAAATTCAGATAAAATTACTGATCACGATTACAAAATCGAAATACATGCAGAATCATTTAAAAATAATTGGGGTCCTTATATTAAAAATCCCAAGTATTCAGTTTATGATCTAACAACCGGCGATACTCTGGTTTACAGAGCAACGAACAACGATCTAAATCCTAAGAATTCAACACGATACAGACCGGTATTTGACGGTTTGCAGGTTGTTTTTGATAACTATGAAGGTTTAGCCCTGCTTGATGTTATTAAAGAAACTAAATGGACTTCACGTCGTGAAGATATTGAATATTCTGTCAGTAACTCATTGCAGCCACCTCCATATAAAGATTATGCTATTATATTTGGCTCAATTGATGAGGTGCTGGATACAGTTTATTGGAATGGTATAGGCGAAAGCGCTAAAAGACCGGCTCCGATCAGAGTTGTAGATCTTTCAACAGGCGAAAGAGTTCAAGCCATGGTATTTGATTTTGGCAAGAATGACACTTTAGATTATGGAGACGAGATTTCATTCTTGGAAGAAAATATACCGGGACAGGCACCTGGAAGCAGAAGGCCTTCATGGATCTTCAAGTTTTCATGGGACGAATATGCGCATCCGCTGAATTCTTATCCATTTGAAGCTGGCGATTCCTTGATCTTAAGGACTAATAAGCCACTGCATGATGGAGATTCATACACCTTTAGAGCCGGTGAATTTACCACCTTGCTCGATGAAGACGACTATGATATGAATGACATTAAAGTTGTTCCTAATCCATATCTCGTATCAGCCACATGGGAACAGAGTGAGTATTTTGGCAAAATACTATTCACCAATCTGCCTCATAAGTGTAAAATAAAAATTTATACACTTACAGGAGATTATGTTGCGGAAATTGAACATGATGATATGTTCGATGATTCGGAACCATGGGATCTGATCTCAGTGAACAGACAGGAAATTGCACCGGGTTTATATGTTTTTGCTGTAGAAACTCCGGATGGACAGAAACACGTCGGCAAATTTGCTGTGATACGATAAGGAAAGATAGATGAAATTTATAAAACAATTAATTACGATCTTAGTTTTAGTTGCAGTCTTGCTCCCCTTGTGGGCTCAGGAGCACGAAATTCCTGAAGACGTGTCTAAAGTTGCAACTACAGCTTGTCAATTCCTTAAAATGGAAGTAGGAGCGGAAGCTTCTGCTTTAGGTGGAGCAGCTGTTGCGGCAGTTGATGATTTATCTGCTCTTTACTGGAACCCTGCCGGCTTATCTAAGATTAAAAGCCAGACCTTTTATGCGACTTATACAAAACTTTATGCCGGAATACAGCATGGTTTTGTTGCCTTTGGTACTCAGATAGGTCCATCGGATTATTTTGGGGTCAGCGCGAATTATGTTAACTCCGGTAAAATGGAAGTAACAACACCAAGATATCCCGAAGGAACAGGTGAGTTCTTTACAGTTACAGATCTGGCGGCTGGATTGACTTATACCAGAGTTCTAACCGATAGATTAAGTATCGGAGTCACTGGAAAATTCATTCGTGAAGCAATTTGGCGCGAAGTTGCAACGGCCTTTGCTTTTGATATAGGCTCGCAATTTGATACCGGTCTTAAGGGTATTCAGTTGGGTATGAGCATTACCAACTTTGGAACACAGGTAAAATTTGACGGTGATGATCTTACAGTCAACGTGGATACAGATCCCAACTATGATGGGAATGCTTTAACAGAGGCAAGATTAAACCCGGATAAATGGCCTTTGCCTTTGATCTTTCGTTTAGGTATTGCTTGTGATATCATTGGTCCTGAAAGTGAATGGATACAAATGGAGGGCCAGCGTTTAACCCTAAGATTTGACGCCAATGATCCCATGGATAACTATTTAAGATTTAATTTAGGAGTTGAATACGAACTTGCAAATATTTTAGCATTAAGAGGCGGATATCATATGAATTATGATGATGCCAGTTTTACTGCGGGTATTGGCTTGAATTTGGATGTCAATAGTATGCCTTTGAATATTGATTATGCTATTGTAAATTACAAGACTCTAGGACTTGTGAATCAAATTAGTATTCAACTAGGAATATAAATAAAGAAGAAAACTTAAGAAAGGAGAACTCACATGAAACGTGTAGTTGCTTTGTTATTGATTGCTTCTGTTGTTCTATTTGCAGCAGTAGCTCCCAAAAGTTCTCTCAAGAAAGCCGGCGCACCCATGCCGAAGATGCCAACAGCTGAAATTAAAGCTGCTCCTCTTCACATGGATAATGCCAGTGTAAAAACTCGTACTATTAATATGTCTAAAGCTCCGGCTTTGGCTGTTGATACTACAGTTGTTACACTCGTGTATCTTGAAGACTTTGAAAATGGTGCTAACGGTTGGACACAGTTCGACGGTACAGCACCGGATCCTCGAGCCGTATGGGGTTTGGGTGATTATAACGCTACCGGGGATTCTCTTTGGTGGTGCGTTGATGAAGATTTAGGTGGCTACCATACGGATTGGATAGTTGCTCTGGAAACACCTTCTGTGACCTTAAGCCCTGGAGATTCAACTTTAAGCTTTCAGCTTAATCTAGCTGTTGAAGAACCTGCTGTTTATGAAGATTATGATGGTTGGGATGGTGCTAACCTGCAGATCTCAAAAGATGATGGTGTAACCTGGGCTGTTTTAACAGACATTACAGGTGTCCCATACAATGCTACAAGTGTCTATGCTTTTGATTATATGTTAGGTACGGGTCCCGGTGTCCCCGGTTGGTGTGGAACACTTGCCGGTGATGTAGAAGTTAATTTAGGTGACTACATCGGTGAAACCGTAAAGATTCGCTTTGTTTTTGCTTCAGACCCAATGACCTGTACTGTTGAAGAACCCCACTTATTTGGTATGCAAGTCGATTCAATTAATGTTGCAGGTGACGCTGTTTATAATGGTAGTGCAAAAGACGGACTTGTTTCCCTGTGGGCTGGTAACCAAGCCTCAGGTAGCTATTGGGCAATTGAAGATAGAACTGATTCTATTCCTTCACCAACACATTTGCTTCGTAACTGGGTCTCTGGCGATACAACATTTGCTCGTAACCTAGAAGATTATTATGTGTCACCTTCTATTACACTTCCCGATGAAGCTGCAACCTTAATTTATTGCGATTTTGAATTTTGGGCTGATTTTGCTGACGAAACCGGTGATTTCCCGGATGTTGATTATTGGCGTTTAGAAGTTTCACCAGATGATGGTGAAACCTGGAATGCTATTTCTAATCCAACCGGCGATCCTACATTACCGAATTACGTATATAACCAACAAATCCCCGCATGGTATAGTTTCCAATATGCCTATGGTGAAGCATGTGATTTGACAAGTTTTGCAGGTCAAACAGTTAAATTCCGTTTTTACTTCCATTCAGATGATGATAAACCTAGCGGTCAAGGCCTTATGATCGATGATTTTGTTGTATATACTCAACCCGACTTGCCGACTCCTCAAAATATTACTGCTACCTTGAATGACGGTAATGTTGATGTTGCTTGGCAAGATATGAATGGCACATATCAAATGCCTAAATCATTCATGGCAACAACTCCTGAATCTGAAACAATTGGTGCATATTATGCTCCTGGTAGAACTTACTTTGGTGATGACTCTACAACTGGATTTGGATTGTATCAACCATACACAACAAACGGAAAAGACATTACTTTTACATCATTGGATTTTGCTTTGTATAATATAAATCCTTATGGTGATAGTATCAGTGTTTCACTCTTTGGTGTTGATACAATGATAACACCTTTATATTGGTCAGACAATATGGTTCCAGATACTGTTGATGGCTTCCAAACATTGGATATATCAGCAGCGAACATAACTTGGAATGGCGAATTTTGGGTTGGTGTTACTTGGGAAACAAGCGCATCATTTCCAACATGTTACCTTGATGATGGATCTGGTTTAAAAATTTATCACCCAAGTGGTGCTTTCTATAATGATGGTGCTTCTGCAACACCTTTCGGTGCTATGGGTTACGGTGAAGTTACATACAGCGGTTTAGCATACAATGTTTACCGTCGCGTCGCGTCTGAATCTGTTCCTGTATTAATTGCTGAAGGTTTAACAACAAATTCATTTAAAGATGAAGATGCAGATCCTTTTACCGAATATGTTTACACTGTTGCTTGTGCAACACCAACATTTACAGGTAATGTTAGTGATGGCGCATCAGTCTTTGTTATAAGTGCTGATGTTGAAGAAGCTAAATATGATAACGGGATTGCAAGTACTATTTTTGAACTAGGCATGGATACAACCGTTGCTGTAAAAATTACACCATCAAAATATCCTGCGAAACTTGAAGCTCTTCGTTTCAATTCCTACTTTGCAATGGATGTATATAAAATTGCACTTTATAAAGATGATAACGGCACACCAGGTCAAGCTTGGTTAAAGATAGAACCTAAGGTAACAGCTATTGAAGATTGGAATACTTTCAAGATCGTTGATGCTTTGACAGTTAATGATGGCAATGGCATTGTTCTTCGTGATGGAGAATCCGTATGGATCGGTGTTAAGGGTGCAACAGCCGGCGATTATCCCGCATGGTTGAGTGCAGATAATCAAAGTGCTTTCTCCGGTATGTCTGCAATGCAGGTACCCGGTGGTAATTGGGCATCAACTGCTCCTTACCTTATGGCTAATCCCTTGATCCGTGGATACTTTGATACTGATATCGATACCACAGCTATTGCTGATGTTCCTGTTCCAAGTAAATACGCTTTAGCTCAGAACTATCCAAACCCATTCAACCCCGTGACAACAATTCATTTTGAATTGAAAAACAGTGGTATGACAAAACTTGACATCTTTGATGTTACAGGTCGACACGTACGTACACTGCTTAACGGTACAGTTGATGCCGGTGCTTATGATCTTAGATTTGATGCTTCTGCATTATCAAGTGGTATTTATTTTTATCGCTTGACTTCCGGATCATTTACGGATATCAAGAAAATGTCACTGCTTAAATAAGCTATCAGACATAGATTTAAAAAGCCCTCTTCGGAGGGCTTTTTTGTTATAGTATAAAGCAGAATAGTTAGAATACATTAATAGACCGCATAATGAACAGTCAATTTCTATAAATTTTGAAAAATATATATTTCTTTTTTATCCTGTTTCGCTACATTATATTAGCAGACTAATAAAAAATGGAATGATATATGAAAAATTTAAGTAGAATTATAATCTTATCAATAGTTTCTCTGGCAGCTGTATTTGCTACAGAGGCATATTTTGCAAACCGCTTTCTTTTTAATCTTGAAGCCAATGAAAAGCCCCTGACAAAGGAGCAAATGGAAAGTTTGGAGACACCTTATTCTGAACTTAATTTCCTGATAAAAAAATTTAATGTGGTACGCATTGAACCTTGGTTAAGAAATGCCAAAGATACAGATAGAAATGGCGATGTATATTTAAACAGGATCTATCGTATGGTTACATCGGCTGATCAACCGGCTCCATTTTTAAAGTCAGATGCAATCGCCAGCAGTTCCAACGCAATTATGAAAGCAGAACCTGAAGCAATTATGAGAACTACTGGAAGCATACCCAATGATCCCGGTATGGGTAATCAGTGGTATTTAAATAAAGCCCAGGTCCATGAAGCCTGGAATTTATGGGACCTGGAAGGTGGGGAAGTTCCCGGTGACCGTAATATAGTTGTTGCAGTGGTTGATGATGGTGTTGAATATACTCACCCCGACCTTTGGAAAAATATCTGGGTAAATCAAGATGAAATACCCGAAGAATATTTTGATTTAATTGATACAAATAACGATGGCTTTATAACAGCAGAAGAACTAGTTAATTTTGTTGGTGATGTAAATGCTGACCGTAAAAAAGATCTCAGAGATGTGGTATCGAGCAATTCTCCTATCACTAACAATACAGATACCGATGGCGATGGATATATAGATAATATTATCGGCTGGGATACAGATTCATCCACTGGTTCTTGGGATGATGATAATGATCCTATGGTAACGGGGAATTCACATGGCACTCACGTTTCCGGTTTGGTTGGAGCAACAACGAATAATGGTATTGGTATTGCATCAGCTGCGTATAATGTATCAATTATGCCGGTAAAAGCTACCGGAGATGATACGGAATTAACGATAAATTCCGGTTGGGATGGTATCCTTTATTCTGCACATGCCGGCGCTGATATAATAAATTTATCCTGGGGTGGACCGGGACACAATTCCTATTCTCAAGATATTATCTATACTGTTTATAATAATTATGGTTGTTTAGTTGTTGCTGCTGCCGGTAATGGTGATGACCCAGATGGGGGTATTAAGCAAGATGATCCCCACTACCCCTCTGGTTATGACAAGGTCGTTTCTGTTACTGCTGTTTCTTCTGCGGATAAATTTTCTTGGGCGTCTTACGGTGAAGCCAGCGGTGAGTTTTACGGTGTTGATATCGCAGCTCCGGGCGAAAACATGTATAGTACTTATTTAACTTCGGCCGGTTCTTACGCTTCTCTTATGGGAACATCCATGGCATCTCCTTTTGTTGCTTCTTGTTTTGCCTTGTTAAAATCTGTTTATCCGGATAGTTCCAACGACTGGTTGGTTGAGCGTATGCTTAATAACACCGATCCTATTGATCATTTAAATCCTGAATATGCCGGTCAAATAGGTACCGGTAGGGTTAATATTTTAAAAGCTTTGGTATCTGATAGATGGCCGCGTTTAAGCATTCTTGATAAAAGTGAAAGCATTGTAGTAGGCGATGCAGATAATATTTTAAATCCCGGTGAAACAGTAAACATTTTTATTGAATTAAAAAATGATACCGGCTGGACACAAGCTTCAGAAGTTCGCGGGGTTTTAACTTCTACGGAAGGGAGCGTGACCATACTCGATTCTATCGCAAGTTGGGGTTCCATTTCTTCAGATACAAGTAAATGGAACCAGGAGAATGGTTTTCTAGTTCAATTTGCCGATACTGCAAAGATCAGAGACTATACCTTTCAATTAAAAGTGTCATCAAATGTTGATAGCGACCATCCTTACCGCGCAAATTTGAGTTTTAAAATTAAAGTTTCCCTTGAGCAAGAAGGATTCCCTTTTTACACTCAAACATCTGTTGAAGCTGGTGTTCTAACTGCCGATGTCAATGGAGACGGGCAGGAAGAGATCATTTTTGTTGATAGAAGTGGTGAGCTTTACATTGTTGATTGTCTGGGTGATACCTTGCCAAATTTCCCTATTTCGCTTGCTTCCCAACCTGGCGGTATTGCGGTCGCTGATATTGATCTGGATGATACGCTGGAGATCGTTATTACTTTATTCGATAAAACGATTCAAGTTTATGATGTTAGTGGCAAGCAAGAATGGCAAAGACACACGGATTATTTTATAACAGGTATGCCTGCTATAGGAAATTTGGATGATGATCCTGAACTTGAGATCGTTTTTGGAGCTTATGATAAAAATATTTATGCAATAAATCACGATAGTACAGATGTAGAGGGTTTTCCTTATCCCACAGGTCAATTATTGCATGGCGGTCCTGCTCTAGCTGATATTAATGGTGATGGCTATGATGAAATTATCATTGCAAGCAAAGGTGGCGAATGTATAGTTGTAAAACACGATGGAAATCCTTTAAAAGCTTGGCCAGTAACAGGTCTCGGTTCTGTTGTTTCTGAGCCACAGGTCATTAATGGTGATGATACCACTGCACTTATATTGATTGCTAATGAAAGCGGTAAGATCTATGGTTTAAATACTGATGGCAGCGAGCGTTTTGTAATAGATGCAGATAGATCTATAAAATCATCCCCCGCTATTTATATCAATCATGATGAGGCCTATGCTTTTTATTCAACAGTCGGTAAAAAGATTTATAAAATCGATCTGAATGAGGGTGTATTGGCTGATTCCTGGCCTATTGCCATACCTTCAAAGGCCGATTGGTCGCTGGTGATCTCTGATCTTATGGTAAATTCCATATTGACCCCATCAGTCTTAGCTTTTGGAAATGATGGTAAACTATACGCTTACGATCTTGATGGAAATGCCGTTGGCGGACAATTTCCTTTGAACACAGAAATACTTTCTAATTCCTCTCCCTTGTTGTCAGATCTCGATCATGATGGCAATATGGAGATTATCACAGGAAATTATTCGGGTATATCCGTTATAGATCTTAAAGACGATATGGGGACTATTTATTGGCCCATGCACAGAGGATCAGCCGATAGACGAGGCAGTATAGACTATATTTTAACTTCTATTTCTAATGATGATCATATAGTTGCGACTTCTTTTGAATTGATGGGGAATTATCCCAATCCTTTTAATCCAAGTACAACTATTCGTTTTCAGCTTCCTCTTGCTTCGCCTGTAGAATTAAAGATCTATTCTCTAGACGGGAAAGAGATCTTTTGCAAGAATTATGATATTGTAAATGCCGGTATGAATGAATTTGTACTTGATATGAGCCCTTATGCTTCAGGTATTTATTTATATTCCATAAGTGCCGGAGACAATGTTAAAAGTGCTAAAATGATATTGCTGAAATAAGAATTTTGAATATGTAGAGAGGCAAAATTCTGTGTCCCTAGACATAATTTACTTGCAATAATATCATTTTCACCTTATTATTACTGGCTCGATATTTCGGGCGTTTAGCTCAGTTGGTTTAGAGCACCTGCCTTACAAGCAGGGGGTCGGGGGTTCAAGTCCCTCAACGCCCACGTTAAAGATCGTCCGCCCCATAGCGGACGTTTTTTTATCTTCTTAATAATTACTGATATCTTATGCAAAGGATTCTAATGATTTTAAGCTTCTTATGGGGTTTGAATTTTAAAGGTTTTATCATATATTATTTAAATATAAATTAGACATGGAAATATGGAGTAAATATGTCAAAAATAACTGCAGATACACTTCGTCTTCTAGCGGCTGATATGGTTCAAAAAGCGAATTCTGGACATCCCGGCTTACCCATGGGAATGGCTGATGTTGCTAGTGTTTTATGGACAAAATTCTTAAAATATAACCCTCAAGATCCTCTGTGGATGGCACGTGACCGTTTTGTTATGTCCGGTGGTCATGGCTCTTCACTCTTGTATGCACTTCTTCATTTGGCAACTTATGATATATCCTTAGATGACCTCAAAGAGTTTAGACAATGGGGATCGAGAACGCCCGGGCATCCTGAAAATGATCTGCCCGGTGTTGAAACGACCACAGGACCTTTGGGGCAAGGACTTGCAAATGCTGTGGGGCTGGCTCTTGCAGCTAAAAAGTTTGAAGCTCAGTGGAGCGATGAGAGATGTGATCTCTTTGGTAAAAATTATACCTACTGTTTTTGTGGTGACGGTGATATGATGGAAGGGGTCAGTCACGAATCTTCTTCTCTTGCCGGACACCTTGCCTTAGATAAACTTATTTGTGTTTACGATAGCAATAACATTACCATCGATGGATCAACTGAGTTGGCATTTTCCGAAAATGTTAAAATGCGTTTTGAAGCTTATAACTGGCATGTACAAATAATTGATGGTCACGATCATGAACAAATAGCCCAAGCCTTTGAAAATGCACAGGCCGAGACATCTAAACCTTCTTTAATCATCGCTAAAACAAAAATTGGCTTTGGTAGTCCTAATAAACAGGGGACTAGTGGTGTTCATGGCTCACCTCTTGGTGATGAAGAACTAAAACTTACAAAAAAAGCTTTAGCTTTTCCTCCGGACAAATCATTCTATATTCCCGATGCGGCAAAAGAAGCATTTGAAAAACACTTGAACTCCATTAAAGCAGACTACGATTCATGGCAATCAGGCTTTGAAGCCTGGAAAAAAGCAGCCCCCAAAAAATATCAAGATCAATCCGATCAGATCAATAAAGTCTTTCCGAAAGATATGAAGGATAAGATCATTGGAGGATTGTCCGGTAAAGCTAATTCTACTCGTGCCCATTCCGGAAATATTGTGCAAGAGATCGCTAAAAATATTCCCGGACTTATAGGTGGTTCCGCTGACCTGGCTGCTTCGGATAAAACTAATCTGACAGCCGAAGAATCTTTGAGTAAAGAAAATTATTCCGGTAGAAATATTCATTATGGTATTCGTGAGTTTGCAATGGGTGCTATCATGAATGGTATGGCACTTTATGGCGCCGGTTATATTCCCTTTGCAGGTACTTTTTTAGTTTTCTCGGATTATATGCGTTCTTCCATCCGCATGGCTGCACTAATGAAACAGCAGCTGGTCTATGTTTTTACTCATGACAGTATTTTTGTTGGTGAAGATGGTCCAACGCATCAGCCGATCGAACAGATCATGTCATTGCGCTTGATTCCCGGATTGCAAGTTATTCGCCCGGCAGACGAAAGCGAAACAGCCGAAGCATGGTTGATGGCAATGGAATATAAAGATGGACCTACGGCGCTTATACTTACAAGACAAGGCCTTCCCCAGATACATAAGGCGGGTGAAGGTATTAAAGATTTTAATAAAGGTGTATCTATTATAAAACAGAGCAGCTCTAAACCCGATGCGGTTATTCTTGCTACAGGTTCGGAAGTTTCAATCTCGCTTGAAGCGGCAAAAGAACTTGAAAAAGAAGGTATGAATTTGCGAGTAGTTTCAATATCTTGTGTGGAAAACTTTCTCAAACAGGAACAAAGTTATCGTGAAGAAGTTATTCCTGTGAACACACCTGTTGTTACCGTAGAAGCTGGATCTACTTTAGGATGGGGGAATATTTCTTCATCTCCTGCTCTTCATATAGGTATCGATCATTTTGGCGCATCTGCTCCTTATCAGGTATTAGCCGATAAGTTTGGATTTACCGCAGAGGCTGTATATAGTAAAATAAAAGACTGGCTGCCAGGGCTTAAGTCATAAAATAGTTTGAATTTTTTAATGATTTTAGTGGCTAAGATGTTATATTTATAAGCTTTGCCACCTTAGCTCAGCTGGTAGTAGCGACGCTTTCGTAAAGCGTAGGTCGCCGGTTCAAATCCGGCAGGTGGCTCTATTAATTGTAAGGGATAGTCATGGAAAAAAAGAATAAAAAAATGTTTAAATGGTTAAATTCTGATGTGGCCATTGACCTTGGAACAGCAAATACGCTTATCCACATAAAAGGTCAGGGTATTGTAATAAATGAACCTTCTATTGTAGCTAAATCAACAAAAACAGGCAAGATCATTGCCGTAGGTAATGAAGCCCGCGATATGTTGGGCCGTACACACCCTAATATTATGACAATTCGTCCGATGAGAGATGGAGTTATTGCTGATTTTGAGATGACAGATGGAATGCTTCAGGGTTTTATAAAAAAAATAAATCTTTCACGTTTTGCCCGTCCTAAAATGGTTATTTGCGTGCCTTCAGGTATTACTGAAGTAGAAAGAAGAGCTGTTCAGGAATCGGCAGAACGCTCAAATGCCTCTCGCGTGTATCTGATAGAAGAACCCGTCGCCGCCGCGATAGGTATTGGACTTGATATTTCTAAGCCCATTGGTAATATGATCGTTGATGTTGGTGGTGGAACCACGGAGATCGCAGTTCTTGCCTTGAATGGCGTTGTTGCTAAAGAATCTATTCGCGTGGGTGGCGATGAGATGAACAGTGCCATTGTTCATTATTTCCGTGAAAAACATAATCTACTTATTGGTGAAAGAACGGCTGAAGATATTAAGAAAGCTGTTGGCTCAGCTATTCCCGTGGGAGAAAAAACTATTGCAGTTAAAGGACGTGACCTATTAACCGGTATTCCTAAAACTGTAAAAATTGATGCTAATGATGTGTCTCAATGTTTGCAAGAAACCATTGATAGGATGATTGCTGCCATTAAACGTACTCTTGAACATACACCTCCGGAATTATCTGCAGATATTTTGGATCGTGGTGTGATCTTGGCTGGCGGCGGCTCCATGCTTCACGGTCTGGATGAACGTATTCGTCGTGAAACAAATCTACCTGTCAGTATTGCTGATGAACCATTACTTTCAGTTGCAAAAGGTACCGGCAAGGTTCTTGAAAATATTGAAAACTATCTTGATATTATTTTGTAAATGTTTAGCAAATTATATGACTTTATTATTCGAAAACACCTAGAGATATTAACTTTTATTTTTGTTTTAATATCTCTGGGATTCCTGTCTCAAACAGAAAGTAATGTTGTATTGAAAGTTCAGAATGCCTGGCAAGATATTTCTGTTGTCTTAAAAAGACCCGTAGTTGAGCGTCAAAGAAAACAAAAGATCATTGAAGAAAACAGTCAATTACGCATGAATATTTTCAAGTTAAACCAAGAAGTATCGCGATTACAAAATCTTGACAGTGAAAATGCTCGTTTAAGAAGCATGCTGGCCTTTAAAGACACATCACATTACGAACTATTACCAACGCTTATTGTATATAAGGGTTTTAAAAACGAAAATTCAGTTATAACGATAGATAAGGGCCATAAAGATGGCGTAAAAGCCAATGATGTAATTGTTGATAAAGATGGTTTGGTGGGAAAGATCATATCTTCATCTGCTTCAACCAGTTTAGCAAATATGATCATAGAGCCTGATGTGCGTGTTTCAGTAAGGATTAATCCTTCACGCGTATATGGTATTTTAAAATGGCATCATGGCAATACCTTTATTATTGAAGATATTCCTTCAACAATTGATATTAAACCCGGATGGAGTGTAACAACATCTGGATTATCTGAGGTTTATCCACCCGATATACCAGTGGGAGTTATTAGCGAAGTTTTAATTTCCGAAAATGGTTTTACTCACCATATTGAAGGCAATTATAATGTAACATTTAACAACCTCAAAGAAGTGTTTGTGTTAAAAAATGATAGAAAGTAAACAAAAAAGTTTTTGGCTTCTTTATCTTGTGATGGGTCTTGTATTCATTTTGTCGGTAATATTCAATGAATATATTGACATTGCCGGTGTTCGACCTGATATATTATTGATCATTTTGATCTTTTTAGCCACGCGAGAAAAAAAGTTGATTGCATTATGTGCAGCGTTTTTCTTTGGTTTAATACAAGATGTGGTTTTGCCCGGAGATGCCGAATATTGGGGACTTGCACCTTTATTAAAAACTTTATTGATTTTTTCTTTTTTAAAGATAATTCCTTTAATAGGAAAATTTAGAGGGTTTATTTTACACTTAACGGTTTTTTCCGGTTTTTTAGTTTACTTTGTATTTTATAACCTGTTTTATTATTCCGGTTTTATGGATCCCTTTGTTATTTTTTATCGTTATGCCTTAACAGAAACAATTTACACGTTTTTGATATATCTGCTCCTTAATATGATCTTTCCCTCAGCTGATCAGAAGAGGTAATGATGCGAAAAATAAGCAAGAACAGAATGAAAAGACAAAGAGTTATAGTTTTATTGTTTATATCATTATTATTGTTTTTTGTTTTAATTATTCGTTTTTACTCTTTGCAGATCGTCAATTATTCGACATATCGCTCAGAAGCTGTTGGAAATATGCTTAATCGAATAGATATTTCGGCACCTCGCGGCATAGTCTATGATCGGAATGGTCAAAAACTGATCTATAATGTTCCTTGCTATAACATTGTAGTTTTTCCTGATATTATTAAGCAACACCAGGGAACTTGGAAAAAATTATCAGAGATCACAGGTGTCCCCATAGAAAAACTACAAAATGAAATGAAACGAAATCAGTATGGTTCCTATCGTCCTGCAGTTATACTAAGAAATATCGATGCAAAAACCAATGCAGTAATCAATGAAAACATCCAAAATTTACCCGGAGCAGAAGTTTCTTTTGACCCCATAAGAAAATACAGTAATGAAATATTAAGTGGTAATCTTTTAGGTTATACCGCCGAGATAAAGCGTCGGGATCTTTATAAATATCGCGATGAAGGTTATACTTTAGGTGATATTATTGGTTATGATGGTATAGAAAAACAATATGAATATTTATTGCGGGGTATAAAAGGCTATCGTTATAAACAAGTAAATGCTATGGGTAAGCCCCTAAATGACAAAGCATACGAACAGACGAATCCGATACCCGGTAGCGCATTATATTTGACTATTGATCAAGATTTGCAAGCTTATGCAGAATCTTTATTGATTGACCACAATGGATCAGCAATTATCATGAATTATGAGAACGGAGAAATACTCGCTTCTGTTACTTCTCCTTCCTACGATCCTGAAATGTTTACCAGAGGTTTAACTCAAACTCAGTGGGATTCTATAGTGCAAGACAAGCGAATCCCTTTGTTTAATAGAACAATAAGAGGCCAATATCCCCCCGGGTCGATTTATAAAATGATATCAGCAATCGCCGGACTTGAAAAGGGTATCATTGATCCTACTACCGAGTTTGAATGCAATGGTGTATATACCATGGGTGGAAGAGAGTTCAGGTGTTCTCATGTTCATGGAATGGAGAATTTAGATGAAGCTATTGCACATTCTTGCAATATATATTTTTATAATTTGATCTTAGAATTAGGCATAGATGACTGGAGTTCTTACGCAAAGGAGATGACCATGGGAGAGTTGACAGGCGTCGATCTTCCCGGGGAATTAGCCGGTATTAATCCGGATAGAAGCTTTCTTGATAAGCAATATGGCAGGCGAAAATGGTGGCAGGGTACATGGTTGAATATGGTGATCGGGCAAGGTGATGTTTTGATGACACCCATGCAAGCTGTGAGATATACTGCTATACTTGCAAGTCGTGGCAAGATAGTTCAACCACATTTTTTAGCCAGATATCACAAGCAGGGTGAAAAGGAAGATTTTATCCCAGAGTATCCTGTTTCATATACAAGAGGTATTTCAGCATCCACTTGGAGAGAGATTGAAAAAGGGATGTATAACGCTGTCCAAAGTTCTTGGGGCACAGCAACCACCGCCCATGTACCGGGTTTAAATATATATGGTAAAACAGGGTCTGCGCAGAATCCTCATGGCGAGGCTCATGCCTGGTTTATTGGTTATTCAAAATTAAAGGATTTTCCTTATGCGGTTGCTGTTTTTATCGAACATGGTTATTCCGGGGCAGGAGCAGCAGCACCTCTTGCAGGACAATTATTAAAAGCTTATTATTACATGAGAGACAAATGAGGTTAAAAGATTTTTTTAAATTGCGATTAAATCAAATCGACCTAGCATCTTTTTTATTGGTGTTATTGTTGGCAGCAGCGGGTTTGGTTGCAATTTATTCGGCAACTTCCTTTGTGGGGACTGAATCCAACATGCAATATTTTTGGAAACAAGTCTTAGGTATTTTTGGTGGCATATGCATGTTTGCCATGTTGTTTTCGGTGAGAAAAAGTTTTCTTTTGAGTTATGCTGAGATCATATATCTGATAGGTATTGTGTTAACTGTTATTCCTTTTGTTTTATCTATGGTAAATTTCGGGACAAGCCGCTGGATCAATTTGGGAGCCTTCCAAATACAACCATCTGAATATATGAAATTTATTTTGATCATCATGTTAGCAAAGATCTTCAGTGAATCCCGGCGTTCACCATTTCAACTAAGTTATGCTCTATATCCTCTTGCTATTTTAGTTCTTCCTGCGATCTTGGTTTTTTTGCAACCGGATCTTGGGACTACTCTTATTTACATTACCATATTTGTAGCAATGTTGTTTACAAGTGGATATAAACTTTATTATATATTTTTAATGGCGGCACCTTTTATTACTATTTTAGCTGCCTTTAATAGCTGGGTTTTTCTTGTTTGGGGTATAGTGCTGGCTGTTATTATTTTTTTAAATCACGAAAGTGCAATATTCTCGGTAGGCATGGTTCTCTTTAATATTTTACTCGGTGTTTTAACGCCATTTTTCTGGAATGCGATTAAACCCTATCAGCAACAAAGAATACTGACCATGATAAACCCTCACCTAGATCCAATGGGGGCAGGATATCAGGTAATTCAATCGCAGATCGCCATTGGTTCGGGAGGCTTACATGGGAAAGGATTTCTACAGGGAACACAAGCACATTTAAATTTCTTGCCAGAACAGCATACAGATTTTATTTTTTCAGTGATATCTGAGGAGTTTGGCTTTATTGGTATTTCGCTTATTCTTTTTATTTACTGCTTTTTAGTTTTACGCTGGTATAGGATGGCTATTACGGCTAAAAGCACATTCTCGGCCATGTTGATTATTGGCGGAACGACAGCTATTTTAGCGCATATTTTTATTAATGTAGGCATGACCGTGGGTCTTTTACCTGTCACAGGAAAACCCTTGCCTTTTATCTCATATGGCGGATCCTTTTTGATGACTTCCTTTGGTTTGGTGGGACTTGTATTAAACGGTAATGCCGAATAGTTTGAGCCAAACTCACAAATAAAGTTTGAGCCAAAC
>CAZNFT010000003.1:21835-71921 GCA_964572745.1 uncultured bacterium
AGTTTGAGCCAAACTCACAAATAAAGTTTGAGCCAAACCCGAAACCCGAAACACTGCTTACTGATTTCTAACTCTACGCTTTATATTTTATGCTTTCTTAGTTATATTATACGATGGAAAAATTGATCTTAAAAAATCGTAAAGCATATCACGATTATGTAATTATAGAAAAAGTAGAAGCCGGACTTGTTCTTCTTGGAACAGAGGTAAAGGCTATTCGTGAGGGAAAAATTAATATTAAAGAGGCTTTTTGCAGTTTTGAGGATGGGGAGCTCTATATGTTGCAAGCGCATATTTCACCATATTCTCATACCGGCTACGAACATCATGATCCGACCAGGCCTAAAAAATTACTTTTACATGCGAAGGAGCTTGTTAGGTTACGCAAGAAACGCGACGAACAACATCTAACACTGATCCCACTTTCCTTATATTGGGTGGGAAATCATATTAAAGTTGAAATTGGTCTTGCAAAAGGTAAGAAAAATTACGATAAAAGACAGGATTTGGCAAAACGCGATGAAAAGCGCAATATGGAACGCCAGATGAAAAATAGATAAGGAGTTGAGATGAGCCGTTTTCCATCCTTAAATGAACAGATGGATTTGATTCGAAAGGGAGTTGAAGAGATAATCCCCGAAGAGGAACTTGTAAAAAAGATCGAAAAAAGCATTAAAGAGCAAACGCCTCTTAGAGTAAAATTGGGTGCCGACCCCTCCCGCCCAGATCTTCATGTTGGGCATGCTGTTGTTCTTGGTAAAATGCGTCAATTTCAGGATCTTGGGCACCAAGCAGTTCTCATTGTCGGTGATTTTACAGCTATGATCGGTGATCCCAGTGGAAAAAATAAAACTCGCCCTTCCTTGACTATCGAAGAAACTCGGGAAAATGCTCGCTCATATTTTGAACAAGCAGGTATAGTTTTGGATCAAAAAACTCTTGAGATCCGAAACAATTCCGAGTGGTTGTCCAAAATGAATTTCCGCGATGTGATAGAATTATCTGCACATTATACTGTAGCAAGAATGCTTGAGCGCGACGATTTTTCTAATAGATATAATAATGGAATAGCTATTTCTGTTCATGAATTTATGTATCCCTTAGCCCAGGCCTATGATTCTGTTGCTATTAGATCTGATATTGAATTAGGTGGTACTGACCAAAAATTCAATCTTCTTGTTGGCAGGGATATTCAAAAAGAATATGGTCAGGAACCTCAATGTATTTTGACTATGCCAATTCTTGAGGGTCTTGATGGTAAGGAAAAAATGTCCAAGTCCTTGGATAACTACATCGGTCTAACCGATACAGCTGAAGATATGTACGGCAAAACAGTTTCCATTGGCGATGACATGATCATTCGATATATGACATTGGTGAGTGATATTCCTTCTGCAGAGATCGAAAAATATAAAAAAGCTATGGAAAAGGGCGAGAATCCACGCGATATTAAGCACGAATTAGCTTGGCGCATTGTTGAAAAATACCATGATGCGCAGGCAGCTGATTGTGCTAAAGAACATTTTCAAAAAGTATTCGTTAATAAAGCTATTCCTGATGATATTCCTGAATTCACCATAGCAGATGGAGAAGTGTTTATTACAAAGCTTATGCAAGAAAGCGGCTTATGTAATTCCGGTGGAGAAGCTAAACGTCTGGTCACTCAAGGGGGTGTATATTTGAATGGCGAGCGTGTGGTCACTCATACAAGTCCATTGGATATTAAAGATGGTGATATCCTCAAAGTAGGTAAAAGAAAATTTCTTAAACTCAAGAAGTAGTTTAAGTCCGCATATAAAATCTAAAGGCCGATCATGAAGTGGTCACCACTTGCTGAAAAAGTTCATCAAATGTTGGTCCGTAAAGCCTTGTTACAGCAGAATGATAAGTTATTAATAACGCTTTCTGGTGGACGGGATTCAGTGGCTTTATTAGCAATTATAATGGAGCTTAAAGATTATTGGAACTGGGATCTTGTTGTTGGCCATATTAACCACGATCTAAGGCCCGGTGAAGATGAAAAAGAAGCTGTTTTTTGTCGAGAGATGGCCAAGAATTATGGTTTAACTTATGTAGAGGAAACCCTTGATCTTTTGTCACCTTCTTTTAGGAAAAAATATAAAAATAAAAGTTCTCAAAATCCCAGTCTCGAATCACTTGCCCGCGAAGCCCGCTATGAGATTTTTCATCTCTGGTCTCAGGAATTTAAATGCAATGCTATTTGTAGCGGTCACCACATGGATGATCAGGCAGAAACGGTTTTATACCGAATGTTAACCGGTTCCGGCTTAAAAGGATTGTTAGGTATTCCAAGCTCCAGAGAGCTTTTTGTAAGACCTCTTTTAGAAATATCCCGAGATGAGATATCGGATTATATTAAACAAAAAGATTTATTGTATTATGATGATCCCACTAATAAAGAACACCGCTTTGTAAGGAATAAAATTCGCCACGCTGTATTACCCTCTTTAAGAGCAATGGGTTTTGAAAACCCCGAGAAGGCTTTATCTGCAACGGCAACTTCACTGGAAGAAGCTTCAATTGCCTTAGAGCAGATAGCTGACGAAGCTTATGAAGAAATTATCTCAACTTCAGCTAAAGGGCTTAAGCTTTACAGAAAAGGATTTGTAAAATTACCGCGTTATATTCAAAAAAAAATATTACAAAAAATATTTAAAGAGCAACTTTTGCTCAGACAGCATCTTTCAGAAAAACAACTTGATCAATTATCTACATTTATCATAAGTGCTGAACAAGGAGCTTCGACTGACTTATTTGGAGTATCCCTACTTAAAGACAGGGAGCATATTGTTTTTCCTTTTGAAAAAGCTAAAAAAGTTCAGACATCATTTATTTGTAAACCGGGGAAGATCAATATTCTTGAAAAAGAACTATTTATAGAAATAAAGATCGCAAAACAGGATTTGGTAATAAATGACCAATTTATAGCATATTTTTCAATAGATCTCTTGGGAGAAAGCCTGAAATTTCGTACATGGGAGAATGGAGATCAAATGACCGTTTTTGGCGCAGGAAAGAATAAAAAAGTATCCAATATTCTTAAGGATGAAAAAGTCGGTGCTTTGGAAAAACAAACATATCCCGTATTGGTCAAGGATCAAAGCATTCTATGGATACCCGGTGTAAAACGTTCAAATAGATATTTAGTAGATGAAGACAGTTTTGAAATGCTGGTGTTTACATATAAATAAATCGGAGTACAATAATGATAAAAAAAACGTTAACCCTTGATTATGGTGGCGATTTTGACGGAAAGGTTCTTGATCTCTTGTTGTCAGAAGAAGATATACAGCAAAGAGTAAAAGATATTGGCAGAAAAATATCTGCCGATTATAAAGATAAAAAAAAGCCGCCCATTGCCATAGGGGTACTGAATGGTAGTTTTTATTTTATGGCCGATTTATTACGAGCTCTTGATATTGAAGCGGAAATGGATTTTATTAAGATCTCTTCCTATCGTAAAACTGAGTCACTCGGTACTATACGTCTTATAAAAGATATATCGGCCGACATTACTGGGCGAGATATTATTTTAATCGAAGATATTGTTGATACAGGTTTATCGATAAATTTTCTTCGAAAACATTTTCAAAATAGTTCTCCCGCTTCAGTGAAAGTTGCTACTTTGTTATTTAAAAAAGAAATAACAAAGGTAGAAGTTGAGCCTGAATATGTTGGTTTTATGATTCCTGATAAGTTTGTAGTAGGATATGGATTGGATATTGAGCAAAGATATCGCAGATTACGCGACATTTTTGCTATGGAATCATGAAAAAGCAATAAAAGTGGAACATAATCCTATAAAGGCATTGTATATTAGTAGGATGTAAAGGAGAATAAATGACTACACGTTTTTATAGCAGTCCCAATCAGAAACCGGACAATAAAAAAGAATCTAAAACACCCCCTCCCGGTGGCCCGGATTCAAAGGGTCCTTCAAAGGTTCCCAAAACACCTCTTGTGTGGATAGGTTTGATTATTGTCATTCTTGTCCTTGCTCAAATTTTCGGGACATCAACCACGCCGGGTGAAATGAGTTTAACATATACTCAGTTTAATAACTATCTTGAAGATGGCAAACTGGCTAATGGAAAATTTGAAGGCAATGTTTTATCTGGAGAATTTAAAGATCCGATCGTCGATCGCGTTAATGGAAAAGAGAATCTTTTCAAGCGTTATCGTGTCACTATTTTACATATTGATACTGAATTGCTAAATCAATGGGATGATGCAGGTTTGAGCTACGAGTTTGTTGAACCGACCATTGGTTTTACTGATATTCTCTTAAATATTTTGCCCTGGATCATTATCATTGCAGTGTGGATTGTTCTGATGCGAAAAATGTCCGGCAATCGTGGTGGTCAAGGTGGCGGTGGTATTTTTTCTTTTGGAAACCAAAATCCCGCAAAAAAATTCAATCCTGAAAATTCCAAAATTACATTTAAAGATGTTGCAGGTTGTAATGAAGCAAAACAGGAACTTGAAGAGATCATTGATTTTTTAAAGAGCCCGGAACGCTTTCAGAGACTCGGCGGTCGTATTCCGCGTGGAGCTTTATTGTTAGGCCCTCCGGGAACCGGTAAAACTTTATTGGCAAAAGCTGTTGCGGGTGAAGCTCAGGTCCCGTTTTTCAGTATTTCCGGTGCGGATTTTGTGGAAATGTTTGTTGGTGTTGGTGCATCGCGCGTGCGAGGTCTTTTTGAACAAGCTTTAAAATCATCACCTTCTATCATATTTATTGATGAGATAGATGCAGTCGGTCGTCAGCGTGGTGCCGGTTTAGGCGGTGGACATGACGAGCGCGAACAGACTTTAAACCAGTTGTTGGTACAGATGGATGGATTTAATTCTGATGCCTCTGTGATCGTTCTTGCTGCAACCAATCGGCCTGATATTCTAGATTCTGCACTCCTGCGACCCGGTCGTTTTGATAGACAGATCATTGTGGATATTCCTGATTCTGAAGGACGAGAAAAAATTCTTAAGGTTCATGCTAAGAATATTAAACTTTCATCTAAAGTAGATTTAAAAATTTTAGCAAAAGGCACCCCGGGTATGGTAGGCGCCGATCTGGCGAACCTGATCAATGAGGCAGCCTTGTTAGCCGCTCGCAAGAATCGTCGTTCAGTAACTGCCGATGATCTTGAAGAAGCTAAAGATAAGGTCATGATGGGAACAGAAAGAAGGTCAATGATCTTAAGTGATAAAGATCGTAAAATCACAGCAGTCCACGAAGGTGGGCATGCTTTAGTCGGCTTGCTTTTGCCCGATGCTGACCCTGTTCATAAAGTGAGTATTATCCCTCGTGGACGAGCTCTGGGTGTTACTCATATGCTTCCCGAGGCAGATAAATATAATTACTCTAAAAGATATATTAATGCTCAGTTAAAGGTTATGATGGGTGGCCGTGTAGCGGAAGAGCTGATAATGGGAGATATAACGACCGGCGCCAGCAATGATATAGAGCGTGCTACAGATATGGCTCGTCGTATGGTCTGCGAATGGGGTATGAGCAGTCTGCTTGGTGTTACTGCCTTTGGATCAAAATCTAACGAGGTTTTTATTGGTCGCGATTTTGGCACAACCAAAAATTATTCCGAATCAACGGCACAGAAAATTGATGAGGAAGTATTAAATATCGTTTCTAAGGCTTATAATTCTGCAAAAGAATTACTCAGGGATAATTTAAAGACCTTGCAAGCCATAGCAGATGCTTTGCTTGAAGTGGAATCTTTAGATCGAGCAGAATTAGAAAAAGTAGTTGCTGATACCGGTATAGAAATACCAAAAAAATAGTTATTTTAAACAAGGGAATGAAGTATGTTTCCTAAGATCATGGGAATCTTGAATCTTACCCCCGATTCCTTCAGTGATGGAGGGATGTTTTTTTCAAAGTCGGAAGCATTGTTTCATGCTGAAGCAATGGTCAAGGATGGCGCAGATATCATTGATATTGGTGGTGAATCTACGCGACCTGGTTCGAGTCTTGTTCCTTTACAAGAAGAGCTTGATAGGGTTATGCCGGTTCTTGAGGAAGTCGTAAACTGGGATGTTGAGGTATCTGTTGATACCAATAAAGCAGAAGTTGCCAGATTGTCACTTGAATTGGGCGTGGATATTATCAATGATATATCAGCTTTGACTTTTGATGAGAGTCTTGTGGATCATGTAGTAAAACATGAAGCTAAGCTTGTGTTGATGCACATGCGAGGTATTCCCCGGACCATGCAAAAGGATCTGAAAAAAGTTGATATAATTCCTGAAGTTCTGCAGTTTTTGAAATCTAAGTCTGATTTTGCTTTATCCAAAGGTGTAAAGCAAAAGAATATTATCCTGGATCCCGGTATTGGTTTTGGGAAAGATCTTGAGGATAATATTAATATTATAAAACATATTGCTGTATTAAAAGAACTGGGGTACCCATTGTTGATAGGAGCCTCGAGAAAATCAATGATCTCAATGATCGCGGAAGCAGATATAGATGATCGTTTGTCGGGTTCCTTGGCAATTGCCTGTGTTTCAGCTCAACGTGGCGTGGATATACTTCGGGTTCATGATGTTGCTGAAACTATTCAAGCCTTGAAGGTTATAGAAAAAATATGGTAGAACTATTTAACATTGGTCCTATTACTGTCACCCTGATGGACATACTCGACGTTATTGTCGTGGGCTTTGTGTTTTATGGTGTCTATATTTTGTTCAGAAATACGCGTGCATCACAAATGTTATATGGGATGGTTGCGATTGCAATTCTTGGGTTTGTCGCACATTTATTGGATTTTAAAGCGACGGCTTGGTTGTTTGAACGATTAGCGACATTCTGGGTCATTTTATTTATTATTCTTTTTCAGCCCGAATTACGAAGAGTCTTACTTTATATCGGACAAAACCCACTATTAAGATGGATGGCAAAATCTGAGAACAATAAACTGGAAGAAGTTATTCACGCAACTTTTGAGATTAGAAAAGCAGGACTTGGTGCTTTAATTGTAATTATCAGGGACAATGGCTTAAAGTCAATTGTGGAACGAGGTGTTACTATCAATGCTTCGGTTAATACGGATTTGATCTTATCAATTTTTAATACTTCTTCACCATTACATGATGGTGCTATTATTATTCATGAAGATAGAATACTGGCTGCAAAATGCATATTGCCCTTAAGTGAGAATATTGAACTTGACCCTACAATAGGCACGCGACATCTTGCGGGTTTAGGTTTATCTGAAGAAAGCGATGCAATGGTGATCATTGTTTCTGAAGAAAAAGCCAGGATCTCAATTGCTTACCAAGGAAAATTAAAACGGGATTTAAATGAAGATGAATTACGAACATCCTTATATACTTATTTGTCGAATCGCTAAGAAAGTATTTTTACTTAATCTTATTGTTTTGGCACTACTTTTTTCAGCTTCACTGGATATGAAGGAGGCATCATCATTTTCTTATCATTGGTCGATGAATGAAAATGAACTTGAAGCTTTTATCAAGAATGGGCAACTTGATCTTCAAAAAGCAAGTTCCATTTACTATGAAGGCCGATATTATCCTTACTATACAGTTTTGTTAGAAAACTCCCCATCTGAAGTGATTCATCAAGTTCGCAATAAACAAACTAAAACAATTCCGATGTCAGCTCTTCCTGAAGACTTTACTTCTGTATCAGAAAAAGCTATTGACAGGATAGACATTTCGGTATTTAAAGATCATGTGCAAATGCAGGAAATTCCAGGCATTGGTACACTTATAGAGATTCTGCCTTTTTTGCCTGATGAAAATGGATACTTAACTTGCCTTTTAGAAGCGGATATACAGCTCTATTCTTCAGGTACAAAACCTTTAACAAAGAGTGATCTTGTTAAGGATAAAAACTTTTTAGCTAAAAGTGCCACTTTAAAACACTATATTGCCTCCGAATATTGTGTGATATATTTAAATGAAGCGGGTGTTTACGAGATCAGTGGTCAGGATCTTTTAGATAAAGAAGTTGATATTTCATCCATAGTTCCCGAGCAGATCAAATTATACCGATGGGGAGAAGAGATCCCTTGTCTTGTTACTGCCACAAATAACAAAGGGACGGAAGTTTTCAAAGAGAATGATGTTGTACGTTTTTATATTTCCGAGTTAAAAAATCCTTACGGGGATTATAAATATAATCCATTTACAGACTACGATGCCGTCGTAATGACTTGGGATGCCGGTGCTGGTCGTCGCTATGTTCAAGAAAACTCAAATTTTTCCGATGACGAAAATAAGTTTGATTACGATATGAATAGAAAATTTCGTAGCACAATTCATGTAGAGCAAAATTTAAAATATTTTCCTCTTTCAAGATTGCACGAAGATGAATTGTCTCACAAATATGAGCATGAATTTTATTCTCCATCCATCAAGATCGGCAGAAGCATATCATATCCCTTCGATTTATGGGATCCCGTTATAGATTCACCTTATAATGTGCATTTTAAAATTCGCATGCAGGGCTTGACTTATTCTGTTGATGATGAAATGGATCATCAAATTATTGTTAAGGCAAATGACCTGCAAGTGTTGGAAGACGAATGGGAGGGACAGACAGCGAGAATTTCGGATAATGAAGGTCTTCAATATCTACATTCCAATCTTAAAAATGGTGAAAATCATTTACAAATATCAGTCCGGGGTTTTAGTGAAGATAGCTATCAAGACGACCAGGTACTTCTTGACTGGTTTGAAGTATCTTATGATCGCTATATGATCGCTCATAATAACCGTTTAAAATTTGCACCTCAGTACGGTCCCGGCACATATATGTTTCAGGTCAGAGGCTTAACTTCAGCGACAGATGTTTTAATTCTTAAGAACGGAACGAACTGGATACGAGATTATCTAGTTGAAGAAGAAAATTCCGGAGATAAAGAAAAGACTTATTCCATTTACTTTGAAGATAAATGCAATGGTGATGAAGAATATTTTGTAGTGGGACCCGGCGAAGAAGATAATAATGCCTTTGGTGTTGTAGCTATAGATAGTTTTCGTTATGTAAATACCATTGAAAATGAACATTATAATGCATTCTCTCAGGGTGATTACATCATTATTACTCATAAAGATTTTTATGAAAAATCTAAAGAACTGGCTGAACATAAAGCATCATTGGGTTTTACTCCGGCATTATATCAACTAGAACGAGTGTATGATGAATATAATCACGGGAATGAAAGTCCTTATGCTATCAAGAACTTTTTGAAAGATGCCTGTGCCAACTGGAGTATAAGACCCGAATATGTTATTCTTGTTGGGGATACCAGAACAGAGAATTCAGTACCTGTAATATATTATCAATCCACCGGCGCTATTGGAGCAATTATTGCTGAGAACTGGTATGCAGATGTAGATGATGATTATGTGCTTGATCTTGCTTTGGGGCGTTTGCCTGTTAGTCACGAAGACGAACTTGATAGTATAATCGCTAAGATAAAAGTTTTTGATAATATTCAGGAACAAGCAAAAAATTATCGTGAGGCGGTTATTACCGGACCGGGCTCAGTTTTTAGAACTCAGGCTCATAGCTATATAAATACCATTGTACCCGATTATTTCCCAACGGACCGTTTGTATTTATACGATACGCATCAAACAGGGGATTTTGATGCAGGAATTCATTCAACGGACACACTTGTTAATTTTATTAATGATGGATTACTAACACTAAATTATATCGGACATGGTGGTGGTTATACTTGGGATACCAATGTGCTTCCTTATAATGACTTTGATCGTTTTCCGACCAATAAACCCTTTATTGTTAATTCCCTTACATGTTTTTCGAATACCTTTTCTAATAATAACGCCATTGGAGAACAATTCATTCGCCACCCAAGAGCTGCTGTATCAGTATTGGGGTCAACCGGCTATGGTTGGATAAATTCTGATTATTATCTTTTTGAAAAATTGATGGGACGTATTCACGAGGATAAAATGTCACATGGCCAGGCCTTCCGTTTTGCCATGGCTGATTATTTTTTCTCTTCTTTTGGAAGAAATGCAAGTTTTATTGATCGGTTGGATGGTGTGACATATATTAAGTATTTCAGAAAATCATTTTTCTATCAATTCTGTATTTTGGGTGATCCTTCTGTTGCTTATCCCAAGACAAAGGAAACGGATGTTAACCTTAGTCCCAGATCTCTGAGTTCTGGAGACCAAATAGATATAGTACCCACAGATAATAATATTACTCATGCGCAGCTTGATATTGTAGCTACAAAGGGGAGTGATAGGAAGTATCCTTTTATGACAAAAATTCCTCTGGAATTCCAGGGTGGTAATGCTCAGATAGATTTAAGTGATATCCCTCCGGGTTCGCCGGGTGGTATTGTACAGATGACTTTCTGGGATACTGAAAACAATATTTATACCTCAAGTGCGGATCTTGCTTTTGGAAGTCCTCATGTAGGAAGTCTGAGCTTTTATCCTTCACAGCCATCACTATTCGATTCTGAAGTTAAGCTTAGATTATCTATAGATGCTGGTACGGAGATCGATTCCATTAAGCTTCATGTCTATAGAAAACCTGATCTATCCTCATACTCACAAGTTTTATCCATGTACAAAATTGCAGATGGAGTTTATGAAACGCAAGATGCTTTTATTTATTCTTCGAAAGATCGCTTTCAGACAGCAGTAGAAGATAGCATACCGGCTAGCTATTTTTATGGAAATTACTTTATGCCAAAGGTCTATACAAATGGTACAAGCATATCGTTTCAGCTTTTTACTTTATTTCCCGACTATCCCAGCGAAAAAGATATTTCCATTGTTCAATACGAGATTAAGGACGGTAAAAGCAAATTAGTCCTTTTAAACCAAGCAGATACATCCAGCCATGTTGCTATAAAATTTGTATCAGAAAATCTTGGTCAAACTTTTTTAGATACCGTATTGACTCATGATGATGTTGGTGGATATTATGAAGCAGGAAGCGAGAAGATCAATACATTTTATTTTGATTTTTTACCTCAATTTGGTAAGGATAAGCTTTATATTGAAATTAATGCTCTTGATATAGAGGATGCAAATCCTAATAATGATAGCCTGACTATAGTCACAAACAATCATTGTTTATCATATAAAAACGCTAGCTGGCAAAATTGGGATAGCGATACCTGTGCGATCAATTCGGATATTTTCCAACAGTTGCTTATTGATAAAACATATACAGGGTCATATGCAATTTGTGTGGAATTAGATTCAGCTGAATATGATCTTAGCGACTACGGTGCAAAACAGAGTGATTCGCATATTATGCGTATTTTATCAGACGATAAAACTATAAGTGTAGTAGGTATTGCCGGTGGAAAAGCTTTAACTCAGTCCAATATGCTCGCTTATCATGATGGAGATAATAATAAGTTTTATAAACTCTGGCAAGAAAAGGTCTCGGGGAAAAAGAAATATTTCTTGCATAAACCCGGTGATTATTTATTAGCAGAATCACAAGATGATGAAGCCCCGGAAATCGAGATCAATATTAATGCCCGGGAAATTCTTGAAAAAGCCTATGTATCTGAAAGGTCCGACTTTTCAATTATTCTAAAAGATAATTATGGTATCAATCCATTGGATGATTTTCGTCATATTCTTTTAGATGGGGAAGAGATCTCCAACGAGAATCTTCTTGTTATTAATTCGGATAATATTAAAGAATTAGGCCTTAATTTTAAACTTGAAATGGAGCCGGGCGAGCATACACTGCAGGTTATTGCGGAAGATCTGGTGGGCAATAAGGTCGAAAGTGATGTTTACGAGATTATTTATAGCGGTGATTCGCAGTTGATAAATTATGGAAATTTCCCTAATCCATTTACTACTAAGACTTCATTTATTTATGAGTTAACTGAGCAGTTTGACGATCTGTCGATTAAAATATATACTATTTCGGGTAGAAAGATCTATACTATATCATCAGAAGTGAATATAACCGGTGGTTTGCCATTGCATTCTATTGGCTATCACGAAGTACAGTGGCGCGGCAAGGATGAATTTGGAAATAAAGTCGCCAATGGTGTATATTTTTATGTTATAGAAGCTAAAGTGGATGGTAAAAAAATTAAAGCAAAAGGTAAAATTGCAAAATTGTGGTTATAATGAAATCTAAAAAATTTAAAACTATCTTGATCTTATTATGTTGCTTGGCTACAAGCAAAGGATTTGCCGGATATGGTTATTATGCAGATGCATTTATTGTTGCCGGCCGTTCAGCACAATCAATTGCTATGGGTGGAACAGGTTTAACTTCTATTGATGGAGTTGCTTCACTTTTTTCTAATTCTGCCGGTTTAGCATCAAGTGAAAAAAATGAATTTTATACCCAGTTCAATAATCTTTATGGTCTGGCTTTCCAAAATTCTTTAGCTTATTCTTCATCCTTTGGAGAATATAGATTCGGTATTGCCTTAAATACCGTGGGTGCTCAATTACATTACAGAGATGATATTCTTTCGGAAATCCCCAACATAAATGATCGTAGAGAGTATATACGGAGTCTCCTGTTAGATGAGGCTGATAGTTTTTACGATCTTGAAAATGCTCTATTGTTAACTTTTGCAGGAGAACTTCCTTTTGATATAAAAACAGGATGGTCCTTTGATAGAGTTAATTTGTGTTTGCAATACGGACTTACAGCCAAGGTGATCTATAAAAATCTTGCCAATGAAAGTGCAATGGGTGGAGGAATGGATGCAGGACTTCGTTTATTTGTCCCTGGCTCAGATATATTTAATATCAGAAAAATGGGAGATTTGGTCCTTGCTTTGAATATTGAAAATTTTATTCAATCTCCGGTTATTTGGTTTAATGGAAAGTGGGCGGACCAAGGAAATATGCGAATGAGTGGAGCCATTGCCTTACATCAGGATATACCTTCTCTTTCCTCGGAAGTACGATTAATAATGGAAGGCTATATTTTTGAGAATCAACTATTTCCGGGGTACGGCACGCGTTTTGGTTTACAGTGGAGATTAAATAACAAGATTGATTTCAGACTTGGTAAAGATTTGAGTAGTTTTACGGGAGGTCTGGGTGTTTTCTTGCCAATTCCCGGTGGAGAGCTTAAATTAGATTACGCCTTGCAGTATCACGAAATTAACTGGAGCCACTTGCTTTCGCTAGCATATTATTGGGGAGTCAAGGAATGAAAAAACTAAGCATTTTTATAACAAGTATATTTCTATTGATTGGATGTTTTGATCAACCGGAAATAACTCCTCCACAGTTTGTAAGCAAAACACCTCCGGATAGTTTAGAGGCACACGGAATTGATGCAGCGATCGGTAATTCCATATTTCTTGAATGGGAAGAGCCGGAAAGCCGTGAAGAAGAAGGTCTGACCGGTTATTACTTGTATCGTGGACTTTTGCTGAATGACGAATATGATTTTGATAGAATCGCTACTATCGAAAGAGAAAAAGGCATCATTTTTAAAAGCGACGAATACACTGATTACGATGTAAGCATCGATACAATGTATTATTACTACTTAAGATCCTATAACGATTTTACCATGAGCAAGGAGACCTCTGATACAGTACAATATCAGTTAGCAAATCCGGTTAGTTTAAAAACACCTAAAGGTGAAATCACAGACACCAATCCCAAATTTGAATTCCGCTTTAGAAGATATGGTATTGATAATATTACCCACTTTTATTTCTATCTATACCGTCTTGAAGAAAACGGTTATCAAATTAAATATTTTTATAAAACAAAACGGTTTGATTTGTCGCGAGTAATTTTTAATATAAATTTAGGTGTTTCTTCGCAACAATCTGTTATATTATTCGATGATGTAAAAGTTGAGGAAGGACGAAAGTATTTAGAGAAGGGTGATTACCGTTGGAAGGTAAAAGCGGTCTCGAGTCGTTTGGGTGGAAGTGCCGAAACGGTTGGTTCAGTGAGTGATTGGATGGAGTTTAGTATAAAGTGAGGAGAGTTGATAGATGAAAAAGTTTGTGATCATTTTAATGATATTGAGTTTGAGTGTAATGTCCTTTGCCCAGGATGTTAGTTCTTCTTTAGCTGGAAAATTTAGTGACAGGGCAGAAATGATCTATACCGTTAAAGTCTGGGGCGAGGTTACACACCCCGGTATTTTTGATATTCCTATTGAATATGATATGTTGGGTATTCTTTCAATGGCAGGAGGACCTCTCAGTAGTGCTAAAATTTCCAGTGTAAAGGTTATCCGCGGACAACAAGTAGAAGAAGATGAACCTCTTGTCATTTATGTGGATCTTGAAAGATATATAGAAACGGGTAACGAATCTTTGATCCCTGAGATCAGGAACGGCGATACAATTATGGTACCACCAAAATTCGGCAAAAATTTCATCCGCAATTTTGCTTCTATACTTGCTATAGCTCAGTCCATTACCATTATGGCCTATTATATTGATAATATAAATCGTCCCTAGCAAGTAGATCTATCCCTTATGGATTTTAATATTAAGCAATGGAAATTTTACCATTGCTTTTTTTATTGTTTAAAATGCTCACAATGGAGATAAAGAAGCAAAACAACTCGGAATTCTCAAAATTCTCTTTATATATTCAAATAAAATCCTTATTGAATATAGTAAAATGTGACCTAGCTCACATTTTTTGGATAAAGAAAAAAATCAATTCACCTTTGATCATTTATAGCTTATTTTTGAAGTAAACAAGGAAGACCATGACAGATATAATTTCAGGATTAAATGACAAACAACGAGAAGCGGTTTTAGCTACCGATGGCCCCTTATTGGTTTTTGCCGGAGCAGGTTCCGGTAAAACACGCGTATTAACACGAAAGATCGCTTACCTATTACAAGAGGGAAAAACTGTAGATTACAGGATACTTGCGGTTACATTTACAAATAAAGCTGCTAAGGAAATGAGAGCTCGTGTTTCGGAATTATTGGGAGAGGGCCACAAAGTCAGTATGGGTACTTTCCATAGTATTGGTGCTCGTATTCTCCGATCAGAAAGAAATGCAGAAGGCTATTCCCCCGATTTTACTATCTACGATACAAAAGATGTAAAATCTGTTATCAATGAGTGTTTAAAAGAATTAAGTATTGACTCGAAAATTGTCTCGCCCTCTACAATTATTGGATATATCAGTTCGCAAAAACAGCAATTATTATCACCTCAGCAATCTTACGAACGCACAAATGATGAATTCATGCCTGAAAAATTAGCCTCTATTTATATTGAATACGATAAGCGTTTGAAAGAAAACAATGCCTACGATTTTGATGATCTCTTGATGCGACCTATTATGATGTTTCGTGATCATCCACAGATCGCTGAAAAGTATAAACATCGCTGGGATTATATTCTTGTGGATGAATATCAGGATACTAATCATGTACAGTTCCAGTTGGTAAAATTATTTTCGGAAGTGACAAAAAATATTTGTGTGGTTGGTGATGATGATCAGTCTATTTATGGCTGGAGAGGTGCGGATGTTAACAATATTCTTGATTTTGAAAAGACTTTTCCTAATTCGAGGACTATAAAACTTGAGCAAAATTACCGTTCTACCAAAAACATTATTCAAGCAGCTTCATCGATGATCAAAAGCAATTCTCATCGAGCAGATAAAGATCTTTGGACGGAAGCCGGAGAGGGTGATAAACTGCTTCATAAAGAACTGGAGCGAGATTATAAAGAAGCGGACTATATCGCTAAAACCATTATGTATTCGAATAAACCCTTGCGAAATTTTGCAATTTTATACCGTACGAACGCACAATCGCGTATGCTTGAAGAAGCACTTCGTAATCGCGGAATTCGCTATGCATTGATTGGTGGTGTTAAGTTTTATGAGAGAAAAGAGATCAAAGATATTCTTGCCTATATGAATGTATTGCTTAATTCCCAGGATCTTGTTAATCTTAAACGCGCTATCAATACACCTAAAAGAGGTATTGGATCCGGAACGATAGAAAAACTCGAAGAATTTGCAATGCAAACACAGCGAACTCTCTGGGAAGCCTTACAATATCCAAAAGAAGCCGGTCTTTCTTCTGGGGTAGCTTTAAAGGTCAGTAGGTTCCTTAATATGATGCTGGAGCTAAAAGAAAAAATACGCAGTTCAAGTCCTTCGGATTTTGTTCTGGATCTATTAGAGCAAAGTGAATTACTTTATGAGTATCGAGAGAAAAAAGATCCGGAATTGCAAGAACGCTACGAAAACCAAAATGAATTTGTGAATGGCGTAAAAATGTTCGAGAATTTTAATCCCGATGCCGGCATTGAAGATTTTATGCAAGAAGTCTCACTACAAACGGATATTGATTCTTGGGAAGATAGTGACGACGCAGTGACCTTAATGACCATTCATTCCGCAAAAGGACTTGAGTTTAAGCATGTGTTTGTTGCCGGTATGGAGGAAGGCTTATTTCCGTTGGAACGCACGCGATTAGATCCAAAGGAAATGGAAGAAGAACGTCGCTTATTTTATGTGGCAATAACCAGAGCAATGGAGAATTTAACGATCACATCTTCTCTTTCAAGAATGCGCTATGGGACGATTATGGGAACAACACCCTCACAGTTTCTCTCTGAGATCCCGGATGAATATATCGATAGAAAATTAATCCGAAGTTCTAAGAGGGTAGAAAGGCCAAGTTCGCCCCGATCGGCTTTTTCTTCATTTGATCGAGGTTCCGCAGCACCATCAAGAAGAGAATCCAGGCCCCAAAGTGAAACTGTCATCAAGCCTTTGCGTCCTCCAAAACCCGGATCGCTTAAAGTGGGTGATAGAGTAGCTCATAAAATGTTTGGAAAAGGGCGGGTACGAAGTATTATTCGTTCATCGCAAGCTCTTTTAAAAATTGACTTTGATAATGGTGTTAAAAAGACCATTGCTGAAAAATTTGTGGAGAAAGTATGAAAAAGACAGATCTTATAATTTATGATTTTGATGGAACTATATGTAATACACTTCCGGATATTGTGAAGAGTATGAATACGGTTTTGCTTAATAATGGCCTTGATGAAATCCCTTCTCATAAAGTCCGCTCTTTTATTGGAGGCGGTATTTCTAAATTAGTAAAGCGTTCGGTACTTTGTGCAATTCCCTCTGCTGGCAAGAATGAGGAAATTAGCGAAGAATTACTGGAAAAGATTCTTAAGGAAATGTCTGACTATTACTCAGAGCACCTAATGGATCATTCATTTCTATATAAAGATAGCATTGAAGTGCTGGAATATTTTAAAGAGATCCCACAACTCATTGTTTCTAATAAACCGGTAAAAATGATTGAAGCCATGTTAGAAGAATTTAATGCCAAACATTATTTTGATCTCATTGTGGGTGGTGATACCCTTGATGTTTGTAAGCCACATCCGGCTGTTTGGGACTATGTCAAAGAAAGCTTAAATTTGTCCGATAAACTGAATGGATTCATGGTCGGGGATTCTGTACCTGATCTGGCTTTTGCTAAAGTTGCTCAACTAAAAGCTGTTGCAGTAAGCTATGGATATAACGATCTGGATGTATTACAAAAAGAAGGTGCGGATCACTTTATAGATGCTTTGTCAGAATTGAAAAATATAATTAGCAGATAAAAGAATAATAGATCTGAGCTTAAGTTAAGATCTGTTTGAATAAAAAATTGAGGTGGGACAAAATGAAAAAGCTTTTGCTTATCCTTGTTATTTCTTTTTGTTTTTCTTCTGATCTGACACTGATGTTCTGGAATGTCGAAAATCTTTTTGATCAGGTAGATGATAAAGAAAAAAAAGATGAAGATTTTCTTCCTGCAGGGAATAAACGCTATACATGGCGATCTTACTGCTTGAAAAACGAACATTTAGCAGAAGTAATAAACAAGGCGAATCCCGATTGTCTTGCCATGGTTGAAGTCGAAAATCACACTGTCCTTGAAAATTTAAAAAGATCACTTAAGCATCATGAAATGTGGGAGATAATTATTGATGATGGTCCCGACCTTCGTGGAATAGATCCTGCCCTGATGTACAGAAGAGATAAATTTCAATATTGTTCGAAACAATATTTCCCCATTTATTTTAAAGATAGAGATTATCACAGTCGTCCTATTATGAGAGTGGATCTCTGCGAACTACAAACAAAAGATACCCTGAGTATATTTATTAACCACTGGCCCTCGCGCAGAGGTGGAAAACAAACATCGGATCCCTATAGAATTTACGCTGCCGACATATTAATAGAGGCAATGAGATCGACATTGGAAGAACATCCTGAGTATTCATTAATCATAACAGGAGACTTTAATGATGACAGAGAAGACGACTGTTTAAGAATGGTGGAAGACCTATCTTGGGTGGATTATTTGGTGAAAGAATTGCCCAAAGGTGTAAAAGGAACATATTATTACGAAGGTGAATGGATACATTTTGACCATTTTTTGGTTTCAAACTTTGAGCAGAGCAATATTATTATAGAAAATGCAGAGATCTTTGCACCTCATTGGATACGTGAAAAACCAAGTCAGGGTCCTTTAAGATTCTATAAGGGTATTGAAACACTTGGTGGCTATTCGGACCATTATTCGATTTTATTAAATCTTACTTTTAAAGGGAAAGTTGTTGAATAATATCTACTTGCTCCTTAAATTTCTCAGCAAGTAAAGGGTAGGAATGAAAAGCATCGTTTTAGCAACACACAACAGGGATAAGATCAAAGAGTTTAAAAGTAAACTGGGATCTGATATTGTGCTTAAAACTCTAGATGATTTTCCCGATCTTCCCGATGTGATCGAAGATGGTGATAGTCTGGAAGAAAATGCTTTAAAAAAAGCCAGAGAGATCCACGCCTTTACAGGCTTGCCGACTGTTGCAGATGATACCGGTTTAGAGGTTGATGCTCTCAATGGTGCGCCCGGTATTTACTCCTCCCGATTTGCAGGAGAAGATGTAAGTTATCAGGACAATGTTTTAAAACTCCTTGAAGAATTAAAAGATACAAAAATGGAACATAGGACTGCCAGATTCCGTACAAAAATCGCCTTTGTTGATAATGATGAATTCTGGTGTGTAGAAGGTTCTGTGGAAGGTCGAATTTTGAAAGAACAAAGAGGGGAAGACGGTTTTGGCTATGATCCTGTTTTCTATTATGAAGCTCTTGACAAAAGTTTTTCGGAAATGGGTCTGGCAGAAAAAAATAGAATTAGTCATCGAGCAAAAGCTATTGAGGCTTTTGTAGATAAAATGAAAAAACTTCATCATATTTAAAAATAGGAGAACGACTGACCAACTTGTTAAAGAATTGATGTTTGATTAAAATTGAGGCAGTTATTAAATTAGTGAAACTGAAGCCACGCATTACTATTGGTCTGGTCATGATCATATTTGCTTCTCTCTTATTTGGGGAAAGCCAATCATATTCTCCTAAATTTACTTATAGGTTTAATATCCCGGGTATGCTGAATACATTTAGTCCGACTCCTCTGGGTTTTTCAAGAGGATATCATCAGCCCTTAGCTCCACTTTCTATTAATTTTCCATCTTGGTTCAATGAGATAAAATTAAAAGAAACTGCAGTGGATTCCGGACGGGTTTTTCTTGTATCTGAAAATATTGGAGATAAACCATTAAGCTCTCCTCTTTATATTCCCTTTGAAGACTATTATGTTTTCAAGAGAAGTTATAATCTTGATAATCTTTGGTATAATAATGTCGCGCTAACAGATTCATCTTATTTTATTGATCAATTAAAAGAAAAAAGTGGTGGAGGGTCTCTTGAGATTATCGGTGCGGATATTGCCGGCCAAAGAGTCGCATTAAGAATTCGTGGGTCGATCTCCATTACCGGTAAATACAATCAGCAAAACAATGCTATTGCGACTGCCAATATGTCTAATGAGCAGAAAAACTTTTTATTGGATCAGACTCAGCAGTTTACTATTGAAGGTACTATAGGAGACAGGATCACCATCTCAATTGATGAGGATTCACAGCGTGACTTTCAGTTTGAGAATGCTATCAAGGTCACTTATAAGGGAAAAGAAGATGAAATTGTCCAGAGTGCTAATTTTGGTAATATCGGACTTTCTTTGCCAGGCACACAGTTTATAACGGGTTCTTCATCATCCAGTGGTCTTTTTGGTGGTAAAGCGGTCATGAAACTTGGCCCTATTGATGTAACTGCTATTGCTTCTTATGAAAAAAAAGATAGTAAAAAGAAATCCTGGGGTGGTGGATCATCCGGTGACGGTGGTTCTATTAGTCAGATTTATGCCTATGAATATAAGCGAAATACATATTATTATCTTGATGATTATTATCGCGAAAACATGTATCCACTGGATCCTCAAACAGGAGCTCAGCTCGTAGATCCCACTAAAAAGATCTTGGAGTACAAGCTGTATATTTCTTGTAATGAGAGAGAAACCGAGAAAATTAAATCAGTTGCCTATGTGAATATTTCTTCGGATGGTAGCAATACAAGGCTTACAGAGCATGACGAAGAAGATGTGACGTCGGCGATCTGGTTCAAGGAACTTGAAGCAAGTTCCGCTATTAATCCTTATGGAGATTATACTTTAGACGAAGATCTTGGCTATCTTAAAATGAACATGTCTCTCGCTGACCATCAAATTCTTGCTATTGCTTATAAAACAGCAGACCAAAAAGTATATGGAGATCTTTTAAGAGGACAGTATTTAAAGGTCATTAAAGCTGAAAACTCCAAGCCATCATATATTACCTGGGATCTTGAAATGAAAAATATTTATGATCTTAAGGCAAGAAATATTGATTCAGATGGTTTTGATCTGAAGGTTTTTTATAGTGGAGAAAACCAAGCAAAGGAATATGACTCTAAGGGCATTAGTTATTTAAAGCATTTTGGTCTTGATAATTTTACACAGAATAATTCCATGGGTTCAGATGGCAAGATAGATATGATCCCCAATATTGTCAAGCTGGATAAGGGTGAGATCTGGTTGCCTTTTGCCAGACCTTTTGATGCTCCACCGGAAAACGATAATAGCACTGGAATTTATAATGATAGCTTAGATCCAACGAAGAGTAGCGACAGACCATCTGTAGAGCAAGTTTATAACCTTGCTTATACGGATCCGGAAAGAAAAAACAAAGACTATTATTTCGAAGTAAAATATTCTAATCGCTCTTCTACAATTGATCTGGGAGAGATGTTTATTATTGAAAATTCCGAGGAAATACTCTTAAACGGTAAACTTGCGAAAAAAGGTCACGATTACGATATAGATTATTTTTCGGGCTTAATTACTTTAAAAAGCGCTGAAGCCTTGGATGCCAACGCAAAGATCGATATTAATTATGAAACCGAGCAATTGTTTGGCGGTATTGGCGAGCAAAAGTTTTTGGCAGGCGCTCGTGCTGAATATCGTATAAATGAAAAGGCCTTTATTGGTGCTACGGCTATGTATTATAACCGATCTGTTTTAGATGATGGAAATGTGAATATAGGCGATGAACCTTTTCGCAACTTTATCTGGGATGTTAACGGGGAATTTGAATATGACTTAAATTGGCTGGACCGCGCCATGAATGCCTTGCCCTTAATTCATATCAAGAAAGCCAGCCGTATAAAAGTCAATGGAGAAATCGCACAGATTTTGCCGAATCCCAATACGATTGAAAATAAAGAAAGCGGTGATTATAATGGAGTAGCTAAACTGGATGATTTTGAATCAGCTAGCCAAGAAACACCTATGAACATCAATTTCCAAAAATGGACACATGCCTCTAAACCCAGAAATGGATATTTTCCCTCTCTTTTCCCTGAGCGAGGTTTTTTATTTTGGTATAATCCTTTCATTGTTTCCGGTAACTCAAAACTTTCAGGTGTGTTGACTCAAAGTATCTGGCCGCAAAAAGAAACCACTGAGTCTGATCAATATACAAGTATTTTAAAAGTTGTTCTAGATCCGGAAGTTAATGGTATTACAGGACAAGAAACCCAGTACGACCCTCGCCAGATTTGGGGCGGTATTATGCAGCCTGTTTACATGTATGACCAAAGTAACAGTAAATATATTGAAGTCTGGGTCAAGGGTGACCGAGGACAACTTCAGATTGATATTGGTGAAATTTCCGAGGATTGGTATAACCAAAATTATGATATAAATGATCCCGATACAGAATATGGCGATGGTATATTGCAGACTGAAGACCAGAACGATAATGGCGTTTTGGAGATATCTCAGAATAGAAATGAAGATACCGGTATCAACGGTTTAACCGATGAAGAGGAAATTGCCAGAGGCTGGGATCCCATGGTTGATAATTTTTTAAAAGAAGAATATAAGCAGGGAACTGAATTTCGCTATACCAATGGCTCCGAGGGGAACGCCGGAACAGACGGTATTCAAAATTATCCCGAGACTGAAGATATTGATAGAGATGGTAAACTAGATCAAGCCGATAACTATTACTCATATTCACTGGATCTTTCAGATGAAGAATGGTTTGTCTCTAAAACATTTTTTAATGGTGGTGGAGAAACCGGATGGAAACAATATCGTATTCCTTTAACGGCTATTGCTGATTCTGTTGGAAAACCTTCATTTTCATCTATACGAATGATGCGTTTAAATGTTTTAGGATTTGAGAAACAAGACACTTTACAATTTGCTTCTATTTCTATTGTGGGTAATGAATGGCAAGAAGAAGGTATAGCTGATGAAAATTCTCAGATTTACCAGGTAGATGATGATCGTTTTTTTATTACTGTTTTAAATACAGATGAAAATGCAGGTGATTATGTATCTCCTCCCGGTGTTAGGGGAAATACTGTAGTCAATCCTATTGGCGGGGAGACTATTACCGCAAAAGAACAATCACTTGTGTTGAATCTTGTGGGTTTACAGCCCGGCGAAAAGGCTATGGCTGAAAAGATCATGCTGGAGGGCGAATCTCTTTTGATGTATAAACAATTAAAAATGTTTGTACATGGTCCTGAGGATATTACGGATGAGCAAGCTCGTATTAACCTCTTCCTGAGAATAGGTCGTGGTAGCATGACCGAGTATTATGAGGCGGTAACAGGAGTTTATGATGGCTGGGATGATGAAAATAATATAGAAGTAATATTTGAAGAAATTACACAACTGAAAAACAGAGTCGCCTTTGATAATTTAGAATATTTTTCTTATGACGATGGTTTTATTAAAGAGTATCGACCTATAGATCCCGAAACAGGTGAATATACCGGCAAGATATTTAGAGTTGTCGGTAATCCGACACTATCACGTATTGAAAAAATACAAATAGGTATTATAAATGTATCTGACGAAGAATATACCGGTGCAGTCTGGGTTGATGAATTGAGAGTTGTTGAATCCAATAATGAAGCCGGTATGGCAATGCGTGGAAACTTTGATATTTCCCTGGGGAATTTTATTAATTTCAATATGAATGCGAATAAAAAAGATGCTGATTTCCATCAGGTAAACCAGCAGATGTCAACAGGAACAAGCACGACAGAAGCTTTCAATATGAGTATGACGCTTCGTTTGCATGAATTATTCCCCAGTTCATGGAGACTTTCTATGCCGGTTACTTTAACACAAAGAGAAAATGAAAGCATACCGAAATATTTTCCCGGCTCTGATATTCTTATGGGTGAAGATCCTGCTGATTCCTTGATCGCCCGCTCAAAAACCCAATCATTCACCACATCTTTTTCTCGTAGTTCAAACCCTAATGATCCTTTATTGACAAAATTAGTTGTTAATCCTATCAAGGTTTCTGCCTCTGTATCAAAATCTAAAACATCCAGTCTTGAGATCAGTGATAAAGAAATTAATAAAGTATCTTCGACAGTGAATTATAATCTTTCTTTGCCTAAGGGAGAGGGTATTGCATATTTAGGATGGATCCCTTTCTTGGGTGAGAAAGCTCAAAAACAGAAGTTTTATTGGAAACCATCTTCATTTAGATGGAATTTGGTTGTTTCTGAAAATGATAACGAATGGATCACTCGATCCACCTTAGATACCAATACGACCTATTCGTTTTTCTTGACAAAAAGTATGTCTTTGGCATATAAACCATTTAATTCTATGTCCTTTAGTTACAGTCGTTCATCTAAAGCGGATCTGAACGACTATGAAGATAATTTTGGAGCTATATTTTCAGATATAAGCTATGATAGTTTAATGAATGGTATAAATGTTGGTGCCGTTACCAACATGACCGAAGCAATGTCTATAAATTATGCTCCTGTTCTCACCAGCTGGTTAAAACCCAGTTTTAAATATAACAGTAACTATAAATTTAATTCCTCTAAAGAGAGACATTATGCAGGTGTTGGTGTAACAAGAAAATTTTCTTCCAGTCTTTCATTAAGCTTAAAACAAATATACGACAGTTTTGAAAAAGATCTGAAGAAAATAAAAAGCAATAAAAAATCCGATTTACGGGCAGGCTCCTTTTTAAAATTAAATACAGATGGCCCCAAGGGAGCAGATCCCGATCCTAGGAAAGCGCCGGCTAAAAAGACAATCAGACAGACAAAAAGGCGGGCTCCACTTACAATATCAACTCTTTTAGGCAGAGTGAATCCTATAAAAATTTCTTATAGTAATGATCTTACAAAAGGTAATAGTGGTATTATGGGGAGTGATTCGAGCAAGATATATAAAGATGTTGTTTATAAATATCGTTATGGTTTTGTTGACTATTATACTCTTCCAACTCAATATTTTGAAAACAGTATTACGTCGCCAATGAAAAATACCCTGAAGGAAAGCTTTAGTATCGCTTCCGGTGCAAAATTAAGCAGAACGTTGACTCTAAGATTAGATTATTCGCAGAATACCTCCACCGGTAGAGACTATACCTATAAAACATCTTCAAATGAATTTTACGATACACCTTTTCATATTATTACATATGGAGATACTTTAGAGCTTTCTCCTTATGATTCTTCAGCGAGCAGAAATTTTCTTCCAATGGGGGAAAGTGGTCACGAAGGTTTTGCAGCACCGGATTATTCCTTGAGTTGGACATTGACCCCAAGTCAGATACCCTGGCTTAAAGATAAAGTTGATTTTATCAAAAAGATTAGCTTTAATCACAAATTGTCTGGTAAAGAAACTATTCGCTACGAACAGAAAACGGATCAATTCCCTTATTACATGGTGGTTTCATCTGCATCGTATAATTTGAATTTTTCTCCTCTCATTAAAGTGGGCATGACCTTTAAAAATAATATGACGGCGAATTTTGCTTTTAATAAATCTATTACTTATAGTCATCGAGGCGATGTTGAACAGGATTTTTCAAATACGGGTATTACCAAAAATAATCAGGACAATATTACATTTAATTTATCTTTTAATTATAATAAAGGAATCAGCATTCCAGTACCTTTCTTGAAAAATGTTGATGTGCTGAATCTGGATAACGATATTAGTTTCCAATTACAGGGGAAATATGGGTTCAGCAAAAAAATGGTAAAGGAAATTTCTAAGCTAGAATATTCTGATCCAATTGATCATAGAATTAATTGGGAGATAGAACCTATATTGAAATATACTTTTAGCAATAATATTACCGGGCAACTATTCTTTAAATATGGCCAAAGAATTAATTTGAATCAGCAGACTGAAGAGGGCGATAACGCTAAAGATGATTATAAGGATTTCGGTCTTACGGTTACAATAAGGATTAGAGGATAATATGAAAAAACTCTTAGCTTTATGTTTTTCCCTCTTTGCAATATCCTTTGCGATAGCCCCCGTTTTTGATGCACAAAAAGCCTTTTCTTTGCTTGAAGATCAAGTTGACATGGGGCCTCGATATCCCGGTAGTCCGGGACAAATAATATGCCGTGATTGGATAGTGGCTCTGTGTAATGAACATGCAGATACTGTTATTGTTCAGGAATTTCAAGCTTATCGTCCAGATAATCAAACTTATATAAGATCTTATAATATTATTGCCAGATTTTCTCCGGAATTAAAAAATCGGGTGATGTTAAGTGCACACTGGGATACGCGCCCAATATCCGATATGGATATTTTGCATTACAACACACCGGTTCCAGGAGCTAATGATGGTGCAAGTGGAACAGCGGTTTTACTCGAAACCCTCAGACACATAAAGCACATGGATCTGAATATAGGCCTAGATATTGCTTTTTGGGATGCAGAAGATATGGGCATTGCAGGAAGTGGTGCTTATTTTTGCCAAGGTTCGGAATTTTATGCCTATAATCCCATATTGCCAAAACCCAAGAAAGGTATTTTGATCGATATGATAGGTGATTACGACCTATCACTCCCTATCGAAGGAAATTCAATGAAATATGCACCCAAGCTTGTGCAAGAAGTTTATGCAATAGGCCAAAAATTAGGATATGGTCATATTTACAAACAAAAAATTGGCCCGGAAATTTTTGATGATCATATTCCACTTAATACCATCGCAGATATACCAACAATTGACTTAATTGATTTCTCTTATGAATATCAAGGTCGCAATCTTTGGCATACGCCCAGAGATTTACCAAAATATTGCTCCCCTCAAAGTCTGAAGGCCATAGGAGATGTTCTAATATTTTGGTTAAAGAGTCAATAAATAAAATACTGGACTTATAGCTAAGTATATATTAAATTAGAAAAAGGACAGATTTCTATGGATCAATACTATTTAGTTAGAAGTCTTGATATTACAAAAGAAATTCCCGCGTGGGATTCCGCTTTTTGGGAGAAAGCCCCAATAGCCAATATAGATCATTTCCATGTAAAAAGTTCAAAACATCACCCTAAAACACAGGTTAAACTCCAATATAGCGATGAGGCTATTTATCTGACATTTCGAGTAGAGGATAAATATGTTCGTGCTGTTCATACGGAATACAATGCTCCGGTCAATGAAGATTCCTGTGTGGAATGGTTTATAAAACCTCCAAAGGCAGAAGGATATTATAATTTTGAATTTAACGCTATTGGGACTTTACATGTAAATTATATCATAGATCCCGAAAGAGATGAAAATGGCAAACGAAAAAATGTTCGTCCTATTCCCAAAGATCACGCAAAACAGATAGAAGTTTCAAGCTCTTTCAAAGAACCTATAGAAAACGAGATAATTGCTGATACGATCTGGTTTCTTACTATAAAAATACCTTTTGAATTTTTTGACTTATATACAGATATCAAGAAGATAAATGGCTCAATCTGGCAGGGCAATTTATATAAATGCGGAGATAAAACTTCACATTCACATTGGGCGGCGTGGAGTCCTGTTGCTGAGCTGAATTTTCATCAACCTAAGCACTTTGGAGAATTCATTTTCAGTGATTAGCCTTCATACCTTATCTTAAAACAGGGAGACGATCATGAAGGGAAAATTAAAAATGAAGCGGTATTGTACGGGGAAGCTGCACGGCACAGCAGTATTTTTGGATATTAGAAACTTTCTTGGAATATCCGGTATTTTAGAAAATGAAAAGATCTGTAAATTTGTCATTGATGTTATGGAACCCTTATCTTATTGCGTTATTAAGCATAGTGGAAGGGTTTGCCAGATCCAAGGGGATGGCATTATGGCAATATTTGAACATAATGATAATCCCCATCATGCAATATCGGCAGTTGAATGTGCCTTAGATATGCAGGCTATTCTTGATAAGCTTAATCCTATTGAAATGGATGGCATACGAATTCCTTTAAAAGCAAGAATTGGTGTTTGTTGCGGTGATATGTATGCCTGTTTCTTGAATGTTCAAGGTCATAAAGAATATCTTGTTTTAGGAAAAAGCGTTAATCTGGCTTCCCGTTATCAAAATATCAACAAACATTATAATACGAAGATACTGGTGGATGAAAGCGTCTTTAGCTATATTAAAGAGTATATTATTACCCGTAAACTAGATAATGTTAAAATCGAAGGCTGTGGTGATAATAAACAACTATATGAAATTCTTTACGATAGGCGTGAAGAGGAGCATAGGCATAGAATAAAAGCTCATTACGAAAAGGGTCTTGTAAATTATTTGCAAGGAAATCTGGATGATGCCATTCATTGGTTTTCTATGGTATCGGAAGACAAGGCAAGCTATTTAATGATGGAGCGATGTCAGGAAATGAAGATTTTGCAGGATGTGAAAGCAAAAGAAGCTAAAAAGAAAAAATAAGAGGTATGCATGCACTATATTTTATTGGGAGCTGGACTGCTATTTGGAGCATTGATCGTTTATATTGTTTTTCAATTTGTTCTTAAAAAAAAAGCTCAGGAAGCTGAAGCTCATAGGGAATTATTATCAGAAGCAAACAATCAAATTGCTCGCTTAGAAACTGAAAAACTTGGACTTGAAAGAGAAAAAGAGCTTTTAAGGGAACAGAGTGCCAAAGATGAAACGCTGCAAAAGACTTTGAGCGAACGCTTTAAAAATCTTGCCAATGAAATATTCGATGAAAAAAGTAAAAAAAACACTGATACAATTAAGTTAGTCCTTGCACCCATAGAAAAAGATATTGATCAATTTCGAAAAAAGATTGAGGAATTGAATTCTGGTACGACGCATAGAATGGCAAGTTTAACTTCAACGATAAATGAATTGAAAGAACTGAATAAAGATATTACAGAAGAAACTGCAAACTTAACCAAAGCTTTAAAAGGTGATGTAAAAAAACAAGGGAATTGGGGGGAATTAATTCTTGAGCGCTTATTGGAAATATCGGGCTTAAAAAAAGGAATTGAATACGAGACCCAATCTGCTTTTAATGATGAAGAAGGTCGCCGCGTTCTTGATATTCTGATCAAATTACCTGAAAATAAACATCTTATTATTGACTCAAAGGTTTCTTTGGTAGATTATGAGCGCTTGACTAAAGCTGAAACTCCTGAAGAAATTGACCGCTGCAAGAAAGCTTTGAGCATTTCGATAAAAACACATGTTGACGATCTGGCAAGCAAACACTATCAAACAATTAAAGGTCTGAACTCACCGGATTATGTTTTTATGTTCATTCCCATTGAAGGTGCCTTTTATTCAATTTTTGAAGAGGATATGTCTTTATACCAATATGCCATAAATAAAAATGTCATGATCGTAAGTCCAACGACCCTTTTGGCCAGCTTAAGAACAGTATCGGCATTATGGCAGCAAGAAAATCAAACGAAGAACGCACTTGAAATTGCTTCAGAAAGCGGAAAGTTGCTGGATAAATTTGTATCGTTTTACGATGATTTCCAAAAGATTGGCAGACAGTTACAAACTGTACAGAATTCTTATGATGATGCTGAAAACAAATTAAAGACCGGCAAGGGCAACCTAGTAAGTCGCGCTCAAAAGATCCAGGATATGGGCGCAACGCCTAGCAAGCAACTTCCTAAGACTACTGAAGAATAGTTTATAATTAATAAAACCCTATGCATAAGTTCCCATCTAAGCATTTAGGGTTAAAATTTTCCTTTCCCTTTTTTCCTTTACTAGCTTTTGCCTTTTTATTTTTGCCTTGATTCTTGTATAATTGAAAGATTCAATAAATAATTTGTTAACATTTCCACATGCATGGGGTCTTTATAGTAAGAGACAGGTAGGACATGGTAAATAAACGAGAATTCGAAAATTGGGTGAAGGACTACCATGACCGTATCTACGCAAGGATCTTTCATATTGTGGGAAATGAGGACGACGCTTTAGATGTTACGCAAGATGTGTTTTTAAAGGCCTACAAGAAGCGTTCTACCTTTCGCGGGGATTCGTCTCCCTATACATGGTTGCGTCGCATAGCGACGAACTATGCCTTGAATTTCGTTACTCGTGGCAAGACTAAGCTCTGGAATGAGTTCCACGATTACCAACATGAGCAAGAAGTGGAAGAAAAAGAAGAACGCGTCTTTCAAAAATCTTGGCTGGATCATCTATCCAAGATGGAACGCAAAGTTGTCGAGAGCAGAGTTTTTGATAAATTATCTTTTCGCGACGTAGCAGAAGCTTTAGATACGACTGAAAATTCTGCAAAGGTCCTTTACCACAAAGCAATAAAAAAACTGCAACAGGTAGTAAAATGAAATGTGAACAAGTACAAGAGCTATTTCCCGAGCTGTTAGAGGGAAAGGGGACTTATCCCGAAGCTGAAAAGCATCTGGAAAGATGTGCCGAATGCAAGACACTCTTTCATGTGTTTAAAAGTATTGCAGACGAGAGAGATGTTTGTCTCGATTGCGAAAAACGCGAATCCAATCTTACAATAATACAAAAAAAGATGAAACGTCACGATAGATTCGTTTTTACCCGTCGCGTTTCTTCGCTGGCGGCAATATTCTTGCTGGCTATTGTAAGCATCTTTAATATCAATGGATCAGGACAGGCTATGCTCGCTGATATTAGCGATGATGTACTGTATCTGCAGTCTGAGAGCAATATGGTTCCTGATGTCAATATGGATAATGATGCGATCATCGCTTATCTTAGCGAATACGAAAGCATTGAAACTTTAGCAACTTTGTTCTAAGAACAAGGAGAAAAATATGAAAAAAGCATTAACACTTATGCTTATCTTAAGTCTTGCATTTGGCGCTCTGTTTGCCAGGGAAGGTCGGGGCAGACGACACAATCCAGTGAATGAACAACCCTATTATCAGTACATGATCTTTAGAATGACAGAAGAGTTAGAGCTTACGCAGGAACAGGCGGAAAAGTTATTCCCGGTGAATCGACCCTACCGAAACGCTAAGCATGAATTACATATATTGATGAATGAGCTAAGTGAAGAGGTCTATAGCAAAGAAGAAATTACGAAAGCAGATCTTCAGGCATACAAGAAAAAAATTTATGATCTAAAAAAGCAAGAATTGGACTTGGATGAAAAATATTATGCTGACGTAGAAAAATTTCTCGATCCTGAACAAGTCGCAAAATTGATATTTTTTGAACCACGTTTTAGACGAGAACTATCTCGTGAGTTAAAACAACGATATGTACCCGAAAATGAAAAAAGAAGAGAGAAAAACACTTTCTTTAGAAATAGAAAATAAAAGGAGATAGAGATGAAACACAAACACATTATAATTAGCCTTTCGCTTCTTCTGGTTGCCAGTATGGCATTTGCAGGACTTGGAAGAGGACGCCAGATGGACAATTATGGAAGAGGGCGTCAGCCAGCTAATTACGGACCACGCTATAATGTAGCTGAATGTATATTGAGCGATGAAGAGCGCGATCAGGTCCAAGCTGCAAGATATGATTATGAAAAATCAGCCATTCCAATGCGTTCTGATATCAGAGTTCTGAGGATGGAAGCTAATCAAATGATCATGGATGGTAAATCACAGAAAGATATTTCAGCTAAGCTTGATAAAGCCAATGCTCTTAGAGCTGAGATGACAGAAAAAAAACTTGATCATCAGCTGGCGGTCAGAAAGATCGTCGGTGAAGATAAATACAAACAAATGGGCATGGCAACAAGAGCCTATACCGGCAGAGGAAATTATGCTCCAGCTGGTAATAGACAAAACAGGTTTCAATGTGATGACTATGGCTATCGCAGAAGCGGAAATTCACGTCCTCGCAATAGTGGCAGACGTCGTTACTAAAAATTAACCTTAATTACTTTCCATACATTGGCAAAGCCCCGAAGAGATTCGGGGCTTTTTATTTTTAATTGAAAATTGAATATTGTACAATGGAGGCATTAAATATTAAAGGATGTTTTCTCATTTTTAATCATCCTTCACACAGCGTATAGAATTCCCACCCCCAAAATAATTATAATATCGTTGAATATGCTCTTCAGCCAAGGGTATAAATCTGTACCATGTTTCGTTCATGTCAAATTCGGTAGTAGTCCAAAAAGCTGCACTATATCCCATTTTATTATATTTAGGCTTAATGGTAATTTTGTGAGGCTAAAATCGCCATAATTTACTGAATATTAGAAAAATAGATACGATTTCTTATTTTATAAATAAAAACATGGTCAAAAAGATGTCCCCGATGCAGTTCTTTAAGAACTAAAAAGAATGGTAGAAAACGTAATAGACAGAGCTATAAATGTCATAATTGTTCATATCAATTTCAAAGCAAATTAAGAAATATCACCCGCTTTCAAGATGCCCTTTTTAGTGATTATTCAGATGGTAAACAAAGCCTTGAGCAGTTAGGTAAAAAGTATAATTTGTCTGTCAAAACAATTAGATCTAAGCTTATTAAACACAAAGTAATAATTCCTAAATATGAGCCTACTGAAACGGTAATTGTTTTGGATACAACATACTGTCGACGAAACTTTGATGTCATGGTTTTTCGCGATATATACCAAAAGAATAACCTTCATTGGCAGTATGTTACCTATGAAACCATTAGTTTATACAAACAAGGGATACAAGTTCTAAAACTTAGAGGATGGAGTATTAAAGCTATCGTTTGTGGCGGTTAGAAGAGGCTTATTTAACGCGTTTCCGGGGATTCCCATGCAGATGTGCCATTTCCAACAATTGGCGATTATACGTCGTTATTTAACGCAAAATCCTCGTTTAGAAGCACATATTGAATTAAAGAAATTGTCAAATACATTGACAACGATTGATAAAGAATCATGGTTATTTGCCTTGGATCAATGGTATCAAAAATGGAGTGAATATTTAAAAGAAAAAACCGTAGATCCAATGTCAGGAAAATGGCATTATACTCACAAAAAACCACGCGGTGCTTATCAAAGTTTAGAACGATATACACCGTATCTTTTTACTTTCCAGGATTATCCCGAATTAGGGATTCCCAATACAACAAATTCATTGGATGGATCCTTTGCAAACTTGAAATCAAAACTAAGACTTCATCAGGGAATTAAAAGGCAAATGAAAACAATTTTAACTGATCATTTTTTGGCAAAATAGCCTCGCAAAATTACCATTAAGCCACTATCAACTTTTCGACAATCCAGCAGGCCTTCGCTTCTCTCACGCACCAGCTGGAAGGTCAATCATATACGGAGTATGGCTTCCGCCAGTTCTTTCGCTAAAGCATCACACAATTCGAAATCGTTAGGTTTTGCTGAGTATTTAGCTTCGATAGAATCGCCAATCTTATTCCAGCCCAATTCTTCTACATGTTTGTTTAGGGCTTTTACGCCACCGCCGCTCCAAGTGGAAGTCCCTAATATGGCAACATGCCTAGACGCCATTTTGCGTTCTTGGAATTTATGAACGATCTGCATGACTGAAGGGAATAGGGCATTATTGTAGGCGGGGGAGGCTAGGACAACACCATTATATTTCCATACGGCAGATAGTATATATGAAGGATGGGTTTCTGAAGCATCGTATACTTCGACTTCTGGGACGCCGTTTTCTTTAAGTTTGCGCGCAAAGTAGTCAGCCAGTTCTTCTGTATGACCATACATTGATCCATAAATAACTACGACGCCGGCTTGGGTTTCTTCGCGACTCCATTTATCGTAGCGTGTTAATGCCCAGGCGGGATCTTTGCGGAAAACAGGTCCATGAGTGGAAGCTATAATTTTAATAGGAACACCTTCAAGAGTTTTGAACGCGCGTTGTACATTCTTGCCATATTTACCGACAATATTTGAATAGTAACGGCGCATCTCATTTTCGTAGCGATCTATGTTAAGTTCATCGTCAAAGATGCCACCATCTAAAGATTTGAAAGATCCAAAGGCGTCACCAGAAAATAGAATGCCGTCTTTTTCATCAAATGTCATCATCGTTTCAGGCCAATGAACCATAGGTGTAGAATAAAATTTAAGAGATCTATCGCCAGTCTCTAAAACATCGCCATGAGCAATGACTAATTTATTTTTACATTTCCCATAAAAGCCATCAAGGAATTTAAATGTATTCACATTACCCACAATAATGAGATCGGGATAAGATTTTAGCAAGGATGTTAAAGCACCGGAATGATCGGGTTCTGTGTGATTTACAACTAAATAATCTAAGGGTTTCCCCTGTAGAATATCTTGAATCTCAGTAATAAATGAATCCGTATTGGATGATTCAACGGTATCAACTAAGATGGTTTTTGTATCATTGATTAAATAGGCATTATATGAAACGCCTTGAGGTATTGGCCAAAGATTTTCAAAACGAGAGGTGCGACGGTCGTTGACTCCCAAATAGTATACGTTTTCAGCTAATTTTATATTACGGTTCATTAAAACTCCTTTTTTTATTTCAACTGTAAATATACAAAAAAATTAGATTTTTGACAGAATAATCTTAGACCGGATAACAGGATAAACATGATAGCGGGGTTTGGTGGTTTGCAAATGCTATCTAATTTAAACGAATTCAATAGACTTGTGCAAAGATATAAAGTAACACAAAGGCACAAAGTCTTTTAAAACCGCAAAGTTTCACAAGATCTTCGCATAGTAACAAAGTTCACAAAAGAAGCACGCGACTTTTTTTATATTGTCTTTTTGTGAGCTTAATTCACTTGGCGGTTTATTAACTGTGGGCTTATGTATCTTCGTGGTTAAATATTTTATTCTTAGAGGCTTTACGCCTTCGCTCTACGAGCTATGGCGCACAAGTGTGTTACTTAGCGCCTTTGTGTGAGGTATTAGGATCGCAATGTCACTAAAGTAACTCCCACACCACCGTGTTCGGGATCGGCAAATGTATAAGATTTAACGCGTTTGTCAGTAGAGAGCTGGTCATGAATGACTTTCTGTAAGATGCCACCGCCGGTTCCATGTAGGATCTCAATGGATGAAAGTCCATAAAGGACAGCATTATCTATAAATTTATCGCACTCGTTTATGGCGGCTTCGGCGCGCTTTCCGCGTAGGTCTAAGTGGTAGGAAGAACCACTGCTTGTGTGTGAGACCATCGTGGAAATACGCTGTTTATGTTTTCGCGCGGGCTCAAGCCAGTCAGCCTGTAATCTTAAACGAGATCCATCAACATCCAGCCAGATCTTTTTTGTTTTGTGATTGATCTCAAGAATTTTACCATTTTGTCCCATGGTTGGAATATAGACTTCGAGACCTTCGCTCAGGTCTTTCATTTTTAGGGATTTTGTTGGTACTTCAACTGTGATTTCGCGTTTTTCTTCGACGATTTTTTGGGTTTTATTGAATATGCTTTGAGCTTCGCGAATAGCATTCTTGCCGGCTTGCTGTTCTTTGATCTGGCGAATACTGGACTCGAGTTCCTTGCGCATGCCAGCGATCATGCTTTCGGCGCGTTTGACTGCTTCTTTTTCTGCTTTTTTGTATTTATGGTCAATATCCTTCCGTTTGTCGTCGATGTATTTGAGTTTTTCTTTGTATTCTTTTTCTTTGGCCTTGGCTTCTTTTAACTGAATATCATAACGGGATATCTTGCGCTGAAGATCAATGATCAAACGTTCAAGTTTTTCGCGCTGATGCCCCACGCGGGCTTTTGCATGTTTAATGACACGCTCGTCAAGCTTATAACGGTTTGCAATTTCAATGGCATAAGATGAGCCGGGTATGCCAAGAATAAACTCGTAACTAGGAATGAGATCACGGTCATTGAATTTCATACTGGCGTTTTCAAAGAGGGGAGAATCAAAGGCCAGAGTTTTTAAGGAACCGTGATGAGTAGTAGCAATCACTGTTGTGCCGCGTTCGCTGAGAATCTTAAGAATACCTTCTGCCAGCGCAGCTCCTTCATCGGGATCCGTACCTGTGCCAAGTTCGTCAATAAGTACCAGACTTTTGTTTGTAGCATTTTCGACAATATGTTTTAGCGATAGAATATGTGAGGAAAAAGTGGAGAGGCCACCGTCAATGGATTGTCCGTCTCCAATATCGACAAAAATTTTATCATATTCAGGTAAGACCGAATTTGCCTGAAGGGGTAAAAGAAATCCCGCTTGATTCATCACAGCAAGAAGTCCGATGGTTTTAAGGGTAACTGTTTTACCGCCGGCATTGGGACCGGTAATAATGATGCCGCATTTATCCTTGGGCAAATGAAGATTAAGCGGAACGGGTTCTGTAGAAAAATTCAGTTCCAGATTACGTCCGTTTACAATGCGCAGCTGATTGCCTTCTTCATCAGGTTTATCCAGTTCATAATCCAAAGCAAGGCGAGCATGTGCATAGATCATATCCACTTGTTCAAGAATATCTACACAAAGTTCGACCGAAGGCAAATATTCCCGGAGTTGTTCGCTTGCCTCCAGAAGTATGCGTCTCACTTCCTGGTGTTCTTCGTGTTTTGCCTGATAAAGGTCATTGTTCATTTCTACAATGACGATGGGTTCAACATAAACCGTTTGCCCCGTCTGAGATTGATCATGAATAATCCCGGGCGCTTTTGATCGGCGTGATGCACGAATAGGGATGACCTGTCTGCCATTCCTGAACGCGACGACATCTTCGGATGCAATGGACTCACTCAGCCATTCTGAAGCGATCTGCGATACTTTAGTGCGAATGCGAGTATCTAATCGTAATATGTGTTTGCGCAGGCGTCGGAGCTCCGAAGAGGCATTATCTGCGATTTTTCTGTCGTCATCAAAGATGGAAAAAATAGTTTTTTCCAGATCCCGGAGATCAGGATTATAAGAGTGGCTGAGTTTTTTTAATTCAGAGTATTTATTGTCGCGTTGATGAAAATAAGCGGAGACCCGACGAGCGTGCTGCATGATCTCGGCTAAAGCAAAGAGCTCAGATTCATTGAGAGCATTTCCTCTTATACGGGCTTTTGAGAGAATTTCATTCTGTTTTGGAAAACCCAATAAGGGAAGTGCCGTATCTAAAGCAAGCAGGTCTCTCATTTCGAGATGTTGTTGCTGTTTTTTAAGATAAATGTGTCGGGGCTGAAAAGATCTAAGATCTAAAGCGAGCTCACGATTTGCTTCACAATGGGTATAAGTAGCCAGTTTTTTTCTGACTGTATTAAAGCCGAGTTGTTGGTATAATTTGTTCATGTTGTAAATCCCTCGAATCTATAATCATGGGTTCAGGATGACGGTAAATCGTAGGCTAAAATCAAAGCTTATTGAATTCGCTTAAACTAAATAGCATTAGCGGACTCCATAGCCAAGCCATCTTGTATATCCTGTAATCCTGTCAAAAAATATTCTGTCAAAATTTCGTCTTACATCAATGAAACCGGATCTCTATTAATAAGGATCTTGAGGTATTTTTCTTCTTGTTTAAAGTTTTTAACGACATGTTGTAAAATGCTGGCAGTTTTATTGCCATTAAGATCTTGTTTTCTGTCTGCTTTGATCAGAATTTGCCAGCGCGTTATCTCTTTAACTTTTTCAATGGCCGCGGGAGCTGGTCCAACACAATTGCAGGCAGGCATGTTTTTTAATAATCGTCGCTGTAAGCGAAATGATGCAGCTTCGACTTCCCGGGCATTTTTTCCGCTTACGCGAATGAGAAATAATCTGCTGAATGGAGGATAATTCAATTCGCGCCGTTGAAATAATTCCAGATTATAAAAAGCTCTTAATTCAAGTTTTGCGGCCATTTGGATCACAGGTTCTTCGGGTGAAAAAGTCTGAATATAAACTTCTCCGGGATAAATAGAACGTCCGGCTCGCCCGCTGACCTGATAGATCAATTGAAACAATCTTTCATTGGCGCGGTGGTCGGGAATACCCATGCCTGTATCGGCATTAATTATGCCAACGAGTGTAACATTGGGGAAATCAAGTCCCTTGGCAATCATCTGGGTGCCAAGTAATATATTCTGCTTGCCTTCCTCAAAGTCGTTAAGAATACGAGCATGCGCATGTTTTGTTCGGGTTGTATCCATATCCATGCGTGCAATTTTTGCATCGGGGAAATAAGCTGAAAGTTCTTCTTCGATTTTTTGAGTGCCATGCCCCATGGCTTCTAAGGTTTCAGTCTTGCAATGTTTACAGATGCGTGTTTTAGGAAAACTAGCGTTGCAAACATGGCAGACAAGTTTATCCAGTCTTTTATGGTAGGTCAGTGCAACACTACAACTGGGACATTGGTGGATCTGCTGGCATTCGCTACAGACAAGAACAGTGTTATAGCCGCGCCTGTTCTGTAGAATAATTGCCTGTTTGCCATTGTCTAGAGTTTTCTTAATACCATCAAGAAGTTCCTTGCTAAAAAGTCCCTGTCGAGGAGCTTCCAGCATATCAACGAGGTGAACTTTTGGGAGCTTAGCATTGGCAAAACGGTTTTTTAATTCCAGTCTATCGTATTTATGTAGAGCAGATAAATAATAACTTTCCAAGCTAGGTGTTGCCGATCCAAGAACGACCGGTATGCCTAAGATATGAGCGTACATAACAGCAGCATCTCTGGCGTGATAGCGTGGAGCCGGTTCTTCTTGCTTGTAGGATGATTCTTGTTCTTCATCCACAACAATGAGTCCGATGTTTTTTAAAGGAGCCAATAAGGCAGAACGAGCACCTACAATTACATGGATAGCCCCTTTCTGGATCTGAGTCCAAGTCCACAACCTTTCGGCATCGCTCATTTTACTATGCCAAATAGCGACCTTTTCACCAAAGGTGGATCTGAATCTTGCAGCGATCTGGGGAGTAATTGCAATTTCAGGCACCAGGATAAGCACTCTCTTTTTTATGGCCAGTTGTTTTTTTGCCAGTTCAATATAGATCTCGGTTTTACCACTGCCGGTTACCCCGTGCAGTAATACGGGATAAAAGCGATCGAACTTTTTTTCAATGGCAGAAATAACATTTTTTTGTTCAGCTGATAATTTAACATCTCTAAAACGTTCTTTGACAAGATTTTCGAAAGGATCAGCAGGGACTTCCATTTCGCATTCTTCCAGGACTCCGATCTCGATCAGTTTTTTTATCGGGTAGGGAGAACACTGCAATTTTTTTCTGATCACTCCTTGTTCCTCCATGGGTTTGTCCAATGAAGAAAGCAAGTTGACGACATCTTCTTGACGCTTGGTCAGTTTTACATTTGGATTGATCAGCTTAACGGCTTTAACTCGACGAGCTTCTTTCGCTTTTGGAAAAATATTATCTATGTACAGTGCATTTGAACGGATTCCCTCATGAAGTTCTTTTTGTCTCGCTTCACTTAGCTTAAGAAAAGCCATCATCGATAAACCCCCGGCAGGAATTTCCGGCCAATTTACAGTATCTTCATCTTCATGAACGAAACAATATTGAGTTTTTTTAAAGCCGGCTTCCGAAGGATGAGCGGCGCGACAACAAATACCAATGGGAGCCAGATAATAATCAGACATCCAGATAATTAGTTTGATCAACTCTTCAGTAAAAATTGGACTTGTATCAAGAATTTCTGAAATGGATTTCAGCTTATAAGCAGATTTAGAGGGTAAAACATCAAAAATATCAAGGCAATAGCCAAGCTGAGCCCGCGAACCGAAGGAAGCCTTTACACGCATACCAGGTTTTAATTTTTGTGCTAATTCGTCTGGTACTTTGTAAGTATATGTCTGATAAACCTCTTGAGGAAAAGCTAAACTACAATACATTTCTAAATTTAGCTTTATTGCGGGTGCTTAACAATAGAAAACACCCACTATCATAAAAAGGTGATAGGAGTCACATTTTTTCTTGAGCTTTAAAAAACACAAGCGTATTCAATTAGGAAAATGTTTCTTCAGAAAGTAACAAAAATGTTTGCATGATTAAAATTTTATTATTATGTTACTCCCTGTAGAAACAACGAGGATTTAATGACAGGATATAAAGAATTAGCAAAGGTGTTTTCAGAGATCGAAAACGAAAAAGATATGGAATGTTTCCTGAAGGAAATTCTCACTGAAAGTGAATTAGATGCTGTAGTATTCCGATGGCGCCTGATGGAGGACCTTTACCGGGGCGAAACACAGCGGAATATTGCCGAAAAACATGGTATTTCCCTGTGCAAGATCACAAGAGGATCTAAGATATTAAAAGATGAAAAATCTATCAGTTTAAAATTATTGAAAAGAATGGAGAGAATTAAGTGAATAATTTAAGAGAAATGCCAGATGCACAAGGGAATTTTGGAGAATACGGCGGGGCATATATTCCAGACCAACTTGCAGATGTGATGAAAAATATTGCAGAAGAATACGAAAAAATAAAAAACACAAGTGAATTTCAAGAAGAGCTATACGACCTATATACTCATTATGTCGGGCGTCCTTCACCGATATTTCATGCGAGGTCTTTATCGAAGAAATTAGGTGGTGCTCAAATATACTTTAAACGTGAAGACCTTAACCATACAGGTGCACATAAAATTAATCATTGTTTAGGAGAAGCACTTCTTGCAAAAGCTATGGGAAAAAAGAAAGTGATCGCAGAAACCGGAGCGGGTCAGCATGGTGTCGCTATTGCAACAGCTGCTGCACTTCTTGATCTGGAATGCGATGTTTACATGGGGCAAGTCGATATTGAAAAAGAGTATCCCAATGTTATTCGCATGAAAATTTTAGGAGCAAAAGTTGTTCCTGTTAAAACCGGTACACGATCACTTAAAGACGCTGTAGATGCTGCATTTATAGCATATTTAGAAGACACGGAAACACAATTATATGCCATTGGGTCTGTTGTGGGACCTCATCCTTTTCCTATGATGGTCAGAGATTTTCAGTCCATTGTCGGGCGTGAAGCTAAAGAGCAATTCAAGGCAATGACCGGTAAAATTCCGGATACCATAATGGCCTGTGTGGGTGGCGGTTCAAATGCAATGGGCTTATTTTCAGAATTTCTTAAGGATGATGTCGAAATTATTGGCGTTGAACCCGCGGGTTTAAGTTTTAAGGTAGGTGAACATGCTGCGTCTATAACCATGGGTAAACCAGGTATTCTTCACGGTTTTAAATCCTATTTAATTCAGGATGAAAATGGTGAAGCAGCTCCTGCTTACTCTGTGGCATCGGGTTTAGATTATCCTGCGGTGGGACCACAACATAGTTATTTAAGAGATATTAAAAGAGTACAATATGTCACGGCAAATGACAAGGAAGCAATAGATGCCTTTTTTGAAATATCACGAGTGGAGGGGATTATTCCTGCTCTTGAAAGTGCACATGCCATTGCTTATGCCATGAAACTAGCTCCGACCTTAGCCAAAGATCATAACATTTTGGTCAATCTTTCCGGTAGAGGAGACAAAGATATTGATTTTGTCATCAATACGTATGGAAAATACTATGGTCTATAATAAATAGTGCAGTATCTTAAAAGAGGATGCCTTGGCATCCTCTTTGATTGTTAAGAAAATAATTGCGCTAAAAGCGTTTTTAGTTCATTTTCCTGTATAGGTTTAGTTATATGTCCATCAAAACCGCTTTGAATGATCTTTTCATGGTCATCGTCAAAAGCATAGGCGGTTTGTGCAATAATTATAATGTTTTTATTAAATTCACGAATTATTTTTGTCGCTTCAAAGCCATCCATAAGAGGCATTTTAAGATCCATTAGAATTAAATCCAGATCTTTATTTTCCTTGCAGAGCTTTACAGCTTCTTCTCCATTTTTTGCATGAATTATATTCTGCGAAAAGTTTCTCATAATAATATCAAGAAATAAAAGTGAAGGTTCATCATCTTCAACGATCATGATATTTAAATGATGCAGATTCTTGGACTGAGAAGAGGGTGTCGTATGTGCATTATGATCCAGTTGACCTCCTTGTGTAAGGGGAAGATCAAAATAAAAACGCGAACCTTTTCCCAGCTCGGAATTTAGCTTTAATTCGCCTCCCATTAATTCCACATAGGCTTTGCAGATAGAAAGACCAAGACCAGCCCCTTCATAAGGTTTTGATATTTTATTATCAGCCTGGACAAAGCGTGAAAAAATATTTTTATATTTTTCTTTAGCTATGCCAATGCCTGTATCTTCAACAAAGAATTGCAAAAATTTTGATTGTTGTTGACAGCCAAAAGTAATGTGACCTGTTTTGGTGAACTTGATCGCGTTTTTAATAAGATTAGTCAGAACTGCTTCTAATTTATCTTTATCGCCAAACAAGAAAGTATTTTTTTCACATATTTTATTGAGTTTAAGATTTTTTTCTTGGCACTCAGGTAAAAAGAACTTTTCGAGGTAGTTTAACACTTTATTTACACTGAAAGGTGAATTGTAGATCTTGACCTGCCCGGCTTCGATCTTTGAAATATCAATAAGGTCATTAATAAGATTCAACATTCGTTTTGAGGATCGTTCAATGATGTTTAAATATTCTTTGTGCTTTTCCCAACTTAGATCTTTTTTTCTTAATAGCTGCGTAAATCCCATTATTCCATTCATGGGGGTTCTGATCTCATGACTCATATTAGCAAGAAAAACAGATTTCAGCTGGTCAGATTCTTTGGCTTTTTCAAGAGCTATGATGATATCTTTTTCAGCTTGTTTTTGCTCGGTTATATCTCTGATAATTGCAAAAGTAGCAGGCATGTTTCTATAATTGATGATTTGATAGTTTACATCAACCTCAAGAATACTCTTATCTTTTTTTTTAAAAGTCGTTTGATAATAATTAGGTAGAGCTTGCCCTGTCATTCTTTTTTGACCTCTTGTAAGCAGATCATGAATGCCATCTTCGGTATATATTTTCTTAAAGGAAATGTTTTTTAATTCCTCGGGTTCATAAGCTAACATTTCAGCAAAACGGGCATTGCAGTAAATAAACTCATCATTCTGGGATATTACGATGCCGTCATTGGCATTTTCTACGATCAAACGATATTTATCTTCGCTTAACCTGAGTTCTTCTTCATGCTGTTTAAATTGAGTAATATCACGAATTTTAATTGCGAAAGTATTCTCTTCCCCGGGAATAATTGAAATTTTTAAATATTTTTTTGGGTCTAAACTTTGATCTTCAAATGTGTGTGCTAATCCCGTTTCCAAGGCTTTTTTGCAAAGCTCAGCAAATGGGATTGTTTTAAGATTTAAAAGTTTTCGTAATGATTTACCGTAAATATTTTCTAAGCTTGTATTAAAGTATTTTTCAATAGCGGGATTTATATCTTCAACTATAAAATCAACAGCCTCATTTTCTGAGTCATTGTGGATCATTTTAAAGATTGCAGCACTTTCATCCATTGAATAATAAAGGTTTTTATATAGTTCGGTGCTGGCCGATTTTATGTTCATTGAGTTCATGCTATTAGAGTCTTTTTTTATACATATTAATACCTAAAAATAGTTTAAGCTACTTTTTCTATTATTCAATATACAAAGAAATAATCGGAAAAAAAACACAACAATTTACAGTTAAAATGTTTCTTGATACTCTGCCAATAAGAAAGTAGATTATTCATATACTCAAGTGAAAGGGATAAAATGAAAAAGTTTTTTTTAATATTATCAGTGGCAATTTTATTAATGTCTTGTCAGAAGCTTACGGTCATGACTTATAATATTCATGCAAGTAAAGGGATGGACAAGGTTTATGATGCAAAAAGGATAGCTGCTGTCATTAAAGAACAAGCTCCAGACTTTGTAGCCTTGCAAGAAGTCGATCGTTTAACAGAAAGATCCGGCAAGCTGGATGTTTTTGCTGTAATAAAGGAAGAAACCGCTATGCACGGTGTTTTTATGAAAACGTTCAATTACCAAGGCGGGGAGTATGGTAATGCTATTTTGTCAAAACATCCTATTCTTGATAGTAAATTATACCGTCTGCCTTCCAAGCAAGAATATGAACCTCGTCTTATGATGATGATAAGTTGTTTGACCAATAAAGGTGATACTTTATATTTTTATAATACACATCTCGATCACCATAGAAATGATTCAGACAGACCCTCTCAGATGGAGGCGATCAAAGCATTGCTGAAAGATAAAAAAGCCAAGATGTTCTTAGCAGGAGATTTTAATTGTGAACAAGATAGTGAAACACTTTTAATACTTGAAGATTTTTTTCTAAGAGCTGAATCTGAAGAGTTTACGTATCCCTCAGATAAACCCGACCGTACAATTGATCATATTTTTTATTCTTATGATCAGGATATAAAATTCCGAAAGGCTAAAGTTATCGAAGAAACTGTTGCATCCGATCATCGACCGGTTGTGGCAAAATTCTATATTAAATAAACTTTTTGCTAAATTAGAATATAGCCTTGGCTTTTGCCAAGGCTATTTTTTTACCCAAAATAAAAAAGCAGAGAAATACTCTGCATAAAAAGTACCCGGGGCGGGATTTGAACCCGCATGTCCGTAAGGACACTAGACCCTGAACCTAGCGCGTCTGCCAATTTCGCCACCCGGGCTAATTTAAAATATCATTTTTTTTCTTCAGCCTGCAGGCGCTCAGCTTCAGATTCTAGTGTAGAGATCGTTGTTTTCAATTCATCTATTTGGCTTAACATATCATTTAAATTATCGATACTGCCAAGGTCAAAAGTTTTGTTTTCATTTATAAAAGTGCTGGTGCTTTCGCCCAATTCTTGATAACATTTTAACAATATTCTGCGCGTTTGGAAAATCTCATATTTTATTTTTCCAAGTTTGCCAAATTCATTTGCTTTATCTTTGGTTGTCTTATAAGCTTCGTCAATTTTTGGGCTTAGACTTTCCCACCATTGAGATAACTTGCTTTTACTTTTAGTATATGTTTCCATAATTTACTCCATTTTTCAGTCCAATTTACATGATAATCATCAGCGTGTCAATACTTATAAAGAACAAATATCAAAAAATAGTTTATGACAGGCTTTTATTGTTGATAATTATATCATTATTTTCAGTTACACGGCCAATAGTACTTGAGCTTAAGTTGTAATTAGATGTGATCTTAGCAAGATCTATCAAGTGTTTTTCTTTAATGCTTATCAGTGCTGCGGCCTGATGTTCTCCGTATATAAATATTTGTTCCGGTCCTTTTCTTTCCGAATAGATCTTTGCGCCTTTGCTATGTGAACAGGCGGTTTTTAAGGCAGTGATCAACCCACCTCTGCCAATAAAATTCGCAGAAACAAGGATGTTTTTGTTTTTGCATTCATCAAGTACATCAACTAGTGCAGCAAGGGTTCCTGTCATAATTCCGGGAGGTGTAAAGGGCGTTTTGTGTCCGAGTATATGTGCATAAGCCGATCCTCTTATTTCACCATTGGGATCGCCAAGGAGACAAATAAAATTATTTTCTTCCTGGAAAGTATCGGGTATTATATCATCCTGTTTTTTGCAAATGAAAAAAAGTTTGAGATGATTTTCTTTACCGTGGATAATACAATTATTTGCCATGGGTATTCCAAACAATTTTGCGGCTTTGGCTATGGCACTTAAAGAAGTATCAATTTCCTGAGGAAAATCCGCTTTTGTTTCTGCATAGTAGGAAAGCGCTAGTGGTTTATAGCCGCGATAATGCAATGAAACAATGGCAGATAAAGTATGTAAGCTGATACCATTAGGTGTAAAGGAGAGTGATTTCAAAGGGAAATTTTCAATAAAGAGGTCGGGAAGAGAGTCAAAACATAATTTCTTGGAAGGACTTTCTTTTTTTTCTTTTTTAAGAAAATTTGCCAGCTGTTCAAGAAGGTCCTCGGGTTCTTTATCCAGGTCTATAGAATTTGGATCTTCAGTATTTTGGTCTAAGACGCTTTTTGCAGGGGAAGCGGTATTTTGTAGAAGAAATAATTGTTTTAGATTGGCAATGGGTAATTCTAATGTTGTCAGTTCATTATCTAAGCTAATAATGGGGAAGGACCTTGTTTTTCCAATAAAAGCAGGAATGGTATCGAGATATTTAATAGCATTCTTGAAATTTTTATCCCGGTTTTCTTCAACGAGATAAATAAGTCCGTTTTTATAATGTTTAAGTAAGCGCTGTGCTGAACAGGTTAAATGAATGCCGGTTTGAATTTCGGCACACATATTACAAATTCTTTCCCAAGGTGTTTCGTCTTTGATCAAAGAAATATGGTCCGAGAATTGACTGACTCTTTTGAGAGCGTCGTTGGCTTCGTGCTGACTGGTGGAATGCAAGTAGATATTGTAATTTGATATTCGGGCATTTATATGTTTTTCATTTTCCGGTTTTGTAATGCCCAGCATAATATTGCCTTGCCCGTGTTTATAACACTCGGAGGTGTTTAGCTGGCGAGTCGCCATATCCAGAGAACATCTTAGTTTACTTGTATGGTTTGAAACATAGAGATAATGATCGTCATCAATGTTTAAAAAAAGTGCCCGAGATGCGCTGTATCTGTCAAAGCGTTTCTGTATATTATAGTTTTCGGGATTAAAGCAGTTATAAAAGTGCATTTCGCCCTGATCGGGTTCCCGTCCTAAAATTTTCGTCAAATATGTTGTAAATGTTTTCATAGTTAAGAATACGGATTTCTTTGCTAAAATCCAAATGTCACTAGGGGCTTTTAATTGTTTTTAAGAATGCTTTACAGTAGAATCATGTGTTTTGCTAAGATCTTAGTGTTTTACAAGAGATAATTTTGCAACAGTTTCAATATGAGCGGTATGAGGGAACATATCGACAGGTTGAATTTTTTCCACCTTATAAGCGGCCTTGCATAGCAGTTCAATATCTCTGGCTTGAGTAGAGGGATTACAGGAAACATAGATAATTGAAGGTGCTTTTAGATCGATTAATTGTTTAATGAATTTAGGATTCAATCCGGCCCTGGGAGGATCTACAATGGCCAGATCGGGTTTGTTCAATTTTGTAATGAGTTCCTGCTTGTGTTGCAAAAATTTATTAAGATCCGCTTCAAAGAAACGACAGTGTTCAACCTTATTCCTTTTGGCATTCATTTTTGCGTTTTTGACCGCATCTTTTACGACTTCAAAACCGATGACTTCTTTGACTTTATCAGCGATATAAAGAGAGATTGAGCCGGCGCCTGAGAAAAAATCCCAAACGACCATGTCTTGTTTAAAATCTCCAAATTCAAGGATGACATTGTAGAGCTGTTCTGCACCTTTAGTATTCGTCTGGAAAAAGGAGTTTGCAGATATTTCATAATTCAGACCACCGAGAGAATCATGAATTACTGAGTTGCCATATAAGAGAATTTCACGTTCACCTATGGAATGATCACCTTTGGAATTGGTAATATTATTCACAATTGAAACAACATTGGGATACTTTACTTTAATCTCTTCTACCAAGGGAGCCAAAATTTCACGATCTTCGTATCGGGTGACCAAATTTAGCATAATCTCCTGACTATGCTCACCTTTTCTGATCATGACAGAACGAAGAAATCCTGTCCATTCTCTGGCATTATTCAGAGTAACTTTATTTTTTCTTGCCCAATTTTTGATCGTTAAAAATAGAGCATTTCTTTCATCGTCCTGCAGGAGGCAGGCCTTGATATCAAGAATTTTGTCAAATCGACCGGGAGCATGAAGTCCGATAGCAAAATTTTCATCAGTTCCGGGATCGTTTTCTTTGAGAAGCCAGCGGGATAAACCGGCTGAAAAATCCATTTTATTTCTATAGGCAAATACATCAGGAGCGGGAAGTGTTGGAAGAATAGGGACATCCGGCATTTTCACTAAATGTGAGTAAACATCTTTGACCTGCTCTGTCTTGATCTCTAATTGTTTAGTGTAATTTAAATTTTGGAATTTACATCCTCCGCAATCGTTAAAATAAGGACAGGGAGCTTCAACATAGTCGGGGGATTGTTCTAAGACCTCTTTAATAATAGCTTCAGCGTATCCCGATTTCTTTTTTATGATAAGAGCTTTAACTTTTTGCCCCGGTAAGGCATCACGAACAAAAATCACAAAATTGTTAAGTTTTGCAATTCCCTTGGCGCCAAAAGCAATGCTTTCAATTTCTAAATTAACTAAATCATTTTTTCTGATCTCTGACATATTTTCCTCATTTTATCTCGCCAATCTACAAGTTGAAAACAATAAATCAAAATAAATTTGGAGAATAAAAAAACGCTTAAGCAGTTAAGCGTTTTATTAAATTTTATTTTTCACAAACATAATCTCAAAGATTGTGGGCAATATTGGGAGACCAATTTATGTCGCCATAAGGAAGACATTTATTTTATTGTTATAGGTAAGCATGTCACCTATGTCATTAGTTTTATCTTAACTTTCCTATTCTTGGACAACATGACCTAAGATAATGTTAAGCTTGTCATTTTCATTTGAGGTTTTAAAGTCACCGCTAAGTTCGAGATATCCGGATATATTAAATCCTTCTGATATATCAAATCCGGTGATTGCCCAAGTTTTCCAGCCATTTCCATTAAATGTTCCAACAGGCGTACCGTTTATTTGAACGTTTTTAAAAATGACTGATCCTCCCGATGTTTGTCCAATAACATCTAATTGAAGTATATTGGGTTCATCTGTAGGAGCAGGTGCTTGATAGGTTAAATATGATTCGTCTCCATTAATACTTGAGGATAAGATATGTGTTGAGGGGTCGTAAGAAAAAGTAACAAAATATTCACCGGGAACCTCCCAAGTATAATCATTTTGGGATCTATTGTTGTTTCTGGCAATGTCATCAATACCCAGATAATGTTCTTTTCTATTGGTGTTAGAAAAGCTTTTAAATCGAACGGCCGCATATTTGGATTTAAATTTTGCAGAGCCATGGCTTGTTACAAGTTCTGATCCACCAAATCCGGTTCTTTGGATCTCAAGAATTTTAAAGCCACCGTAACCGGTTGCTACAAAAACTATATCATCCTTACTTTCGACAAAGTTTGTAGAAGAATTAAATTCAGCCGATCCATATATCTCGATATCTTTTTCATCATATTTACGACCTACATAGACTCCAGCTGCACCATTTGCAATAAATATTAAGTCTTTATTGATCGAAACACCATTTGTAACATAATCGCTTTCACTGCTACCTTCCGGAGCTTGAGGACATGGAATTTCTTGAACAAGCGAACCGTCACTAAGCCTAACGACTTTTAAGCCTTCATCGTTTAAGGCTATAAAGGCATAATCACCATCAAGAGCTAATGTAGATTTAGATTCGGGAATTGTTTTACCCGCAATAGTGTAGCTAGTGATAGTACTAAAATCTAAATTTTGTACAATATGTAACTTTGCAGGGGTCGCTGACAAAAACACGCAGTATTCATCTGAAAGTGCAATACTTCTAGCATCATGGACAGGATATGCATATAAGCTATCCATTTTATTTTTTTCAAAAAAGAGCAAATCACCATCTGAACCGGTTGTTGCAAATAACTTATCTTCATAAACAAAAACATCTGTTGCAACATATGAACTGACATCAACAACTTCAGTGTTACCGGTTAATTCGCCTTTAAAATTAAGATTCATGCATTCTAATATAGCGGGTGATTTATAGTCTGTATTCAAGTAGGGGTTGATGGCGCCTGCAAGATAGAGTTTATTGCTTGAATAAGCGACAGAGGATACATCAGTATCGGTAAATATAGCTTGAGATACCAATACGGGATTTTCAATATCGTTAATATCAAAAATTTCTACGCCACCCAAATAATCTTCACCTTCACGATTGTAACTGACATAGGCCATATCGCCATTGATAGTAACATGTGATGCTCGCAATGTGAAGCCATCATAAACCGGAGGGTTTACTTCTGCGCGAAGGATTAATCTAAAATCTTGAGGAACGGAGATAGCGTGCGCTTTACCTAAAGTAGCTCCTAGGCTATCCAATTTAACTTCTGTATCACTTGTAACAATACGACCTTCGAAGTTGTTGTTACTAATAATAATTCGTCCATTGTTTCTTTGATCTCCAAAAAAGTTACAGGAGCTTATGATTAGGGACACAACAAAAAGTATAATGACAGATAGTTTTGTTTTCATTTTTTTCTCCCTTGCTAGTTTTAATCAGATATTATTTGTAATAATAAAACATAACATACTATAATACAGCAAGTTTGATTGTTTGTCAAGGGTATATTTATTTCAGGCAATGAGTGATTGTTGAAAACTTAAAATATCATCTTTCCTTATTAGTATATCAACAAAAGCCAGAAGCGAGAAGTCTAGAATCTGAATCATGTCTTCAACCCCGAGTATTTCGAGGGGTTGAACAAATTCATTATTTCAATCAATCTAAAGCATGACTATTTTTTCACTTCGTTATGCTTCCTTTCTTTATCTTCCAAGCCTTCCTGAGTGACGAAGACCAAATCGAGACGCGATAAATCGTCGTCTTTATTTTCCGCTTAA